>DNYS01000124.1:1321-6416 GCA_003506735.1 Nitrospinota bacterium
ACAGTTGTGTAATTCGGCCTTCCAGGTAATCGAAAAGAGCATAGTCCGCCTTATGCTGGCCTTCTTCGGCGAATGCATCTTGTATTTGCCCGCTTTTAAACATGGCCCTGGCATTTTCAAGGTCGCCCTTCATGTAATAACTGACCCCCCTGAAGAAAAATGTCATCGCCCTTTCATAAGGATCGCCTTTGTAGGCTTTGGTCTCCTCGGCAAACCAAAGACTCCGGGCCTTTTGGGAGCGGGAATCGTCGCTGAATATTTCGTTGATTTTCCTGATGGAAAGGTCGAGATATCTTGCCGATAAATCAAAATTCCCGTGCCTCAAGGACCGGAGGCCGATTCGATTCCAATTCAGCACATAATTCCTCTTGCCTTCCTCCAATTCGCTTTTAATGAGTTCATGGAGGTAGGCGGGCTTCCCCTCGACGGCTTTTTTCAAAATCTTGTCATCTATTTTCTGTCGAGCATTAATTCCGGCGCAACCCAAGGGAAGGAGAATGAGAAACACGGCTCCCAATCGATATTGAATCAGCGCCGACCTGAATAGTGCTGTTAATGACCTTGTTCCCATCACGGCATCCCTTCTACAAAAAGAGCATAAAACGAAAATGTCCTTTTCGAATTTCGGAATAAATCCCGAACGATGCGGAAACCGAGGCGCCTCCTCCGGCTCCACACCGATCGCCCGAAACGCCGGCGGCATTTCCCGCATGGAACCCATCGAGTCCAGCGGAAGACATTATTCGAAGTTATCCTCGCCCCAATGCGAGCCATATTCTAAACGAAAATGAATAATGCATAAACATTATCAGATACAACCGATGGGAAGCAGGATGCGCTGCCGGAGCGGGGGCGAAAAGAGGCTGGAGGGCCGGGAAGGTTCGGAACCGGGATGGCGGCGGGCTTTATTTACCCACATTATCCCCGTGGCGTTATCGATCCGGGCGCTTCATTCCCGGGTGGAGGCTATCCGTAGCGGCCAAATCCGATGGCGGCCATGCCCATAAATGTAATCAGAATACCCACAACCACGCGGGCATTCAGGCGCTCGAGATCCCGCAAGAAAATGCTGGAAAGGATCATCACGAAGACCGGCGTCGAACTCATTATCGGAATCGCGAGGGAAATCTTCCCCTTGAGAGAAATATTCATGACGACCTGATGCACGGAATTAAAAATAATTCCCAGCACGATCAGGGGAACCAGGCTCCAGCCCACTCTCTCCCACGATAAAATCCGCTTCGGAAAAACCGTACGGAACATTTCTCCCGTGGGGACCGCCACCAGCGCCGCCCAGGCGGTCAGGAGCGCGGATTCGGACATGATGTTCATCCCCCGGTTCCGCATGTATCCACCTCCCGCGAAAACCAGCATGCTCGTCAACGACCATCCGATTCCGGCCTGGAACCACCTTCCCTTCGAGGGGGAATAGCACGCCGTAACGACCCCCGCGACGACCAGCGCCGTCCCCAAGAGAACGAGAGGGCCCGGCCTCTCACCCAGGACCAGAACCGCGACCAACAACGTGGGCAAGGGTACCATGCTCGTGATCGTGACATGGCGGGAAGGCCCCATCGCCTTCATCCCGTTATAGAAAACCCACCGGTTCATGCAAAAATTCGTAACCCCCAGGACCCCGAACCAGGCAAACGCCTCCCACCTGAAAATGGAAATGTCAAAATTCCAGAGCCCGTATATCCCCAAAAATACAGCGTTTCCGATATTGGCAATCTGGGCGAGCGTAAAAGACCCGACCTGCGCCAATACCCGGGCAAGAGTAACGTTGGTGCTCGCCGCCAGAAATGCCGCCAGAAACGCCCAAAGAATCGTCTGGGTTTCAAATGTCACAAATTTTTCCTCTGCATTCACCGGATGATGCGGGGCGCTCCCCCTTTAGCATATCCCGGCCTATTTAACCCTCCTCGGGCGGGGACCCCGTTTGGAGAGGGATCCCTTAACTCCTTCCCCCTCCCACAGGGAGGTGGAGTCCACCTCCACCCGCCGAACATGGTTCGTGCGGGGCAAGGGATGGGATGGTGGGAGAGGGTTGAGGCGGGGAAAATCAACCCTCACCCTAACCCTCTCCCGGAGAGAGTGGGAACCCTTAACTCCTTCCCCCCCCCGGGGGAAGGTCGGGATGAGGAAAAATGTTGAGGTGAAGTAATAAGAACCACCCTCCGAAGGCGGGCGGTTTCGGACGATTCGCCGCCGGATAATTGCCGATCAGTCCTTCGTCATCGAGATGCGCCCGTCTTCTCGGATCGTCCAATGGGGATTGTAGGCGACCTCCCACATATGGCCGTCGGGGTCGGAGAAATAACCCGAGTATCCGCCCCAGAAAACCTCCCGGGGCTCCTTTCGGATCGCCGCGCCATTTTCCTTGAGGCGGGAGAAGATCGAATCGACTTCCTCCTTGCTCCGGGCATTATGGGCGAGAGCGAAGCCCTGGTAGGCGGCATCACCGGCCGCGAGGTTCATGTCCTTCGCCATGGCATCGTGCAGGTAGAGGGAGAACACAACCCCGCCGAGATCGAAAAAGGCGATCTCGGGCGGACCCGGGGCTGGTTTCCAACCGACCACGTTTTCATAAAACGCCACGGCGCGTTTCAGATCCGCGACTCCCAACGTGATCATACTTAAGCGCTGCTCCATGACACTCCTCCTCGGAACCACACACATGCCAACGAAACCCGGAATGACGCGGGGCGGCGATTTCATTTCCGGGGATAGATCATTATGGAATTCGCGGGGGATACCACCCTCCCCTTACACCTTTTCCTCACCCTAACCCTCTCCCTTGCCCCTCTCGAAGCATGTTCGGCGGGGGCCCTGTAGGGAGAGGGAACCCTTACCTCCTTCTCCCTCCGGGGGAAGGCCGGGATGGGGGAAACGGTGGGTGCAACCCCTCGTTCCCCCCTAGACCGTTGACCTGAGAATATGGAGGCCGTGGTTTTTGTCGGTGACGTAGATGTAGCCGCGCCGGTCCACGAGGACGTCCTCGCTCTGGGTGACGAGGGTTTTGGGGAGCATGCCGAGCCGCTCCTCGGGATCGGCGGGGATGTAGTGGGCGATCTCGAAGGGGCGCACCGGGTCGGTGAGATCGTAGATGCGAAGGCCCGCGTTGAAGTAGGTGAGGTAGATGCGGTCCTCGCGATCCTCGAGGCAATCGAGGCCCTGGGCGTGGTGCTGGTTGTGGGGGCCGAAGCGCCCGCCGCGCTCGCAGAAGTTTTTGTGGGAATAGCCCTCGGGCGGATCGGGGACGGGGAAGATGCTCATGACGCGGGGATGGGTCTCGTCCCGGATGTCGATGACGGCGGTGTAGTTGAGGGGCTCGTCGCAGTTTTCCCGGAGGGCCTCGCTGTTGGCGATGGCGATGTGGCGATCGCGATAGGGATAGACGGTGTGGACGGCGATGTTGCTGCCGAGGGGGGGATGGACGTTGAGGCGGCCGACCAGTTTGGGGGCGGAGATGTCCTCGATGTCGAGGATGACGATCCCCCCGCCGGCATAGGGAAGGTAGGCCCGGCCCGCCTCGGCGTGGGCGGGGCCGTGCTGGAAGACCATCGCCCGCTCGCCGCTCATGTCGCTCTCGCCGCCGGCTTCTTGTTCGGGGAGCCACCAGCGGCCGGCCTCCTTGGGGTTTTCGGGGTCCTCGAGGTCGAGGATGCGGTAGATGCGCCCCTTGTAGCCTTTGGCTCCGGCGGAGAGGTGGGCGTAGCGCCCGCCGTTATAGAAATTACGGTGGGTGCCGGTCTCCCCGGTCTCCCAGTGGGCGATGCGCCTGGGGACGGCGGGGTCGGTGGCGATGTCCCAGATGTAGACGCCCTCGGCCTCGGGGGGATCGTCGGGCCGGGGACCCCAGCCGGGGGGGATTTTTTCCAGCGATGTGATCAGCAGGCCGTCGGCGGCCTGGACCTGGAGGGTCCAGGTGTTGTCGGGTCCGGGGAGCCAGGCCTTGAGCTCGGGGGCGGCGGGGTCGGTCACGTCGAGGACGGCCCAGCCGCTTTGCCAGAAGGTGGAGAGGTAGAGATAGAAACGGCCCCCCGCCTCCTGCATGGCGATCTTGAAGGCCGGACGCTTTTCGAGATCGTGGTAGCCGACGAGTTCGATGTTCTCGGCCGAGATGACCGCGGGCGCGTTCGCTGCGCTCATTTTCTTTCCATCCTTTCCGCCGGACTGAACGGAGGAGGCCGCTCCGGCGCGGCGCTTGGCTCTTAGGCGTGGCGCTTGGGCGGTTTTCAGCCCGGTCCGGATTCGGTCTAGCTCCACGGGTCAGGAGATCGCCGTGCCCTCGGGCTCCTCGTCCACCGGCTCATCGAGGGTAACGCGTTTTTTCTGGGTGGGCGCATATCCGCCCGATGTCATCCGCGAGGCGGCGTCCAGGACCTCGGCCAGGGCGGCGGGCACCCCGTCCGGGTAGGCCTCGTCCGGGCAGCGGCTGTCGGTCATGTAGGTGCAGGGCCGGCACTCGATGCAGCGGACGATCTCTCCGCCCCGGCCCGAGAGCGCCTTCCCGGCATATTCCGGATCGGCCAGCATCCCGCGCGCCACGGCCACGAAATCGGCGCCCATGTCCATGTAGGCCTCCACCCGCGCGGGATCGAAGCCGGCGCCGTTGGCGATGAGGGGGAGGCCCACCTTTTTCTTGAGCCGCTGGAAGGCCGGGTTATAGAGGTCAGGCAGGACGGGCACCCCGTTCCGCGCGTTGCGCGAGCAGTGGATGATGTCCATGCCCGCCTCCTTGAGTCCGGCCGCGAGGGCGAGCGTGTCCTCGGCGGTGAAGCCGCCCTCCCAGGGCTCGAGCAGGCAGGTCCGGTAGCTGACGACCATCTCCTCGCCCGCTCCCTCGCGCACGGCGCGGGCGACCTCGAGCGGAAAGCGCATGCGCTTCTCGAGGCTGCCCCCCCACTCGTCCGTCCGCTCGTTCGAGACGGGCGAGAAAAACTGCTGGAGCAGATACCAGGTCGCCCCGTGAACCTCCATCATCTTCGCCCCCGCCTCGCGGACGCGCCGCGCCGCTTCGCCATAGGCGCGAATCGCCTCCTTGACATCAGCGCCCGTCATCTCGCGGGGCATCTCATCGCTCACCGGATGC
>DNYS01000150.1 GCA_003506735.1 Nitrospinota bacterium
CGATACCGATAAGATTTCCGTTCCCGTCGATGACAGGCCGCGCCGCTGTTTCCCTCGTTGATCGGGGCTTTGTCCAAATCTTGGCACGGTGTCCCAGTATAGTTTTTGCGGTATCAGTCGATTTGTAAGGAAAATCAATTAGATAGGCTTAAGACTTCACTCGATAAACCGATAACAAACAATACTGAGGTGATGAGTAAATTGTCTTTTATAGGCCTCGTTATGAGTCAACCTCATGGGGAGGGAGACTAGGGCCTATTACGTCCGGTGGAATATTATGGCCATAAATAAAATTTCCCTTTCGCAAGCTCTCGCCGAGGTGGATGCCCTTCCTCCCGTCTCCGAAGTTTTTCATAAAGAATTAGAGTTGACCTCGCAGGAGAATGCCTCCCGGGCGGACCTTGTCCGGTGTATTTCCCTCGACCAAGCCATTTCCGCCAAAGTTCTTCAGACGATCAATTCCGCTTACTTCGGGATGGGACAAAAAGTATCGAGTCTCGATATAGCCGTTGGATTGTTGGGGGATAATAACATTCGCGACATCGCCATAATGTGTTCGGCCTCCGCTTCCATGCGCAAATCGATCGCTGGCTACGGGATGCTGGCCGACCAATTCTGGCTTCATTCCGTGACGACCGCATTTGCCGCCCGGCTCATAGCCGATAAATGTGATGCCGAAGAACGTGAGACGGCTTTTGCTGCGGGTCTTCTTCACGACATCGGGATGGTGGTGATGGACCAAATCATCCGGGATTCCCAAATCAAGATGATTTGGGACGATGAAATGGATATTTTCCCCGACTATTATTCCATGGAGAACGAAATTTTCGGTTTTACCCATTGCAGGATTGGTTATTTCATAAGCCGGAACTGGAATTTTCCGGATAATCTGACGGCAGCCATTGCTTTTCATCACATGCCGGAATCGGACACCGATCATCGGGAATTGGTTCGCATTGTGAGTTTTGCCAACGTCCTGGCTCATCTGGTATCCATGGGAGTAATGGAGCCCAGGATCGTAGTGTTGCTTGGAGAGGAAGGCGGAATTCCTTTTGACTTTTCTTACAATGATATTGAAGAGATTTTCACAAGGCTGGTTGCCGAAGTTGAAGATTCCAAGGCTTTCTTGGGTTAAAATCACCGTGTTCACGAGGCGAAATGGGACGTCGAGCCAAGTGCGGCCGGCGGCGCGAGGTGCATGACAGATTGCACCGGATTCCCGGGCCGGACCCGAAATGGGGGCATGTCCACAGTTTAGGGCTCTCGCCCGCCATGGCACCAAGCATCTATGCCCGGGGCCAGCCCTATTTCTTATTTCCCGCGGCCTCTTTTCCCCCAGCCTCTTTTCTCGAACTCCCTTCCCCCGGCGTATCTTCCAGGGTTTTCCAGGGAGCGGGGGGCGGGGGCTGCTTCATCCAGCGCAGGAGCTCGCGGCCCCTCGCCTCGTAAACGGCGCGGGCGCTCTCCGGGGTCCAGCGGTGAAACCCCTCTCCGGTTTTGACCCCGAGTTTCCCCTCGGCCACCATTTTCCGGATCATTTCCGATCCCTCCGTCCGGCTATCCAGATGCGGGAGCACGTTGCGCTGGCTGTGTTCGGACATGTCCAGCCCGGTGAAATCGGTGAGGATGCACACCCCCATCACGGGAAACAAGCGGCCGAGCGAGCGCATCACCGTGTCCACCGCCTCGGGGGTGGCGTAGCCCTCCTCGATGATGTGGTTCACCTCCCGGCGCAGGGCCGTCGTCAGCCGGACCCCGATGTGCCCGGGAATCTCCCGGCAGACCACCGGCTCCTTGCCCGCCCGCCGCAGGAGGGCGCAGGCCACCTCCACGACCGCCGGGTCCGTCCGCTCCCCCGGAACCACTTCGACCACCGGCATCAGGGGAGGCGGGGTGTAGTTGTGGGTGGTGACGCAGCGCTCGGGGCGGGCGGTGTCCCGCGAGATGTCCGTCATGCGAAGGCCCGAGGTCTCGCTCGCCAAGATGGCGTGGGCCGGGGCGGCGGCGTCCATTTCCCTGAAAATTTTTTGCTTGAGTTCAAGGTCGTCCACCACTGCCTCGGTCACGAAATCGGCGTCATGGACGGCCTCGACCAGATCCTTCACCGGGCGGATTCTCCCGAGCGCCGCGTCCGCCTCGGCCCGGGTCGAGAGGCCCTCTTCAACGAACAGTTTGAGCCCCCGGGCCACCGCGGCCATCGCGCGGGCCGAGCTTTCGGCGGTGCGGTTGACCATCGCGACGGGATACCCGGCCTGGGCGAAAAACTGGGCCACCCCGTGCCCCATCAACCCGCCGCCCACGACGGCGATCTTTTGGATGCGCTCCAATGCGTATTCGACCGTCATGACCCGGCCCCGCTAGGAGATGTATCCCGAGGTCGTCACCCCGCGAAGCATCTCGCCGATCTTGACCCGGTGGACGTCCGAGGTGCCGTCGATGTGGTAGCACATGAGCGAGTCGCGCAGGATCTTCTCGACGGGATACTCTTTCATATAGCCGTACCCTCCCATGAGCTGAAGCGCCATGTCGCAGACCTTGGGCCCCGCGTCCGAGGCGAATATCGAGGCGAGTATCCCCCGCTGGGAGTCGTATTCGGGCTGATCGGCGCTCCAGGCGGCCTGGATCGACACCGCCCGCGCCGCCTCTATGATCGAGGCCATCTCGCCGAGCCGGAGGGCCACGGTGGGGTGCTCAATAATGGGGTGCCCGCCCTGGACCCGGGTCTTGGCGTATTCGACCACATACTCGAAGGCGGCCCTCGCCAGCGCCACCCCGAACGCCCCCGTGGTCGGCACATGCCTTGCGCCGAACGAGCCCAGGAACGCGAGCCCCTTTCCCACCTCGCTCACCCGGTTGAGGTCGGGGACGCGGCAGTTCTGGAAGATGAGCTCGGCGTTCATCATGAGGCGGTTGCCCAGCTTGTCGTGGATGCGCCCGATGGTGAAGCCGGGGGTGTCCTTTTCGATGAGGAAGACGGTCACCCCTTTCGTTACGCCGACCGATGGGTCCGTGCGCGTGGAGACGAAAAAGAGCTTGGCGACCGAGGCGCTGGCGATGAAATGCTTGGTGCCGTCAATCACCCATTCGTCTCCGTCGCGGACGGCGGAGGTGCGCATGCCGCCGCCGGGCTCATCGTAGGGGATCAGGTTGTCGCAGCCGGCGTCCGGCTCGGTGATTCCCACCGCGAGGAGGGCCGTGTCGTCGTCCGTGAATTTGGGGAGGAAGTGGTCCCGCTGCTCCGGCGAGCACCGCTCGACGAGGAGCTTGGCCATCTTCCAGGCCTGATGGAAATGGGTGGCGAAGCCGGAATCGCCCTGGCAAAGCTCCTCGAGCATGAGGAGGTGGGTGAGGATTCCGATCCCCGCGCCGCCATGCTCCTTTGTCAGGGCCGCCGTCCGCAGGCCCAGCTCCGAGCCCTTGCGGATAACGTCCCAGGGGAATTTTTCGTGAACCTCACGCGGGTCGGCGATTTTATCCAGTTCCTTGGCAACGGGCTTGATCTCGTTGAGCGCGAAGTCCTTGCACAACTTTTGAAGGGAAAGCTGCTCTTCGGTGAAATGAAAATCGACCATGACTGGGCCCTCCCGGCCTCCTTAGATGGGGAAAAAGGTTGGCGATGGATAAGCGTCCGCCGGATGACCGCCGCTCCGGGCATCTCCATGCCGGGCATTTTCATGCCGGGCATACCCATAAAAGGCGCGATCAGGTCACGACGTAAATCTCGTCCAGCGGGTATTTTTGCAGGTTTTCGATGCCATCGTCCGTGATCGCCGAGGTGTCGCCGATCCAGATGCCGGCCGATTCATCCTCGGTGACGGGCCATCCGATGACGTTCATGCACTGGTTTTTCGCGAACACGAAATCCGTGCCGGACACCTCGCCATCCACCGTCCGGATTTCGGGCTTGGAGTTGTAGTTCGACCAGCCGAAAACGCTGGATTTGGGCTTGTAGCCGCCGGCGGTGATGGTGTCCACACAATGGTGGGCGATATCGGCGCCGCTCAGGCCGGGCTTGATGGCCGCGTGGAGCTCGCGGTAGCTTTTCTGGCCCAGCTGGAACATTTCCTCATACTCCGGCGTCGGATCGCCCATGAAATAGGTCCCCCAGATCTTGCCGAAATAGCCCCCGTAGCCCACCGCGATCTCGGTCATGACGACATCGCCCATCTCGATTGGGGTGGTCAGGGCGAACTCGTGGGCATAGGACATCTCGGGGTTCTTCATCGGGGTGCGGCCGATGTGGCCGAAAGGGATTTTTCCGTCCATGCCCTGGGCGGTCTGCATGACGAGATTGTGCAGGTCGCACGGGCGGGCGCCGGGCCGGGTCGCGCGGACGAGAACATCGTAGACCGCGTCGGTCATGGCCACCCCCCGGCGCACGTATTCCATCTCCTCCTCGCTCTTGATGAGGCGAAGATCCTCGAACCATTCGGTGACGTACTCGAACCCGGTCTTGGGGAGCGCCTCGGTGATGGCGATATGATGGTCGTAGGGGAGGTTGATGTTGGCCCAGTGCATGGCGCCGACGATCCCCACCTTTTTTCCATCCACCCCGATCTCCCCCAGGCGCTCGGCCACCCGGAGGGGGGTCCGGGCCATCCCGCCCGCGCGGACATCCTTGAGCGGGGTCATCCGCCTGGCGTTGCGGAGGTGGTTTCCCCAGGTGACGAATACCGTGGGCTCGCCCTCGAGGGGGAAGACCACATAGGTCTGGACCATGGCGGCGAAGCTGGTGATATAGACGACGTTGGGCTGGGCGGGCTCGTTGCCCAGGTAGCCGCCGATTCCGTGAAGGATGAGCGCCTCAAGGCCCTTTTCGGCCATGGCCGCCCGGATGCGGGCATACCGGCTTTTATACTCATCCTCGGAAAACCAGGGCCAGAAGTTATTCTGACATTCCATGGACCGCTCCCCCCACCGGCGCCCCTAGAGGGCGGCACAGCAGCTGCCTACAAGGCTGCTGCTACCTTGAAGCGCTTCAGGTAGTTCCCCCCGTCGAGATGCTTGATGCAAAAGGCGTCCCGCAGAATTTTCTCGAACGGCATGTCCTTCATCACGCCCATTCCGCCCGCCAGCTCGGCGGCCTTGTGGGCGATCTCGAAGGCGTTTTCGGTGCAAAAGACCATCACCCCGGGCACCGCCTTGGGGTCGGGCGGCTCATGATCGACCGACCATGCTACGTTCCAGACGAGCGCCCGCATCGCCTGGAGGGTGACGTGCATATCGGCCAGTTCGCAGGCGATGGCCTGGTGCTCGATGACGGGCTTTCCGCCCTGGACGCGCCCCTTGCACCAATCGACGATCTCCTCCAAGGCCCGCCGCGCCACCCCGAGGCATCGGGCGGCGTTGAGGATGCCGTCGCTCCGGAGGCCCGCCCGCATGGACGCGAGGCCCCCGTGCAGCGGGCCGAGCATCCACTCCTTGGGCACGCGGCAGTTCTCGAAAACGATCTCCTGGTTTCGAAGCAGCCGGAAGCCCATCTTATCGTGCACCCGGCCGAAGCTCATGCCGGGATGGCCCGCTGGGATCAGGAAGCTGGTGCACCCCTCCGACATGCCCTTGGCGGGGTCGGTCCGGGTGAAGACGACATAGAGCCGGGCGATGCCGGCGTGGGCGATAAACTGCTTGCGCCCGTTGATGACGTAGTCATCGCCGTCGGGAACGGCGGTGGTCCGCACCCCCGCTCCCTCCGCATCGTAGGGCAGAATATTGTCCCCGCCCGAGTCCGGCTCGGTCATGGCGATCGCCACCATGAAGGCGGGATCGGCGCAGTATTCTTTCATCCATTTTCCGCGCACCTCCTCGCTGGCCACATCCGGGTTGAGAATGTGGAGGAGTTTCCGGCCGTTGACGGGGATGCTCGCCAGGGACAGGTCGGCCACGCCGAGCTCTTCGCAGACGATGCCGATGGTGACGGTGTCCTCCACCCCCCCGCCGCCGAAGGACTCGGGCAGCGCGAGGGTCCGGAAACCCAGCTCCGAGCACCGCTTCATCAAGACGTCGCTGACACAGTCCTCGGGGTTGGATCGCCGATCCAGTTCGGCGACGACCGGCTTGGCCTCATCGTTCACGAAATCGCGGGCCAGCTGCCGGAGAGCCAGTTGCTTTTCTGTGAGGCGGAAATCAACCATGTGGGCGTTCCTTCCATGATGCCGCGCGAATCGTAAAATCAGGTCCGCGCCCGGGTCAGATCAGAATATTTCCGTCCTTCATGACCATCTCATCGTCCAGCCAAACCGTCGGACGATCGTAGATCATGTCCACGTGAAGCGGGGTGTTCACCTCCCCGGCGAGGCTTTGGCTGTCCCCGAAAGCCATATGGCAGGTGCCCATCGCTTTTTTGGCCTCGCGCACGGTCACCCGCTTGCGGCAGGCCCCGTTGGTGCCGAAGGCGAACTCGGCCACGTTTTTGGCCAGCTCCCCGGCCTCGTCGAGAATGGCCCAGAAGCGCTCCCCCTCCGGGCTCCCGGAGGCCGAGACGGCAAGGCCCGCCTTCACTTCGATCCGCATGGGAGCGGAGATCTGGCCCAGATCCTTGTGCTCGATGCAAAAGGGCGAGACGAGCACCCCGCTCGCCGAGCCGCGCACCGGGCAAATGGTGGCCTCGCCGCCCGGGCAGGCGCAGTGCTCGCCGGGCCCGTGGGCCGTCTGGAGGAGAGCGAAGCCCTCCCGGCCATCGAGCGAGAACGAGATGTCCGACCCTTCGGGGGTGGTCATCCGGCCCCGCTTCGCGCGGGTCAGCCTTTCGGTCAGTTTCAGGGAGATCGACTCCATTTCGGCATGATCAACGTTGGCGCCGCCGACCACCATCATCTCCTCCTCGAACCCCCACATCTCCAGCGTGCGCGTCCCGCCGGCCAGGGCGCCGCGGATGGTGTCGGTGTGGAAGGTGGCGTAGCTGAGCTGGAGGAAGACGACATCGGAGGCGTGAATGGCCGCGCTCACGTGCGGGGGCGGATCGATCCCCCCCATCAGGCGCGGGGACATATGGACGATGGCGAGTTCGGCGCCGGCCCCGGCCACCGCTTGGGCCAGGGCTTCGGTGATGGTTGGAGATCGGCCCGAATCGGTCACGATGAGCGCCCTTTCGCCCGGCTTGACGGCCATGACCTCGTTGACGAGCTTTCGCGCCGTGGGCGCCATGTTGAACTTGATCATGCGAACCCTCATTCCAGCCCCGCCGCGGACGAGGCTCGATGCGGCTTCCGCCCCGGAGCAGGCGGTTGATGTGGAGGATTTTCCGGTCCCCGCATCCTGCCACAAGATGGAATTTGGGGGAATCCGGCGGCGGCTCGGCCATCCTTTGTCCGGATTCGGACGCCCCCGGCCCGAATATCCGCTCCGGAGGGAGCCTGAACCTCGATTCCAGGTAGCGGACGGGAACGGGCAAGATAGACCTTTCAAGGTAGCCGGGAGCATCCATGGTCCCATAAACTGACGGGACTGGGGGATGGGGCCATCGCCCAGCCGTATGCCGCCAGAGGGCAAACATCCAATGTCCAAAAAAATATACCGCGCTTTATTGTTATGCGGGGTGGCGGCGGGCCTGGCCGGCTGCCCCTGGGTCTGGAAAAAACCCGGAGCCTCCAAGGATGACCTCCGCCAGGAGACCTTGCGGTGCAGCCGGTATGCCCAACTCTCCTATGCCTGGTCGAAAAGCCGCCTGAAGCCCATCCCGGAGACCCGGAAGGTACCGGGAACCGACGTCATTATCACGACCTCCCGGCCCCCTTCGAAATACCTGGAAATCTCGAAACACCTCAACCGCTGCATGGAAGAGGCCGGGTATAGGGCTGTGTGGAAATCCCAAACAAAATTCCCTTGAGACCGGTCGTACCCCGGGGATGGACACTGCCTCATTTCCGCCGGGCGCTCCGGCCCCCGCGGGCGGGATGCGCTAAGCGCAAAAAAACCGGGCGGGAAATGATTCCCGCCCGGTTACTCTTTTTTGGATTTCGGTCTAGTAAACCACACCCACCTTGAATCCGTACGACGTTTGAGTGTACTCAATGGAGCTTTTGTTCCCGTTCGTCGTTTTGCTCTCCCGCTTTAATTCGAGCGCCGCGAACCAGGGGAACCTTTTCGAGGGCGCCGAGTATTTCACGTCCGCCGTAACCGTAACCAGGTTGTCTTTCCGGTTGTCGGGGTCCTCGATGAACGCGTTGTTCTCGATCGATGGAGCAACGGTCAACTCCAGATTGTTGGAGATGAAAAAGAGCCCCTGCGTCAACCTTCCGCCGAGCTTCCACTTTCGGAATCCGAACTGACCGGGGGTCGATGCATTTTCGATTCCGGAGGCAAAGGTAAGATTCACCGAAGTTTTGGACGGACGCGCATTCCAGGTCAAATCGACATCTGCGCTGATACCGGTTGTGTCGCGGTCGGAGCCGTCATTCTGATCCCTTTTGTCGAGGAGGCGGAACACGCCGCCAACCGTGGCTTTGCCCGAAATCAATGCCGAGGGGTTGAAAGAGAAGCCCGCCCGCAGGGAATGGTCACGCGCATCGTCGTTCTGGGCTGTCGATGCGCGATTGGTGAACCGGGTCCGTTTGAAATCGTAGACGAACCGGAGGCTGGTCTTCTGCGAGATGGCGAACTCGGCCAATAAGCCAGCGCGGGTCAGTTTGTTTTCCAGCCGGTCCTGGGCCGCACGGTCATATCGGTTCAGGGTCCGTCCGACGCTTACCTCGAAGTGCGTCTTGTCTTGGGTGCCTTTGTCGTTATATCCGCCGACTCCGACTTTGGTGTCGAATTTTCCTTCCGTCCGCGGGGTGCGGGCTCCGGTTGTGCTCTGGGTTTCGCTGGAAGATGCGTCGGATGTATCGAGCCATTGGCCGTCCGTCCTCGAGTACCAGTTTGCTCCCAGGAACCCATCGAACAAGTCGACCCTCTCGAGATTCAAACCGCCCTTTGCGGTCAAATTCCCGACATCCTCGCCACCGAACTTGTCGAAATCTATGATCTCATATTTGAATCCGGCGGTGATATTGCTCTCCTTTGAGCCGGGAATCTTGAGAAGAAAATTCAACTCCGGCACATAGGTGAAAATCGTATCGGATTTCTCACCGGTCTTGGTCTTGAAGATATTGTTATCGTCTTTCACGGAAATATCGATTTGCGGATGAATTTCGAGACTTCCCAAACGGAAACGCGCACCCTCCTGCGCCGATCCAATTTTCGGAGATGAGAGAAAGACTATAGAAAGCGCAAAGGCAACAGCGAAATTTAACGGCCGACCACCTAAAATATTCATGCTCTCGCTCCCCATCCGCCTCACCCCCTTTCAATTTCTGTATCCAGAAAATTCAATTTTTCGAAAAATTCAAAAAACTGAACATTTTTAATCCCAAATCCGAACATTCCAATACCGCAATTCAAATCTACATTTCCCGACCATCACTTCTTCATCATTTCTCGCTGAACGGTGAATCATACAATAAAATCC
>DNYS01000152.1:0-120 GCA_003506735.1 Nitrospinota bacterium
TGAGGTCACGGTTGTTGACACCAAATATCCGGGCGCCAGAGACAAGCACTTTTTCCACCTCCTCCTCGGCATACACCTCGACTAGGGCGTCCATGCCCAACTCCTCCGCCTGGCATCGCA
>DNYS01000152.1:381-9739 GCA_003506735.1 Nitrospinota bacterium
GCGGCAGCACCTCCCTCGGCATAGCGGAGAGCCACCTCTGCCGGATTGGCTTCTTCTGAAATCGCTCCCTGAGAGGGGGAAACGCGCTTGATTTCGGCGATGACCTGGATTCGGCCGCCCCCCCCACTGGCATCCTGTGCCGGGCGGCGAATTCCCGCGCCGAAATCCTGCGTCTCCGGCATATCAGCGGTCCGGGAGCGGAGCTCCCCAATCGGCAGCCTGCCGCGCGCACTCGCCATATCTTCCCGGACGCCCTCAACGAGATCGTCCAGAACAGTCTTGGTGCGAATGGTCATTCGTTCGAAACCTCGATGAGGCGATCGAGGGCTTGAGAGGCTTTTCCCGAATCGATGGACTCTGCGGCGATGCCAACGCCGTCCCGGAGGGTATCGGCTTTTCCCGCCGCCATCAGCGCGGCAGATGCGTTGAGAAGCACCACATCGCGCGGCGGACCTTTATCTCCAGCCAAAATACTTCTCAGGATTTTGGCGTTATCCTCCGGTGAGCCGCCCACGATATCCCGCGATTTCGCGGAACTCAGACCCGCATCTTCTGGCCGGACATCGTATGTTTTCACCTCGCTACCATCCCACTCGGAAACGTGCGTCGCCCCCACCAGGGTGATCTCGTCCATCCCGTCACGGCCATGAACCACGAGCGCCCGCTTGGCTCCGAGTTGGCCCAGCACGTTCGCGGCCAGTTCGGTGAGTTGGGGTGCGTATACGCCAACCAGTTGGCACTGCGCACCGGCGGGATTCGTCAAGGGCCCCATGATGTTGAAGATGCTCCGCATGGCCAGCTCGCGCCGCGGTCCGATGGCATGCTTCATCGCACCGTGAAGGGAGGGCGCAAACAAAAACCCGAATCCCACCTCGTCCAGGCAATGGCCGACCTGTTCGGGCGATATCTCGATGTTCACCCCGAGCGCCTTCAACACGTCCGCACTGCCCGATTTGCTCGACACCGAACGGTTCCCGTGCTTGGCGACGGGCTGCCCCGAACCGGCAACGACAAATGCCGCCGTAGTGCTGATATTAAAGGTTTGGGATCCGTCCCCGCCCGTCCCGCAGGTATCGACCAGGAGGGGGTGCTTCGTTTTCACCGGGGTCACTTTCGCTCGCATGGATCGAACGCTGCCCGCAATCTCATCGGGCGTCTCGCCCGCCATGCGGAGGGCGACCAGGTAACCGCCAATCTGGGCAGGCGTTGCCTCGCCGGTCATGATTTGATCCATAATTTTTTTCGCTTCATCGGCCGAAAGGTGCAGGCCACCCACCAGGTTTGCGATGGCGTCCTGAATCATTTTTCCCTGCCTCTATGCGAAATTGCTGAAAAAGCGCAAACCGGTGCGCAGAAAGGGCGATAGCCGTATTCTGGCCTCACCCGAAATCAGGCTTTTCATTCACCAAATCAATCCGACGATACCCTGCCCGCAGTCCATGCTCAACCCTCTTCGGGAGAAGGGGAAACCGGGTTTTCTCCGCCGCCCGGCTCCGCTCCTAAACCACCACACCCCCCTCAAGCGCATTCCGCAGCAAGGATTTTCCCTCCGGCGTAAGGATGGACTCCGGATGGAACTGCACCCCGGCGATCGGAAGATCCTTCACGCGAAGGGCCATGATCTCCCCTTCATCGGTCTCGGCACATACTTCGAGCCCCTCCGGCAAGGATGAGCGCTCAATGAGCAGACTGTGATACCGGGTGGCTGTCAGCGGATTCTGAAGACCCCGGAAGAGCCCTTTTCCGTCATGGAGCACCTGGGAAGTTTTTCCGTGCATGATCCGGTCCGCCCGAACTATGCGGGCGCCATACACGGCCCCGACCGCCTGATGCCCCAGGCAAACGCCCACTAAGGGGAATTTCCCCGCGTACCGCTCGATCAACGGCATCGAGAGCCCCGCCCGGTCGGGGGTGCCGGGACCCGGCGAAATCATGATGAGGTCGGGGGCGAACTCGTCAACCGAGTCCATCTCGAATTGATCGTTCCGCCAAACGGTGACCTCGGCGCCCAGTTCGGCTAGATACTGGACGAGGTTGTAGGTGAACGAATCATAGTTGTCGATCATCAATACACGGGGCATCCTGCTATCTCCTCTGGCCCGCCGGGCGCGGCCTAAATCAGGCCGCTTCGGGCCACCTCCAGGGCGCGGAGCGTGCCGCGCGCCTTATTCATGGTTTCCTCGTACTCGAATGCGGGCCCGGAGTCGGCGACGATCCCGGCCCCCACCTGCAGATAGAGCTTTCCGCCGCGAGCATAGAGCGTGCGGATGGCGATACAGGTGTCCATATTCCCGTCAAATCCAAAATATCCCACCGCACCAGCATAGGGGCCGCGCCGGACGGGTTCTTTTTCCTCGATAATTTCCATGGCCCGCACCTTGGGCGCGCCCGAGACCGTTCCGGCGGGAAACGTCGCCCGAAGGACGTCGTAGGCGTCCCGCCCGGCCTCCAGTTTGCCGACGACGTGGCTGACGATGTGCATGACGTGGCTGTAACGCTCGATGGTCATCTGCTCGGTGACGCGGACCGTGCCCGGCTCGCAGACGCGGCCGATGTCGTTCCGGCCCAGATCGACGAGCATGATGTGCTCGGCGCGCTCCTTTTCGTCGGAAAGAAGCTCCTGCCCGAGCGCGTGGTCTTCTTCCTCGTTTGCGCCCCTGCGGCGCGTGCCGGCGATGGGACGCACCTCGACGCGCTCCCCTTCGAGGCGGGCGAGCACCTCGGGCGAGGCGCCCACCAGGGTCGTCTCCCCCAAGGTCAGATAGAACATGTAGGGAGACGGATTCACCGTCCGGAGTGCCCGGTAGATAGCGAATGGATGCACATCGAGCGCGCTTTCGAGCCGCTGGGAGAGCACGACCTGAATCACCTCGCCCGCATGGATCATCTCGACCGTATCGGCGACGTCTTTCTCGAACGCCTCTTTCGAGACAGATGAGTTCAACCCCGGCATCCCCGGCACGGGAAAACCCGACAATTCCTCGGCGGGAGGGCGCGGGGGCTCGGAAGGAGGGCGAATCCCCGGTCCATTCAGACGATCCACCAGCGCGTCGATCTTCGAAACCGCCTCGATGTAGGAGGTGCCGGGATGGCTCCCATCGAGGCGCGCCATGGCCACCACCTTTATCCGCTGGCTAACATGGTCGAAAATGAGCAGGGTATCGGTGAGCATGAAGCAGCTCTCGGCCATTCCCAGATCGTCTTCCGCCCTCTCGGGAAGCCGCTCGATGAAACGGATCATGTCATAGGACAGGTAACCCACCGCGCCACCCCAGAAGCGGGGCAGTCCCTCCACCTCGACAGGCCGATAGTCTTTCATGAAATCCCGCAGGGCATCGATCGGATCTTCACTCTGAAACTCGCGGGTCTCTCCATTTACCGTCAATCGGATTTGGTGCCCCTTGCTCTCAAATACGGCGGCGGGACGGCTTCCCAGAAAACAATAGCGGGCCCATTTTTCCCCTCCCTCCACACTTTCGAGCAGAAACGAGTAGGGATCGTCCGCGATTTTCAAATATGCCGAAACAGGCGTCTCCAAATCGGCCAGAATCTCACGGTATACCGGGATCAGATTCCCCCGGTTCGCGAGTTCGTAAAACGTCTTCTCATCGGGTACATAGAGCGGTTGCATCGTGCTTACCTCGTAGAATCGGCGCACTCGAAAATCAGCCTAAAAAAATCGCCATGGAGGACATTGAGAATCCACCATGGCGACGTGGCTTATCGATTCAATCGAATCTAATCGACCACAGGCGGACCTCCCCACCGGAACCGGGCTGCATCTCGCCAAGGCCATGAATCATTCATCCGGTACCGATTTCTCATTCCACCAACGCTCCTCATCGTGACGAATCCATTTGATGAAAAATCGCAAAGAATCCTCCCGGCGTCAAGTCTTCTCGTAGGGCTCCCCTTCGGACTCCGGGCCGCCGTCCCCGTCTGGTAGGGGCAGCTTATCGCCATAGTCCACTTCCACGAGATACAGCCCCTGGGCCGGAGCGCGCATTCCGGCCCGGTTCCGGTCGTGTGCCTCAAGGATGGCCGGTATCGAATCCGGGGAGCGCTCCCCCCGGCCCACCTCGGCCAGCGTGCCCACGATGTTGCGAACCATGAAGCGGAGAAACCCCTCGGCCGTGACTTCTACCCAAATCTCATCGCCGGTCTCGGATACTTCAAGTCGATCTAATTTCCGGACCGTCGAGGACACCTCGATGCTTTCTGGGCAAAAACTCGCAAAATCCCGCTCCCCGGCGAAATGGACCGCCGCCGCCTGCATTCGCTCAAGGTCCAGCCTCCTGCGGTGATGCCACACGTGGCTCCGCCTAAGGGCGCTGGACCCCTTTCGCGTCAAAATGCGGTAGCGGTAGGTTTTCCGTACCACATCGAATTGCGCGTGAAACGGCTCATTGGCCTCGCGGCAATCGAATATGGATACGTCTTTTTCGAGAAGTGAATTGAACCCCAAGAGAAATTTTTTCGGCTTCAAATCGGCGCTCGTGTCGAAATGGGCCACTTGTCCCAGGGCATGAACACCCGCGTCGGTCCGGCCCGAGGCGATGGTGCGGACATTCTCGCCGCACATCCGGGCAAGGGCGGCCTCGATATCGGATTGGACGGTCCGCTGGCCAGGCTGAATTTGCCAGCCGTGAAATTCGGTGCCGTCGTACTCGATCCACAGGACCAGGCGGCGATCTTTATCGTTGTGCATGAGGCGAGGGCATCCAGGCGGAAACGCCCATTACTCCGGAGCGGACGAAATGGCGAGCGCTTCGCGGAGAAAATTCCCGGTGAACGAACCCTCGACCCCGGCCACCTCCTCGGGAGAACCCGAGGCCACCAAGCACCCCCCACCCTCTCCTCCCTCCGGGCCAAGATCGATGATGTAGTCGGCCGATTTAATGACATCCATATTATGCTCAATAATAATGACCGTATTGCCCTGTTCCACGAGTTGGTGCAGCACCGAAAGAAGTTTTTCGATATCGGCGAAGTGGAGGCCCGTCGTGGGTTCGTCCAGAATGTAGAGGGACCGGCCCGTCGCACGGCGCGCCAACTCCTTGCCCAGCTTCAGGCGCTGGGCCTCGCCCCCGCTCAGGGTCGTGGCCGGTTGGCCCAGGCGTAGATAGCCCAATCCCACATCTTGAAGGGATTTGAGCTTCCAGCGAATTTCGTTGAGATTTTCGAAAAACAGGGCTGCCTGGTCCACCGTCATGTCCAACACGTCAGCGATGGTGCGTCCCTTGTAGCGGACGTCCAGTGTTTCGCGGTTGAAGCGCTTCCCGCGGCACTCGCCGCAACGGATATAAAGATCTGGAAGAAAGTGCATCTCCATCCGGATGGTCCCGTCTCCCTGGCAGGCCTCGCATCTCCCTCCTTTGACGTTGAAGCTGAAGCGCCCGGGCGGATACCCCCTCTTCCTGGCCTCGATCACCTTGGCGAACAGGCTCCGGATGGGCGCGAAAACACCGCTGTAGGTGGCCGGATTACTCCGCGGGGTGCGCCCGATGGGCGTTTGATCGATGTCGATCACTTTGTCGATTTGGTCAATCCCCTCGATGGCGCGGTGCTGACCCGGGGTGGCGAGCGCACGGTACAGCTTTCTCGACAGTGCCCTGTAGAGAACTTCTTCGATCAAGGTGCTCTTTCCGCTTCCACTCACTCCCGTAACACAAACGAGAAGCCCGAGCGGGATCGTCACGTCCACATCCTTGAGATTGTGCTGGCTGGCACCCCGAATGATAATGCTGCCGCCGACCGCACAGCGGCGGGCGGCGGGCGGAGAAATGACGCTTTTGCCGGTGAGGTAGCGCCCCGTCAGGGAATCCGGATTCGAGCGAATGGCTTCAGGGCTCCCCGATGCCACCAGGTGCCCTCCGTGCTCACCAGCACCCGGGCCGAGGTCTACCACATGGTCGGCGCATTCAATCGTGTCGCGGTCGTGCTCGACGACGATGACCGAATTTCCCATGTCGCGCAGCTTACCGAGCGTTTCGAGAAGACGGCGGTTATCGCGCTGGTGAAGTCCGATGCTCGGCTCGTCCAGGACGTAAAGAACTCCCACCAGCGATGCCCCAATTTGGCTGGCCAAGCGCACGCGCTGGCCCTCCCCGCCACTCAGAGTGGCCGTCGGCCGATCCAGCGTAAGGTAATCTAGGCCTACTTTGGAAAGAAATTCGAGCCGCTCGTTGATCTCCTTGAGAACCCGCTCGGCGACGGGATCCTGTGCATAGCGGCCAGCCATCTTTTGGAAAAACTTCCGGCTCCGGCCGATGGGCATCTCGCAAATCTGGCTGACATTTTTATCCCCGAATGTAACCGCGAGGCTCTCGGGCTTGAGGCGCGCACCATTACAAGCCTCGCAGGGGATCACGCCCATGAATTGTTCGACATCGGTACGGACGGAATCACTCGATGAATTTTCGAACCGTTCCGCAAGAACATTCAAAATCCCATTAAATACCCGCTCCCTGCGGAGAATCCGTTTGGCCGTTTTATGGCGAATCTTGATTTTTTTCCCCTCGGTCCCGTGCAATAAAAGATCGCGGTGCTTTTTGGAAAGTTTACGAAACGGGCGATCCGTCGAAATTTTATATTCCTGGACCACCGCGCTCACGGCCGATGAGAGGAAACTCTTTTTTCCCGCAAGGGGAGCTATAGCGCCTTCCTCTATCGACAGGTCGGGGTCGGGCACCACCCGCTCAGGAGCCATCCGGTGAACCATACCCAAACCATTGCATTTTTCGCACGCGCCATAGGGGCTATTGAATGAAAACATCCGGGGAGCGGATTCCGGCAACATAATATTGCACTTGGCGCAACTGAAATCCTGGCTGAATAGGTACTCGGGCCCTTCCTCCACCTGGAACAGAATCAGCCCCTTTGAGAGGGAAAGGGAGGTTTCGATGGAATCGATCAGGCGACGCTCGATGCCGGGCTTGACGACCAGACGATCCACCTGGACCTCGATGTTGTGCTTCATATGCCGCTTGAGGCTGATTTCACCGCCCAGATCGAAATAACGGCCATCGATGCGGACCCGCGAGAACCCCTTGCGCTCGAGCCCTTCGAGTTCTTTCCGGTAGATTCCCTTTCGGCCTCTGACGAGGGGCGCCAGAATCTGGACGTGGGTGCCCCCGGTCATGTCCATGATGCGCGAAACCATTTGTTCCACCTTGAGGGCATTCATCGGGTCGCCGCACGAAGGGCAATGCGGACTACCCGCCCGGGCGAATAGGAGCCGGATGTGGTCGTATATCTCCGTCACCGTGCCCACCGTGGAACGCGGGTTTTTGCTGACGGTTTTTTGTTCGATGGAGATTGTGGGCGAGAGGCCTTCGATGGAATCGATATCGGGCTTATCGATTTGATCCATGAATTGGCGGGCATAGGCCGATAGCGATTCGACATACCGCCGCTGCCCCTCGGCATAAATGGTGTCGAAGGCGAGACTGCTTTTGCCCGATCCGCTCAGGCCCGTGATCACTACGAGCTTGTCGCGCGGAATTTCGAGATTCAGGTCCTTGAGATTATGTTCGCGCGCGCCACGGATGACGATCTTCCGCTCGCGGCGCGGGCGGCCGTTAGTGGAGCCCATCTAACTCTCCGTCCGGAACTCGGGGGTCGAAAACGGGGGCGGCCCAGCGCATAACCCCTCAATATACCATGGTCCGGCCCATCGCGCAGAGTCTTTAGAACCGTTAGGACCAAGTTAGACCGCCCGATACGTTGATATCCTGGCCAGTGATGTCTCGTCCCTCCTTTGAGGTGAGAAAAACGCAAACCGCGGCGTGGTCTTCGGGCTTGACGAAGCGCTTCAAGGCAGCGGGAGCGGTGAAGGCCACCTCTGCATCACCGACCGAAATATATTCGGCGCGGGCCAAATCATCGGAAATGCGGTGTATGTACGGCCCCTCGGTGGAGTCGGGACATACCGTGTCGGCCGTTCTTTGGAGATTCAACTCGTTCCGTGCAGTCAGTACAATCCGGGCACCTTCCCCGGCCATCCGGCGGGCATTCCCCCGGCTAACAATCACCCGGCTGGCATCGGTCACGATGACGACCTTATCCTGCAGGCGCAAGGACTCCCTCCTGCCGTTTCCGGGCGAGCCGGAAGAGCCCCGGCCGAAAACCCGTCAATACCAGCAAAGCCCGGCCGTTACGTTGATGTCTTGTGCGGTCATGTGCTTCCCATCCTCGGAGCACAGGTATACGCACATATTGGCGGTGTCCCCGGGCGTGACCAGTTCCCCAAGTGTTCCGGTGAAGTTCTTTTCGGCCTCTTCAAGTGAGATGCCTAGGGCCTGGGCCTCGTTGGCAATTACCCGCCGGATGCGCTCTCCTTCGGTTGCGCCCGGACACACCGTATTTACCGTTATGCCGAATTCGCCCACCTCGAAGGCGAGGGTGCGTGAGAGCCCGATGACGGCCATTTTCGATGCCGCGTAGGGAGACCGGTGGATCAAGGGGCGCTTGCCGGTCATCGAACTAATGTTGACGATTCGACCGGAGCGCCGCTCCTTCATGATGGGAATGGCGTGCTTGCAACAAAGAAACATCCCGGTCACATTCACCGCAAAGCACTCTTCCCACTCCTCGGCAGTAATGTCCTCAACCGCCTTCATGGGCCCCGCGACGCCCGAATTGTTGATCAGGATATCGAGCGCACCGAAACGGGCAACGGTTTCTTCCATCAAACTTTTCACCGAGACCTCGTCCGTGACATCGGAGAGGACGGTATGAGAGACGCCGCCCGCATCGGCGATCGCCTTCGAGGTGTCCGCGAGGTTTTTCTCCGAGCGCGCCGCGAGAACCGTCATCGCCCCTTCACCCGCCACCGCCTGCGCGATGATCTGGCCGATGCCCTGGCTGGCGCCGGTGACGATGGCAACCTTATCCTTGAGACGCATGCCCACTCCTCCTTGCTTCTTCCCGGGGCTTACGAGGAAAACTCCATGCCTGAAAACCAGTAACCAAATTCAAAAGCCGCCGTATCGGGAGCGTCCGAACCGTGCGTAGAATTCCGCTCGATGCTCTCTCCATGCTCCTTGCGGATGGTTCCCTCGGCGGCCTCTTCAGGATTCGTCGCCCCCATCACATCGCGCCAGTGCTTGATTGCGTCATCTCGCTCCAACGCAAGGACAACCGTCTGGCCCGACGACATGAAAGCCGTCAAGTCGCCGAAAAACGGGCGATCTCGGTGAACGGCATAAAAACCCTCGGCCTGCGCCAGCGTCATAGAGACCATGCGCATCCCCAGGATGCGAAAACCCTCATCTTCAATCCGCGAGATGATTTTTCCAGCGATTCTGCGCTCTGTGGCGTCGGGCTTGATCATCGCCAACGTTCTTTCCATTTCCGT
>DNYS01000152.1:9862-13794 GCA_003506735.1 Nitrospinota bacterium
CACTGCCGAGAACTTTTGCCATAGTGATGCCCATATCACCTGGGCTTTTCGAGACGTGGATGCCGCACTCTTCCATGACACGCATCTTCTCGGCGGCGGTCCCCTCCCCGCCCGAGATGATGGCTCCTGCATGACCCATGCGCCGCCCCGGTGGCGCCGTCTGACCGGCGATGAAGCCCACCATCGGTTTTTTCACATTCTCTTTGGCCCAGCGGGCAGCATCCTGCTCGGCCGTGCCCCCGATCTCGCCAATCATAATGATGGCCTCGGTTTCGGAGTCTTCTTCGAATAGCTCGAGGAGGTCAATGTACATGGTCCCGATAATCGGGTCGCCACCGATGCCCACACACGAGGACTGCCCGAGGCCCACTTCGGTTAGCTGAGCCACCACTTCGTAGGTAAGCGTTCCACTCTTGGAGATGACCCCAATGGAGCCCTTCTTATGAATGTGGCCGGGCATGATGCCCATTTTACATTCCCCAGGGGAGATCACGCCTGGACAGTTGGGGCCGATCAAAACATTGTTTTTCCCCTGCCGGTGCCGGTGAACAAAAACCATGTCGCGGACCGGGATTCCTTCAGTGATGCAAACGATGACCGGCACATCCTCGTCGAGGGATTCGACGATCGCGTCGGCCGCGAACGGAGGGGGCACGAAAATCAGCGATGCGTTCGCGCCGGTTTCGGCAACCGCCTCCGCGACCGAATTAAACACCGGGATGCCTTCGGCCGTCTGGCCACCCTTTCCCGGCGTGACGCCGGCAACGACTGCCCCGCCTCCCCCCGCGAATTCCTGGCTGTACTCTTGGCACTGCCCCGCGTGAAAGCCGCCTTCGCGCCCCGTTATCCCCTGAACGAGAATGCGGGTCTCTTTGTTGATGAGAATACTCAAAGAATCTTCTCCCTATCGTTTGAGGGCCGCGACGACCTTTTCGGCTGAGTCGGCCATTCCATTTCCCACGGTGAAATCGAGGCCTGACCTTTCGAGAATCTCCCGGCCCTTCTCGACATTCGTCCCCTCCATCCGAATGATAATGGGCACACCCACGTTGACCGTCTTCACCGCTTCCACTACACCCTCGGCAAGCACGTCGCAACGAAGAATGCCGCCAAATATATTGATAAAAACGGCCTTCACATCATCATCGTCCATAAGGATTCGGAACGCATTTTCGACCATTTCCCGATTCGCACCGCCTCCCACGTCCAGAAAATTGGCAGGCGAAGAGCCAGCCAGTTTGATGATATCCATGGTCGCCATGGCCAGACCCGCGCCGTTCACCATGCACGCCACCTCGCCATCGAGCTTGATGTAGTTGAGATCGAACTTGGACGCTTCCACCTCAAGCGGATCCTCCTCGTCCGTATCACGCATCTCGACGACATCCTTGTGCCGGAAGAGGGCGTTGTCATCGAAATTCACCTTCGCATCGAGTGCGAAGATGCGCCCGTCCTTGGTCTGGACGAGAGGGTTGATTTCGACCAGCGAGCAATCCATCTCGTCATAAAATTTATAAAGATTGGTGATGAACTTCGTGCCCTCCTTGACCTGATCGCCCTCCAGACCAAGACCGAAGGCGACGCGCCGGGCAGTCGAGGGCCATACCCCAATGGCCGGATCGATCTGAATCTTGATGAGTTTTTCGGGCGTTTTAGCGGCCACCTCTTCGATGTCCATGCCGCCCTCCGTGCTGGCCATGATGGTCGGCCGGCCAGAAGCGCGGTCGAGAACAACGCTCAAGTAAAGTTCATTGGCAATATCACTGGCTTCCTCGATGAGGACCTTCTTCACCAATCGCCCCTTGGGTCCGGTCTGGTGCGTCACGAGCGTCATCCCTAGAATTTCCGAGGCTGCCTTGTTGGCCTCGACCGGGTCCTTGGCGAGCTTGATTCCGCCGCCCTTGCCCCGCCCGCCGGCGTGAATTTGCGCCTTGACGACAACCCCACCGCCAAGATCCCTGGCGATGGTCTCGGCCTCCTCGGGAGTGCTTGCCACCTCTCCCCGTGGAACCGCTACACCGTATTTTTTCAAAAGTTTCTTCCCTTGATATTCATGGATATTCATCCAAATTCTCCAAATTTATGGAAAACACCGTTAATCCGTCCAGATTGCATTCTTATCTCCGCCAAATCCCCATTTCATTTGTACGCCCCGGTTACTCGGCGGCATATTTTTTAAATCCTTCCGCGAATATATCGCCTCCGCGGCTATCGACGGCCACCACGGCCGGAAAGCGCTCTACCCATAATTTGCGGATGGCTTCGGTTCCCAAATCCTCGTAGGCCACCATCTCAACCTTTTTGATCGAGCGGGAAAGCGATGCGGCGGTGCCGCCAATGGCGGCAAAATAAACGGCACGGTTCCGAACAATCGATTCGACCACGGGACGGCTACGCCCCGCCTTCCCGATCATCCCCTTCAGACCCGCCTCAAGCATTTGCGGGGTGTATGCGTCCATTCTTCCGCTGGTCGTCGGCCCCGCCGATCCTATTATGGCCCCCGGCTTGGGGGGAGTCGGACCCACATAGTAAATAACTTCGCCTCGGACATCGAAGGGAAGTGGCTCGCCCTTATCAAGCGCATCGACCATGCGCTTGTGGGCGGCATCGCGCGCCGTATACATGACGCCCGTCAACTCGCATACAGAGCCCATCGAAAGAGAGGCCACCGTTTCATCCGTAAGCGGAAGTGCTATTTCAACGACCTCGAGTTCAGCCATGCCTCTCATAGCTCCACTTCAGCGTGTCGGTGTGCGTGGCATTCCACATTAATGCAGATGGGAAGCGCCCCGATGTGGCAGGGGTAGGTCTCGATGTGCACCGCAATACAAGTCGTGTTCCCCCCCATCCCCATGGGACCCACGCCGGTGCGGTTCACCGCATCGAGAATATCTTTTTCGAGTTCGGCCACCAAGGGGTCTGGGCTGGGCCTTCCGAGCGGCCGGAACAAAGACCACTTTGCAATTAGAGCGGCCTTTTCGATGGAGCCGCCCAGGCCAATTCCCAAAAGTATCGGAGGACAAGGATTCCCGCCCGACTCGAAAACGTGGTCGATTACCGTTCGAACCACTCCCTCGCGGCCGTCCGAGGGCTTGAGCATCCGAGCTATGCTCATGTTTTCGCTTCCTGTCCCCTTGGCGGCGAAATAGAGCGTCACCCGGTCTCCGGGAACCACACGGTAGTGAATCACTGCGGGCGTATTGTCCTTCGTATTCACCCGCCGGAGGGGGTCGTTCACCACAGAACCGCGAAGATAACCGTCGCGGTAGCCCTGCCGAATTCCTTCGTTAATGGCATCTTCCAGGGAGCCGCCGGTCAGCCGAACTTCCTGACCGACGTTGGCGAATACGATCGAAAGACCGGTATCCTGGCAGTAGGGGACCCGCTCGGCCGAGGCCAATGCGGCATTTTCGGTAATCTGGTTCAGAATCCGGAGGCCCAGAGGCGAACTTTCGTGAGCTTTAGCCGCCTCTAGCCGTTCTACGTAGTCGGAATCGACATTGTAGTTCGATTCGATGGCCATCTCTCGAATTTTGGCAGTGATATCCGCAACATCGATTGTCCGCATCACCGACCACCTCAGGCGGAAAGAGGAGCCTCCACTTTCCTGTCCTGGCCGGCAGCTAGGACAGGGCCTTAATCAACTCGCGTACATGATCCGCCGATTTATCGAATGCGGATTTTTCCTCTGCCGTTAGATCCAGTTCGATCACTTCTTCCACGCCCCCCGCCCCAAGTTTAACGGGAACACCCATGAAAATGCCCTCCTGGCCGTACTCCCCCTCCAGCAGGACCGCGCATGGGAGAATCCGCTTTTTATCCTTTAATATCGACTCGATCATCTGGACGATGGATGCGCCTGGCGCATAGAAAGCGCTCCCCGTTTTGAGGAAGTTCACGATTTCGGCACCGCCGTCGCGGGTGCGCTGGAC
>DNYS01000152.1:13903-15959 GCA_003506735.1 Nitrospinota bacterium
CTATCGCCATGACCGCCGAGGACTGTGGCGCTGATGTCTTCGACCGAAACATTCAGTTCCATAGAGATAAACGCGCGAAAGCGCGCGCTATCGAGAATGCCCGCCATCCCCATGATGCGCTGCCGGGGAAACTTGCATTGCATATGTGCCTTCGTAACCATGACGTCCAAGGGATTCGAGACGATGATCAGGATACACTCCGGCGACCGCGATACGATCTCATCAGTGACCGACCCGACAATTTTAGCGTTCGTGGCGATCAAATCGTCCCGGCTCATGCCGGGCTTGCGGGCGATTCCGGCGGTGACAACGACAATATCGGAGTCTTTCGTGTCATCGTAATTGTTGGTGCCCGTAATGCGGCAGTCAAACCCCTCGATCGGAGCCGCCTCAAAGAGATCCAGCGCCTTGCCCTGGGGAACCCCCTCGATTATGTCCACGAGAAGAATGTCCCCGAGCTCGCGCGCAGCTGCCCAATGAGCGGCGGTGGCCCCTACGTTTCCCGCACCTACGATGGTGATTTTTGGCCGGCCCATGTTGCCCTCCCGAAGGAATAGCACCCTTACATATTTTTAATGATTGCTTTTCCAAAAGCAGAACAGGAAACCTTTTTCGCACCCTTCATCTGGCGGTGTAAATCGTAGGTGACTGTCTTCTTCTTGATGGCCCCTTCAATGCCTTTGACGATGAGGTCTGCGGCCTTTTTCCAACCCATGTCCTCCAGCATCATACCGGCCGAAAGAATCAGGCTGGAAGGGTTCACCATGTCCTTGCCGGCATATTTGGGGGCGGTACCGTGCGTGGGTTCGTAGAAATGAATTTTTTCGCCGATATTGGCACCAGGGGCCATGCCAAGGCCGCCCACCTGACCGGCGATGGCGTCGGAGATGTAGTCGCCGTTCAGGTTGGTGCAGACGAGGACTTCATACTCTCGCTGCCGGGTGAGCACCTGTTGGAATATGTTGTCGGCAATGCGATCGTTCACCAAGATTTTTCCCTTGGGCATTTTGTTGTTGTACTTCTTGCTCCAAAGCTCTTCCTCGGTGACGATGTATTTCCGGTATTTTCTCTTGAGGAAAGCATAACCCCAGTCCTTAAACGAACCCTCTGTGTACTTCTGGACATTTCCCTTATGCACGATTGTCAGGACTTTCTTCTTCTGGGCGATGGCATATTCGATTGCCTTCTTGACGATTCGCTCGCTGCAAAAAACCGAGATGGGCTTGACTCCGATGCCGCTGTCTTTCCGGACGTTACACCCCATTTCCTTGTTCAGGAAGTTGATCATCTTCTTCGCTTCTTTCGAGTTGAGTTCCCACTCAATGCCGGCGTAAACGTCCTCGGTGTTCTCCCGAAAGATACACATATTTACCCATTCGGGGTGAACCATTGGGGAGGGGACGCCGGTGAACCAGCGGACGGGGCGCACGCAAGCATACAAATCGTTAATTTGGCGGAAGGCCACGTTCAGGCTGCGGAATCCGCCGCCGATGGGGGTGTAGAGCGGTCCCTTGATAGCGAAATAGTAATGGCGGATCGCCGTCATCGTCTCATCGGGCATCAACTCACCGTACATTTCCATAGCGTCCTCGCCGGCCATGATGCGAAACCACTCGATTCGCTTCTTGCCCTTGAAGGCTTTTTCCACCGCCGCATCAACAACTTCCATCATTGTCGGAGTGATGTCCACGCCAATACCATCGCCCCGGACGTAGCATATAATCGGGTCATTCGGAATCACCGGCTTGACACCTTTGAAGGTGATACGAGTTCCTTCCTTCGGAGCAACGATTTTCTTGAACTTGGGCATCAGATGACGCTCCCTACCTGAAGGCGATGGCCCGAAATTCGGCCATCGACAAGGGCGGTGCTGGGCGACCGCCACTCGAGAAAATAAAAAAGCCATGAAAATCCTTAGAGGTCATTTCATAACCCGTTCCCGAGGTTTCCAGCCCTGACCTGAAGCCCATAAAATCAGGGCATTTATTGGACGAAAATTCCACGAAGGAGATTATAAAATGACTTCTAGTAAAAAAGGAACGCAATCACCCATTTT
>DNYS01000152.1:16102-18285 GCA_003506735.1 Nitrospinota bacterium
GTAAGAAAAAATCAACAGCCAAGGAACCCTTTGGCCGAACAGGCACCTCATCAAATGGAATTCGACCCACCGCCATAATTGGAATCGACCGAAAACGCCATTACCTCATCTTGCAAAGTGATCGCGCATCAGGCAATAGGTCTTTTTACGAGGAGAGAAAGTTTCGCCTGATATGATTCTTTCTCCACGCGGAGAGGGGATTTTTCGCCCTCCCCTAAATGGCGGGAAACCAATTGGCCCATCTTCCCAACAAACGGCTCGGCCAGCATTTCCTTCGAGATACCGCCATTTTATCGCATATTATTGAAATAAGCGAACTTTCAGACTCCGACCGAGTCCTTGAAATCGGCGCCGGGGATGGCACCTTAACCCGGGCCCTGCTCGAAACAGGCGCCCTCGTCACGGCTGTGGAGATAGATCGAAAAATCCTCCCAAAGCTCCGCAGCCTGGCAAAGATCGAACCCCGCCTCAGCCTTATCGAAGGCGATGCCATGAAAATAGACCATTTCGACCTCCCCACCCCCATGAAAGTCATCTCGAACCTCCCCTACCAAATCGCCTCGGGCATCATCGCCAACCTATGCACACGACCCGATTGGTTCCCATTGATGGTGCTCATGGTCCAGCGCGAGGTAGGGATGCGGCTCTCGGCCGGGCCCGGCGGCAAGGACTATGGGACCCTCTCCCTTTGGGCGGGTCACCGCTATACCATCGAAATCAAGCGAATCGTGCCGCCCGGCGCCTTCTCCCCCCCGCCCAAGGTCGAATCGGCCCTTATCCTCATGGAGGCGCGCCCCTCCCCCCGGGTGGAGGTTCCCGACGAGGAAATTTATTTCAGCCTGATCCGGGCGGCCTTCGCCATGCGGCGCAAAACCATACTCAACAACCTCCGCTCCTGGATGCACCCCGGAGGGGGGCGGATCGACTGGCTCCAGGTCCTCGAAACCGCCGGAATCGAGACCCGCCGCCGCGCCGAGACCCTCGGGGCCGAAGAATTCGCCCAAATCGCCCGGCTCATCCCCTCCTGAGCCCCCCCCCGTGACCGGCCGCATTCTCCTCTACCGCTCCGGAGCCCTGGGCGACACCCTTCTCACCCTGCCCGCCCTCGACGCCCTCCGCCGCCGCCATCCGGGCGCGGAGATCACCCTCGCCGCCCATCCGCCCTATGCCGCCCCCCTCCTGGGCGCCGGGCGGGCCGACGCCCTCCTCGACGCCGGCGCGCCGCCCTTCCACCTCCTGCGCCAGCCCCCCGATCCGGCCGACGCCCTCTCCCGCCTCCTTCGGGGATTCGAGCTCATCGTCCTCCTCGCCCGCGACCCCGGGGGCGCCGCCGCCGCGAGACTCCGCGCCCTCGAAATCCCCCAATATCGCATCGCCGAGCCCATCGCCCCCCAAGATTTCTCGGGCCACGCGGCCGAGTGGAGCCTCCGGGCCATTCCCCCCCCCAGTGCGAATATTTCGAAACAAATATGGCCAACCTGTGCCGAAACGCGCCCAGACGCCGCCAAAGACCCCCAAACGCCCCCTACTGGTCCCCAGTCCGAGGACCCCCGATCCGAGAACATCCGTGATTTGACACACGCCGATACCGGCCAGCACGCGGACGCCGATACCAGCCAGCCAGCAGGTTCCAGATTAGGCTTCTCTCGCTCCGGCGCCACCCGCACCGAAACCGGTTCCGGCCAAGCCTCTACAAAACCCGGCACCCAAGCTTCCACCCAACCCGGCACACCGCCCCGGGGTTCGACGCCCTCGAATGACAGCCCCGGCATCCAGGCCCTTGGCCAGGCTTCTACAAAACCCAGCACCCAACCTGGCATCCAGCTCAAACCGATCGGTCAAACCGATAAAATGCAGATAGATGCGCCTCAATACCTATCCGGGCACATCAACACCGGCATCCAGATCGAACCACTCGTGCAAACCGATAAAATACAGGCAGATGCACTCAAGTACCTATCGGAGCGCATTAACCCACAAAAACCCTATTTCACTGTCCATCCCGGCGGCGGCGGCCGCCCCAAATGGCCTCCCACAGCCGCCCTCGCCGCCATCGCGCGCCGCCTCGTCCGCGAAACCGGTTTAGCGCCCCTCCTCATCCAGGGCCACGCCGACGCCGCCCCCGCCGCCGCCTTCGAGGAGATTTGGCCCGAACCCCTCCCCCGCCTCGAGTCCCCCCGCCT
>DNYS01000152.1:18489-18822 GCA_003506735.1 Nitrospinota bacterium
GGGCGGAGATTTTGATTGGGCTTATGGGGTTGGGGGGGTGATTGGGTTTGGGGGGGGGATTGGATACCAGAGTGCTCACTTAATGCCCGGATCAAGTATTGGGGGGCCCTCAAATTGGTTTGGGAGTAACATGGCCCTCTTGGTTTGGGAGTAACATAACAAGGGTATCACCATCGGGGGGGCAAGATAATAGACAAATACTGTTCGATTTTATCTAATTTATATTTGGGAGCAAAAAATGATTGGAAAAATTCAGCGTGTCTCATTGAAAAACGTATGGAAACATGAGGCATTGGATTTTACACCGTGGCTTCAAGAAATCATTGATATCTT
>DNYS01000169.1:0-697 GCA_003506735.1 Nitrospinota bacterium
TTCAATGCCGGTTCATCAGGGGATGCAATTTTATCCGGGCACGGTTCAGCCGCTCATCAAGCTGGTTGAGACGACGTTCGAGAGCGCGAGACGGATCGGGACGGACAAGATGGGCTTTCCCGAACTGTTCGCCCACAGCGTGTGCATCTTCAGCGAGCACAACGGCACCCACATCGACTCGCGCAGCCACGGCGGGCAGAACGACTCGCCCTCCGAGGCCATCCCCATCGAGAAATGCTACGGGCCCGGCCTGCGGCTCGACCTCCGCCACAAAAAACCCGGTGAGCCAATCGAGATCGACGATCTGAAAGAGGCGATCTCGAAAGAAGACTACGAACTCCGGGGCGGCGAAATCGTCCTGCTATGGACGGGGGCCTCGGACTATAACGATGAGCCGCGCTACCTGACCGAGCATCCGGGCATGGTTGACGAGAGCGCCGAGTGGCTCATCGACAGGGGCGTTCAGGTGATGGGCATCGACGCGCCGGGCTTCGACCTGCCCCCCAAGGAGATGATGGAGCGAAGGGACCCCTGGCCCTGCCACCGCCTCTTCCAGAAGCGCGAGTACTGGCACATAGAAAATCTCGCAAATTTGGGCGGCATTCCGAAGGCCCACGAGTTCACCGTAAGCGTCCTGCCCCTTCACTGGGTCGGTGCGACCGGAACCCACATCCGGGCCGTCGCCATCCTGGACTGA
>DNYS01000169.1:786-4832 GCA_003506735.1 Nitrospinota bacterium
TGCCAGTTTTTCATGTGGTCCCGGATGGCGGCGGTATACGCGCCCGGCTGGTAGTGGCGGTCGTAGAAATCCGTGTCCAGGTGAAGGGCCTGGAACCACAGGAGGGTGGACATCGGGTCCACCGTGACGGGCACGCGCCCGTGGGTGTCCCAGAGGTATTGGCAAAAGTCCCCGGCCGCCTCGACGACCCACTCCGGCGTCCTTGGGACCTGGCTGGCGAGCGAGGCGCGATCCTTCAGGCCGGACTCGATCCGATCGTCCGTGTAGATACCCTCCTCGCCCCATTTGGCGGCGTAGACGGCGCGGACGGCCTCGCGCATGTCTCCCTGGTAGGGCGGGATGTGGGCCTCGAACAGCCCGTCGAGCCCGGCGGGGGCGGGCCGGGGCGGCGGAAGCCATTCGGGCCGGCCCGATGAAGAGGTGGAGGCTCGCGGCGCGAGGTGGCGGAAGCCGAGGCCGCCGGCCTCTTCCACCCCGAATATGACCGAGGGGTCCAGGGCGGGGAACACGAAGCTCCCCAGGCCGATGGCCTGGGCGGCCAGCGCCATATTGTGGAGCATGGTGGATTGTTCGATCCCGACGATCTGGAGCGCGATGCGCCGCTCGAAGTCGCTCAGGGAGACGGCCCGGCTCCGGTCGAGGTGGCCCTCCTCGACGTAGGGGCGTAGGGGCTCGGCGCCGCCGTTCAGGTCGTCGTAGATGTAGGAGCCCCTCGCCTCGAGCGCCACCATGAGGCCGTTGATGTATTGCCAGGTGACGTCCGAGACGGGGATGAACATTGTCGTCCCCGGCCGGTTCACGTGCCAGCGGTTCCAGGGAAGATGGGCGGGCGCGGGCGGGTCGAGGCGCTTGTCGCTGAGCTTGACGACGGCGGAGCGGAAAAGGGCCAGGACCTTTTGGCGGTCATCGGGGGTTTCGAACTCCAGTAATTTTTCGGGCTGTCTCCCGCGCAAATCGACGAAAAACGTGCCGCTGTCGTTCGTGAAGAAGAGCTCGGTCCCGTGCGAGGAACACGGGCTCGGGTAGGTGCGACCGGCGAACTGGATCAGGAGGTTGCCGGTCAGGTCCGCCCCCTCCCAGTCCGTATAGGGAATGTCGGCGAGGGCGATGCCGGTGAGGCCCGCGCCCGCCGCGACGAGGAGGGCTTCCTCGGCCTCATCCAGCGGGAAGGGTTCTTTCTCGGAGCGGAACGGAGCCACCCCGCCCGGCTTCTCTCCCCCCCAGGGGATTCGCCGGGCCCGGCGCTGAAAAATGGCGTCGAGGGCGGAATGCTCCCACGCCAGATCGAGTTTTCTTGAATCCTCGCCGCTCATCTCTTGCCCGGGCCGCCTCAAAGGCTCAGCGCCGCCCGGCTCACCGTGATTTCGGTCTCGCCGAGCACCTCGGAGGCGGTAAGCTTTCCGCTCAGGACTTCCAGAAGCTCATTCTCCAGCCGGTCGGCGGCCTCCTGAAAACCGAGTCCGCTTTCGATGACATCCCTCAGATCGACATCGATGTTTTCGGGCATGAGCGCCGCCGTCCGGGGGTTTCCCGTCACCTTGACCGTCGGGGCGATGGGATGGCCGATCGGGTTGCCGATGCCGGTGGAGAAGACGATGGCCTGGGCCCTGCTCGCGGCGAGGGAGGTGATGTTCTCGACTCCGCCGCAGGGCGCGTCGGCGAACACCGTCCCCGTCTTCGTGGGCCGCTCGCCCACCCCGACGACCTCGACGATGGGGCCGTTTCCGGCTTTCTTGATCGCGCCCAGGCTTTTCTCCTCGATGGAGGACAGGCCGCCCGCCATGTTGTCGGGCGTGGGATTGCTGCCGATGAGATCGACGCCCAGCTCCTCGGCGTAGGCGAGGGCGCGCCGCACCCCGGCGAGGATTCTCCGCTTCGTTCTCGCGTCCTCCGCCCGGGCGGCCAGGAGATGCTCGGCCCCGACGATTTCGAGGGTCTCGGAGAAAATCACCGTGCCGCCCGAGGCCACCACCCGGTCCGCCACCATTCCGGTCACCGGGTTCGAGACGAGCCCGCTGGTGGTGTCCGAGCCCCCGCATTCGGCGCCGAGGGTGAGTTCGTCCAGGCCGCAGGGCTCGCGCCGGGCGGCCGAAAGATGGGCGGCGAGTTTTTGGGCGAGTTCGAGCGCCCGCGAGGTGATCTTCAGCGTGCCGCCGACCTCGTGGACCGTGACGATCTCGAGCGGCATCCAGGGGGAGACCCGGGCGGCCGCCTCGGCGATGGCCCCCGCCGTCTTGGGCTCGAGGCCGACGATGATGGCCGCGCCCACGTTAGGGTGCCCGGCCAGGTGGCCCATGACGCGGAAGTGCTGGGCCTCGTCCTCGCCCATGAGCGCCCGGCCGAAGGATGTGTTGACGGCGGTGAGGTCGCTCCTGAGGGAGCAGATGCGCCGGACGAGGGGGTTCGTGTTGTCCATGGCGCTGATGACGGCGAGGTGGTTCCGGGCGCCGGGGGGGCCCGAGGGCCGGCGGAAGCCGAGGAAGGCGGAGCCCGGTTTTTTGCGGGAAGAGGATCGGGCGCGGGAAGAGAGCCGGGTCCTGGAAGAAGATTGGGCCACGCCTAGCCCCTCGCGCTCTTGAGATTGTGCACATGAACGTGGGTTCCGGCCTGGATGGCGCGGGTGGCGATGCCGATGGTTTCTCCGTACTTGCGGATTTTTTTGTTTTTGCCGATGGCCGAGAGGGCGATCTTGTGGCCGAAGGGGACCGCCTCGGCGGCCTCGATGCCGAGGGGACCCGCGCCGCCTTCGATCGAGATCGCATCGCCCGGCGCAACGTCCTCCAGGACGGTCGCCACGTTGTCTTTTTCGTGCATCCTGATGGCGCGGGCCATGGGCCGAATCTCCAACTGTCCTGCGAGGTGGATTTTCTCGATACTACCCCGCTCCGGGGTCTCTCTCAAACAGCCTGGGTCCCCCCAGACAGTCCGTAGCGCGCTCCCCAGGCGGGGGGGCTTATGCTAGATTGACCGGATATGGATACAACTGACGGCACCCAAGGCCCCGACGGCTGGCCGGGGATCATTTACGGCATCCTCCGGTCGGCGCGCGTCCGGCAGGTGGGCTACGTTCCCGATTCGGGGCACACCGATTTGATCCGCGCCTGCAACGATGACCCGGATATCGCCTGTATCTCCCTGACGAGCGAGGAAGAGGGCATCGGGCTGATCACGGGCGCCTGGCTCGGCGGTCAGCGAGGGGCGCTCCTCATGCAGAGTAGCGGGGTGGGCAACTGCATGAACATGTTCACCCTGGCGACGAACTGCCGCATTCCGGTCCTTCTCCTCGTCACGATGCGCGGGGAGTGGGGGGAGTTCAATCCCTGGCAGGTGCCCATGGGGCGGGCGGCCGGCCCGGCCATCGAACTGTCCGGGGGCCTGGTCTACCGCGCCGAGGACGCCGCGTCGGTGGGCCCCACCGTCGAGGCGGCGGCGAGCCTGGCCTTCAACACATCGCGCCTCGTGGCCGTGATGCTGTCCCAGCGGTTGATCGGCGCGAAAAATTTCGACGGAGTTTCCAATGACAGCTAGGACCGGCCGATGACAGCCAGGACCGGCCGAATCGACCGGAAACAGGCCGTGAGCGAGCTCCTCGCCGGCCGGCGGGATGAGCTGGCCGTCCTCGGCCTGGGCTCCCCGGTTTGGGACTGCACGGCGGTGGAGGACCACCCGCTGAATTTTCCGCTCTGGGGAGCGATGGGCGGGGCGGCCATGGTCGGGCTCGGGCTCGCCCTCGCGCGGCCCGAGCGCCGCGTGCTGGTCGTCACCGGGGACGGGGAGATGTTGATGGGCCTGGGGGCGCTGGCCACCATCGCCGTCCAGGCGCCCGGGAATCTCGGAATCGCCGTTCTCGACAATGGCATTTACGGCGAGACGGGAGGGCAGCCCACCCATACCTCCCGCGGCGTCTCCCTGGCCGAGATGGCGGCGGGCGCGGGGTTCGCCCATACGATCACCGCCGCCGACGATGAGAGCCTCTCGCGGGCGGTCCAGATGGTCCGCTTCGAGCGGGGACCCGTTCTGGCCGCCATCAAGGTGACCGAGGAACG
>DNYS01000169.1:4995-5965 GCA_003506735.1 Nitrospinota bacterium
CTCCCGGCCCCGTGCGCGCGGAGAGGCCATGATCGATCCCAAGATGCGGTACGAAAAAAAATATATCGAAGTCCTCGGCAAGCGCATGGCCTATGTCGATGCCGGGGCGGGCGACCCGATCGTTTTCTTTCACGGAAACATCACCTCCTCGTTCATGTACCGGAACATCATTCCCCACGTTGAATCCCTCGCCCGGTGCATCGCGGTGGACAACATCGGCCAGGGGGATTCGGACAAGCTCGAGGGCTCGATGTACCGGCTCCGGGATCACCAGAAATTCATCGACGGCTTCATGGAGGCGATGGATCTGAGGGAAAACGTCACCATCATGGTCCACGACTGGGGGGCGCAGCTCGGCTTCACCTGGGCGAACCTAAACCGGGAGGCGGTCAAGGGGATTGCCCACATGCAGGGCGTCATCGGGGATTTCCGGTGGGAGCATTGGCCCGAGAAGGTGCAGATCCTCTTCAAGCGCTTCCGCTCGCCCGAGGGGGAGGATCTGGTGCTGGGGGAGAATTATTTCGTCGAGAACATCCTGCCGGCGATGACCCTCCGGGACCTCACCGAGGAGGAGATGAACGAGTACCGGAGGCCCTACCGCAATCCCGGCGAGGATCGCCGGCCCACGCTCACCTGGCCGAGGGAGATTCCCATCGAGGGGTACCCCTCCGATGTGCTCCGGGTCATCGAGGAGAACAACGTTTGGCTGGCCCGGAGCCCTCTGCCCAAGCTCTTCATCAATTCCGAGCCCGGCGCCGTCCTGATCGGGGAGCACCGCGATATGGTCCGCCGGTGGCCGAACCTGACCGAGGTGACCGTCCGGGGGCTCCACTACATCCACGAGGACTCCCCGGACGATATCGGCCGGGCGCTCGCGGAATGGTACCGTTCCCTCGGCTGATCCCTTAGTCCTCTAGGCGGCGGTCGTCCCGCCGTCGCTCGTGACGATGGCGCCGTTCATGAAGTCGTT
>DNYS01000094.1:0-4245 GCA_003506735.1 Nitrospinota bacterium
GTCTTTGAGAACGCCTTGTCCTTTTGCATACATCAAACCCAGATTGTATTGCGCACCTGCGTCACCCTGTTCCGCACTCATCCGATACCATTTGGATGCTATTTTGTAGTCTCTTGGAACACCTTTTCCTTTTGCATACATCAAACCCAGATTGAATTGCGCAACTGCGTGTCCCCGTTCCGCAAGAGGTCTCCACTCTTTCAACGCAGTTGCGTAATCACCCCGTTTATACGCATCCAGTCCTTCTTGATATCCACCTTCCGTACTCTGTCCAACACTGAAAATCAGTGTGACCACTACCATCAAACATATTTTCAGAAGTCGGGAGAAGTTTATCATTTCACCCTCTTGCGAAACAGTGTGGGACACAGAATGAATGATTAATCTTCACCTTCATCCTTGCATACAACCTTGCCATTGGAATCTTTGATTTTAATGAAATCCCGATTTGTACTAATCAAACTATCGTGTGCATCAAAATTGATCACACACTCATCATCTCAATCCTGTTCATCATTAAGTTTTTCGAAAAGTTCATCCAGATTTTCTGCCTCGCGTTCTTCTTCCACTGTTTCAACAAGATTGTGTTTTGGGTCTTCGTGATGGGAGGAGAGACGAAATTTCACTTGGAACTTCATTTTAGTCACCCTTCATTACGAGACACGGGGACACAGGATGAGAGTTCTTTGAAAAATGAATATGAATGATTATAGGTGTTCTGCAGAATTTTCCCCATCGGAAAAAAGAGTATAAAATAATATATACTATTTAAAATTAAAATGAGGAGTGCAGAAAAAATGAAGAAAATATGGAGTAGTTATAAAAAAACTACCCCAAAAACCCCAAATAATAGGAAATGTAACTTCCCTTAAATGGAGTAGTTTGTGGAGTAGTCTTTTTTCAAAGACCCATAAAAACACTACAAGTCATTGTATTTATTGGTACGCCAGGAGAGATTCGAACTCCCGACCTTCTGATCCGTAGTCAGATGCTCTATCCAGCTGAGCTACTGGCGCATGGCACACCTTTCCTACCGAACCACCCCAACGGACGTCAAGTGTCCCGCACTTACCGCGCCGCCCGGCGGGAACCCACCCCGTCCCGCCCGGATAACCTCCCCGTGCGGGAGAAATCGAGGCACCGGCCCGGATTTGCCCCCTGCATGCCGCACAAAAGTCATATAACGAGCATAATGGACATTAAAAAGTTTGGCCTAGGCCGCTAATTTCTTCCAGGTAGTTGAAAATTTTAGCCGCCATCCGTTAGACTCGCCTACGAGAAAAAGATAAATTCCACCGTAATCATTCTGGACAGGAATTTACGCCAAAAAACGAGGGTGGGCGCTTCAAACCCGGATGGCTTCGCCGAATCGGTAATGAACCTTTCTGAAACGGTCTTTATAAGGAACCTATTCCCATGATGAGTTGGCTCCCCGAAAACATCTCCGCCGATGGCGTTCATTTAGACTTCCTTTTCTACGCCATTTATTACATCACCGGCATTATATTTATTCTGGTGGCCGGTTGCATGATCGCATTTTTAATTCTCTACCGGCAAAAACCCGGCGTCCGGGCCACCTACACGCACGGACACCGCACACTCGAAATCGTCTGGACAGTAACGCCCACTATCATTCTCGTCATCATCCTGTTCCTAAGCCACGCCTCGTGGGCCAAAATGAAGCTGAACCCGCCGAAAAATCCCGATGTCCGCCTGGAGGTGATCGCCAAACAGTTCAACTGGATCGTCGTCTACCCCGGGCCGGACGGGAAGTTCGGGACAAAAGACGATGTGAAACTGGACAACCAGGTGAATATTCCCATCAACAAAACCGTATACATCTCGCTCACAGGCGAGGACGTCATCCACAGCTTTTTCATCCCCCACGCGCGCGTGAAGCAGGACGTCGTGCCGGGCAGGCAGATGGCCGTCTGGTTTAAACCGATCAAGACCGGGAAATTCGAGATTCCCTGCGCCGAGCTTTGCGGAACGGGGCATTCGGGGATGAAAGGGGAGCTGATTGTCCATTCCGCCGCTAGCTACCAAGCGTTTCTTAAGAAACTCTACGCCAAAAAATCTTCTTAATTTTAAATCGTGATTCTTAAATACAAGGCGAAATTCTTGAACGCCAAAACAGGATATGACGTTTTATTGTCGCTCTAAAACGCCGAGGGGATAAACAAGCGATGAACGATTCGACGGCAGCCGCCACCCACGATGTCCACCATCACGGGAGTTTTATAACCACCTACGTTTTTTCCACCGATCACAAGATGATCGCAAAACAATTCTTCTGGCTGGCCCTCGTGATGATGATCCTCGGCGGGTCGCTCGCGCTCATGTTCCGCTGGCAAATCGCCTGGCCGGAAACGCAAGTCTGGGGCTTCGGGTGGCTATCCGATGAAAACGAGTTCATGCCCACCGGAAGAATCGGGCCCGATGTGTTCAACATGCTGGTGACCATGCACGCCACCATCATGGTTTTCTTCGTAATCATGCCCATGTTCTCGGGGGCCTTCAGCAACTTCTTGATTCCCCTCATGATCGGCGCGCGGGACATGGCGTTCCCCTTTTTAAATATGCTTTCGTTCTGGGTCGCGGCTCTTTCCGCTCTTATCATGCTGTCCGGTTTCTTCGTCGAGGGAGGGCACGCCGCCGCCGGCTGGACGTCCTACGCCCCTCTATCGATGAAGGAAGAATACACCGGAGTGGGCGCGGGCCAGACGCTCTGGGCCCTGAGTATTTTCGTATTGACCATCGGCTCCCTGATGGGGTCGGTGAACTACATCACCACCATCATCAACATGCGAACCAAGGGCATGCACTGGTTCCGGATGCCGACGACGGTTTGGGCGCTTCTCGTCGTTGCGATCCTGTCCCTCCTCGCCCTCCCGGTGCTCGGCGCGGCGGGCGTTCTGATGATATTCGACCGCGTATTCGAAACGGCTTTTTTCGACCCCCAAAAGGGCGGACAGCCGCTCCTTTGGCAGCATTTGTTCTGGTACTTCGGGCATCCCGAGGTGTACATCCTCATCCTTCCGGCCATGGGAATCGCCTCGGATATTCTATCCGTCTTTTCGAGAAAGCCCATTTTCGGCTACCGAGCCATGGTCTACGCCATCATCGGAATCGCCTTTATCGGCTGGGCCGTTTGGGGCCACCACATGTTCCTGAGCGGAATGAACCCCCGGCTCGCGTCGGCCTTCATGGTGTCAACGATGCTCATCGCGATTCCATCGGCCATCAAGACGTTCAACTGGCTGGGCACGCTATGGCGGGGATCGATCCGGTTCACGGTTCCCATGCTTCATGCGCTTGCGTTCGTTGCCATGTTCGTCATCGGCGGACTGAGTGGAATATTCATGGCCGCGAACACCGTCGATATCTTCATCCACGACACCTATTTCATCGTCGCTCATATTCACTATGTTCTCTTCGGCGGAAGCATCTTCGGCCTGTTCGCCGCGGTAACGTATTGGTTCCCCAAGATGTTCGGCCGGATGATGAACGATTCACTGGGCAGAATACATTTCTGGATCACCTTCGTCGCATTCAACATTGTCTTTTTCCCCCAGCACATCCTCGGCATCGCGGGTCATATGCGCCGGATTTACGATCCGCTTCAGTATGAATTTTTGAAGGGACTCGAGCCGATAAATGTGCTCATCACCCTGGGCGCCCTGGCGCTTGGAATAGGACAGATCATTTTCGCCATCAACGTTTTCGGAAGCCTTTGGAAGTTGAACGCCAAATGGTTCCGGACATCGGCCCAGGTGGTCACATCGTTCCTTTGCGGATTTTTGGGCTACCGGACAGTGGCGATCGCCCTCGAGGGCCTGACCAAACCGGCAGCCGCCACCATGGGCGGGCGGATTTTCGCGACCCTCATCTTTGCCGTGGTTTTTGCCCTGGTCTTCAAGTACCTGTCGAGCAAAATGGGCGAAATCGGCGAAACCGCACCCCAAAACCCATGGCAGGCCAATACCCTCGAATGGGTGGCGCCGGCGATACCGCCACACGGCAATTTCGGGCCCACCCTCCCCGTGGTCCACAGGGGTCCGTACGAATACAGCGTTCCGGGCGAGAGCGAGGATTGGGCCCCCCAGACGACACCGATGAGCGAGGAAGCCGCCTCGGCGGCGCATTAAAAACACCGTTGTGGGGGCTCCGTAATGGAACGGATAGGCCGCTCCGTTTCCGGCAGCGTGGCTTGGCCGCATTACCTGGCCATTTTAACCTCCGGAT
>DNYS01000094.1:4351-7086 GCA_003506735.1 Nitrospinota bacterium
GACTGGCCGACAACGTTCGGCTACAACATGTTTTTGTACCCGTGGGCAAAGATGGTCGGGGGGATATTTTATGAGCACTCCCACCGCCTCCTGGGTTCCCTCGTCGGATTTTTGACCATCCTGACGGCCGGGACCATGTGGTGGAAGGAGTCCCGAAAATGGGTTTCCTTCCTGGCGGCGGGGGCCGTCGGGCTTGTCATCGTCCAGGGCATCCTGGGCGGGCTCCGGGTCGTGTGGCTCAAGCTCATCCTGGCCATCATTCACGCATGCGTTGCGCAATTGTTCCTGGGGCTGATGATCGCTCTCGCCGTGTTTACGTCCCAAAGTTGGATCGAGGCCCCGCCTCCCGCGGACTGGGAAGGGAGCCGGCGTCTCCAGCGCCTGAGCCTCATCGCGCTGGGATTGATATATATCCAAACCATTTTCGGGGCGATACTGCGGCACACCGGGAATCGCCTGGATGCGCACCTTTTATTCGCGGCCCTGGTTGCCGTCTTTGTTTTTTTGCTGGCAACGAAGATTTTCCAGGATCTCGATCGGACGAAAGAGATCCAAAGGCCCGCGCAAGCCATCGGGATTCTGCTCATCATGCAGATTTTCCTGGGCGCCGGCTCGTACCTGACCAAATACACCGTCTTGGGCGACGCCGTTACGCCCTGGACCATCGCCTTGCTGACATCGGCGCATGTCGTTACCGGGGCTTTATTGTTTGCGGCCTCTATTGTTATCGCGCTCCGGCTTCACTGGAGCCTTTTCGTTCAGCGGACACCGTCCCCGAGGGGAGAAATGTTCACTGAGCAGGCGCCGGCATCGTGATCACCCGATCCGAACCCATCGAGATGGCCCACGCCGCTTTTCTTCGACGGCTGGGGGATTTCATCTCGCTGACAAAACCCCGCATTGTTTTAATGGCCCTCGTCGCGGTCGCCGCCGCGTTTTATCTCGCCACCCAAGGCCGCATGGATTATCTGGCGCTTTTTCATGCGCTGCTTGGAACCTCCCTGGCGACGGGTGGGGCGCTGGCGCTGAACCAGGTCGCCGAGGAAGACATCGATTTCAAGATGAAGCGTACCCGCCTTCGGCCTCTCCCGGACCGGAGGCTGCACACCACCGAAGCCCTGGCCTTCGGAGTCGGTCTCCTGGTCGTGGGCGTTTTTTATCTCATCTTTTTGGTGAATCCGCTGGCCGCTTTTTTCACCGCCCTTTCCGGCGTGATGTACCTCATTTTCTACACTCCCCTGAAACGCATTAGTTCGTGGAACAGCGTGGTCGGAGCGATACCCGGGGCCATGCCCCCCGTCATCGGATGGGCCGCCGCCGCCGGCGAGATCTCCGTGGGGGGATGGATTCTGTTTTCGATCCTTTTCATCTGGCAGATTCCCCATGCACTGGCCATCGGCATCCTCTACCGGGACGATTTCAAGGCGGCCGGGGTTCGCCTGCTTCCGGTCGATGAGCCCGATGGCCGGAAAACCGGGTTTCACGTCATCAATTACTGCGCCACGCTTATTCCCATCGCCCTGATACCCACACTGATCGGAATGGCGGGGCTGGTTTATTTCTTTTCATCCTTGATCCTCGGGTTGGCTTATCTTGGAACCGGAATTTATCTGGCCAAGGAGCGGTCAATCCCGGCGGCGCGCCTTTTGTTTTATGTGTCCTTGGTTTATTTGCCGCTCATCTTGGTGATCATGGTCCTGGACCATGGCGGAATCTGAGGAATGGAATCAGGAATGGCCGAAAATGACCTTCGGGAGAAGAACGTCCGCACCGCCCGTTTCCTGACGGGGTTTATCGTGCTTTTGGCGGTTGCGTCGTTGATATTCGGGATTATTTACTAGCCCAAAAGGCCAAAAAGAAGGTGCTCTCGCCGTGATCCAGGCGCTGACAAAAGAAAAAATCCGTGGGAGCGAGGACACCACATTCCTCCCTCCCGCGGAGCGCCCTCCGGGAAACGGCGGAGGAGACCGCCCCGCCGATCCGGGACCCGCATCGAGCGGCGGACCCATTTTGGGCAACGCCCAGCTCGCCATGCTGGTCGTCATCGTAGCCGAACTGATGTTTTTCGCGGGTATCGTCGGGGCCTTCATTGTGTTCCGTTTCAGCGGGCAGGCCTGGCCCCCGCCGTTCCAGCCCAGACTGCCGGTGGCGATCACGGCGGTGAACACCCTATTTTTGCTGGCCAGCAGCTACACGTTCATTCAGGCTCATAGAGGGCTCCGGCAGGGAGATACGGCAAAGCTTTTCGCCTATCTTTCAGTAACTTGCGGGCTGGGCGCGTTATTCCTGACCATCCAGGGCTATGAGTGGATCCGGATGCTGAGTTTCGGGCTTAGGTTGTCGTCGGGGGTATATGCATCGACCTTCTACACGATCATCGGGGCGCATGCCTTGCACGTATTTTTCGCGGTCATCTGGCTGCTGACGGTCCTTGTCCGCACCCGGTTAGGGCATTTTTCCCCGGAAAGGCATGTCGGCGTCACTACCTGCGGCATGTACTGGCACCTCGTCGTCGGGCTCTGGCCAGTTCTGTTTTTTCTGGTATATTTGATGTAAGGGATTGGGAAACAATTGATTTCATGGACACTCTCGCATGGTGATGATATATTTTCGAGAGGATTCGCAATGAACCGAAAGCGCTATTCCACGTCGTTGGCGACGGGCCTCCTGGCGGCTCTCGCCCCCGGAACCGCTTCGGCCTGCGCGGTTTGCGGTCTGAGCGACTCGGCATTCAT
>DNYS01000094.1:7131-8814 GCA_003506735.1 Nitrospinota bacterium
CCGCGGGAAAAATAAGCTTTCGGAGGCCCCCCTCGGGCGCTCCGCCAATTTATCCTAGGGAGAAGGCGAATTGAGTCAAACAGCCGCCGCCGAGCATATTGTAGAGACCGCTGAAACGCCGTTGACGCCGGAAAGCTGGGGCAAGACCGGTATGTGGCTCTTCCTGGCGGCAGACGCCATGTCGTTCGGCACCCTGCTTGCCGGGTACGCAATCTTGCGGTCCGTCAGCACCAACTGGCCCCTTCCGTCCGAAGTCCTCGGAATCGGGCTCACCGCATTTATGACCTTCCTTCTGATTTGCAGCAGCCTTTCGATGGTTACGGCCCTCGAAGCCATCAAAAACAGAGATGCGGAAAAATTCAAATTGTACATGCTCCTGACCATCGGGGGCGGCATCATCTTCCTGGGCCTTCAGGCCTACGAGTGGAACCATCTGATTAACGCCGCGGGCATGGGGATTTCGCAAAACAAGTTCGGCGCGCCGCTTTTCGGAACCACCTTCTTCATGATCACGGGCTTCCACGGAATGCATGTCACCAGCGGGGTGATTTACCTCACGGCCATCCTGATCGCCGCGGGCAAGAGAGACTATTCCACGAACTGCTACAACATGGTCGAGAACGTCGGCCTGTTTTGGCACTTCGTCGATCTGGTATGGATTCTGGTCTTTACCTTCTTGTACCTCCTGTAGAGGATTCAGTCCGATCGATTATTCGGCCTGAACGAAATCTTACTTGGAGAACATAGCGCATGGCTACGGAAACCCATGACGACCACCAGGTAAATTACATCGGTATCTTCTGGTGGCTGCTGGCCCTGACGATTCTGGAAATTATGGCGGGAATTCCCTCGGCAAGCCCCCAATATCCCCAGGCCCTGAAAGGATTCCTCCTCATCGGGATGGCCGGGATAAAGGCCACCCTGGTCGCGATGTATTTCATGCATCTCAAATTCGACCGCAGGGCGCTTTCGTTCATCGCCTTTGTCCCGCTGGTTCTTTGCATATTCGTCGTCCTGGTTACGATGCCGGATTTTTAATCCGGAGCGGGATCGTCCAGAGGCGCAGCCCCGGGGTTTCCGGCGCCGCCTCGAACCGCTTTTCGAAAAAAGGCTCCTTCCCGGGGTCTTTTTTTTCGCCGCCCTATTTTCGCGCGTGAGATGAAACGGCATTGAACATACTGAAAATCCTCCCCACCCTCAACGCCTGCCTGAACGCGCTGAGCGGCATTTTGCTGATCGCGGGTTACGTCCAAATCCGGAAAAAAAACGTCCGCGTCCATATGCGGCTCATGCTCAGCGCATTTATTGTATCCATCCTTTTCCTGACCTCCTATCTGATCTACCACTACAACGTCGGCTCGATCCCCTTCACGGGCAGGGGATGGATTCGGCCGGTCTATTTTGCCATTTTGATCAGCCACACCGTCCTCGCCGCATCGGTTCCGTTTCTGGCGACGATCACGCTGGTCCGCGCCTGGAGGGGGGATTTCGAACGCCACCGCCGGATCGCCCGCTGGACCTTTCCGATCTGGGTGTATGTCTCGGCCACCGGCGTTCTGGTCTATCTGCTCCTCTATGTGATCTATCCCTCGGCCTGAGCCCCATACCGTGCGTTCCATCTCCCGCACCCTCCATAACGGCCTTCGCCTCCTCCGCCCGTCCTGCTGGGAGGAGCCTTTGTTT
>DNYS01000094.1:8992-10106 GCA_003506735.1 Nitrospinota bacterium
GATGATATTCTGGGGGCTGTTCTCCGTCGCCATTCCGGTGCTTTTCTTTCGCCTCTCCAGGGGTCTTTGGATGAACATCGACTACTGCATCACCGGCCCGTCGGACCCCCACGAAGAGTCCTCCAAAGGGATTTCGGGGAAAAATTCATGACCTCCCCCGTCCTCGAAGTCCGGGAGCTTCGCCACGCCTACGGGGAGCGGATCGCCCTCGACGGGATCTGCTTCGAGGTGGCGGAGGGGGAGATTTTCACCCTCCTCGGCCCCAACGGCGGGGGAAAGACCACCCTGTTCCGGATTCTCACCACCCTGATGGCCCCGGGGGGCGGCGACGCCCGGATATTTGGCCACTCGATCCTCTCCGGCACGGCCCCGATACGGAAAAAGATCGGCGTCGTTTTCCAGGAGCCCAGCCTCGACCCTAAGCTGACCGCGCTGGAGAACATGATCCACCACGGCCATTTTTACGGGATGCGCGGCCGCCCTCTCCGCGGCGAAGCCATGGCCCTTCTGGACACCTTCGGCCTGAAAGGTCGCGCGGGCGATCTTACCGAAACGCTGTCCGGCGGCCTGCGGCGCAGGGTCGAGGTCGCCAAGGCCCTTTTGCCGGGCCCGGCGCTCCTTTTCGCCGATGAGCCGAGCACCGGCCTCGACCCGGGCGCGCGCCTGGAATTCGCCGCCGAGCTCCAGCGCCTTCGCGCCGAGCGCGGAACCACCATCGTCCTGACCACCCATTTCATGGAAGAAGCCGACCGCTCCGACCGGGTGGGCATCCTCCACGAGGGGAACCTGGTCGCCCTCGGCGAACCCGGGAAGCTCAAGGAAAGCGTGGGCGGAGATGTCGTCGTCATCCAGACCCACGATCCCGAATCCCTGAGCGGAAAGCTCAAAGAGCGCTTTGGCCACGAGGCCCAGGCCATGGACGGCTCCGTGCGCATCGAAATTCCCCGCGCCCATGAATTCATTCCGCGCGTGGTGGAGGCCTTCCCGGGAGAGGTGAAATCCCTCAGCTTCGGGAGACCCACCCTGGAGGATGTCTTCATCCAAAAAACGGGCCGGAAATTCTGGGATGCCCAAGAGGAGGAAGCTTCCCGGGAGGATCGAAAATGAGCCTGTT
>DNYS01000094.1:10272-10743 GCA_003506735.1 Nitrospinota bacterium
GGGCGGCGGCTCGGGCAACTATCTCGAATATTTTTATCCGGGCATCCTGGCCATGGTCATTCTCTTTACCGCTATTTTCGCCACCATCGCCGTCGTCGAGGACAGAAAAGAGCGTTTTTTGCAGGCCGTCCTCGTCGCGCCGGCCCCCCGCGCCGCCATCGTCCTGGGCCAGGCGCTCGGGGCGACAACCCTCGCCCTCTTGCAAGGCCTGATTCTTCTTGCGGCGGCCCCGCTCGCGGGAGTGCCGCTCACCCTGTCGAGTGCCGCGGCCACGGCCGGCATCATGGCCCTCATCGGGTTTGCCTTGACCAGCCTCGGGCTCGTCTTCGCCTGGCGGCTGGACTCCACCCAGGGATTTCACTCCATCATGAACCTGGTCCTGCTTCCGCTCTGGCTCCTCTCCGGAGCCGTTTTCCCCGCGCTGAGCGCCCACCCGATGCTCGGGTGGGTCATGAAAATCAACCCGCTCAC
>DNYS01000094.1:10872-20946 GCA_003506735.1 Nitrospinota bacterium
CTCGGCGTATCGGTGGCCGTCACCGTCCTCTTCGGCCTCGCCGCCTTCATGGCCGCCGTCCGCTACGCCAGCCGGAGCGATGGATAATCGAACCCCAACGAAAGATGAACGATCCGAAATTTCGGCCGGTTCGATGAATTTGGAATCGAAGGGATGAGCGCCGGAAAACCCTGAGAAAACCTACTTCAACCCTGCCACATGCCGCGCCAGGCGGTCGAGCGCTTTGCCCCGAATAAAGGGCAGGGCTGGCATCTTCAGGCTGCCTTTTTGAATCTGTTTCTTGATATGGGCGAGCGGAATATTCCGGCCCCGAAGCGGGGGCGTCAGGTTCGGGATGCCCTCGCCGAGCTTGCCGTGGCACCGGGCGCAGGAGCGCCCGAAGATGGCGGGGCCGTCCATGGACGCGAACGCGCCGGGATCTCCGGAAAGACCCCCCTGGCTTTTGATCAAAAGAAACGCTATCAGCAAAACGCCGGCGATGCAGAATCCGACGGCCAGAATTATTTTGTTCAATGAACCAGAGCCTTTCGATCAGGCGCCATGGCCACCAAGGGGCAACGGGCGGTGGAGAAAAGGCCTCGCGCCCTCGCCCTCGTACTCCGAGACCGTATGGCCCTCGCCGGTGAGAAGGTACTTGTAAATCACCAGCCCCTCGAGGCCCACCGGGCCGCGCGCGTGGATTTTGTCGGTGGCGATCCCCACCTCGGCGCCCAGGCCGAAGCGGTAGCCGTCGGCGAACCGCGTCGAGGCGTTCCACATGACGCTGGCCGCGTCCACGCGGGCGAGAAACGATTCGGCGGCGCTCTCGTCCGCCGTCACGATGGCCTCGGTGTGGCGCGAGCCATGGCGGTTGATATGACGGATGGCCTCGTCCAGATCGTCCACCACCCGGACCGAAAGAATCAGGTCGAGATACTCGGTCTCCCAATCCGCCTCCGATGCGGGAACGGCATCGGCGATAATCTCCCGGGTCCGCTCGCAGCCCCTCAGCTCCACCCCTTTCGCCCGGAGGGCTTCGGCGGCCCGGGGCAAAAATTCGCGCGCCGCATCCCGGTGTACGAGAAGTGTCTCCACCGCGTTGCATACGGCGACATACTGGGTTTTGGAATCCACCGTCAGGTTGACCGCCATATCGAGGCCAGCGGCCTTGTCCACATAGATATGGCAGATTCCGGCGGCATGCCCAAGGACGGGAATGTGCGAGTGCTCCTTGATGTAGCTGACAAACTCGTTGCCGCCCCTGGGGATGATCAAATCGATGGAATCTTCCCGGGAAAGGAGGGCGTGAATGTCCTCGCGCGCCTCTACGAGCTGAACTGCATCGGCGGGAACGCCCCCCGATCCGGCCAGCGCCCGGCGGAGGGTATCCGCAAGCGCGCGGTTGGTGCCGAGCGCCTCGCGGCCCCCTTTCAGCACGGCGGCGTTGCCGGATTTGACGCAAAGAGAAGCGATCTGGACCAGCGCGTCCGGGCGCGATTCAAAAATGGCGGCGATGACGCCGAGGGGACAGGCCACCCGGCGGAGGCGGAGGCCTTCGTCCATGAGCACGGCGTAACTCACCCGGCCCAACGGATCGGGAAGGGCCGCCACCGCCCGGACGCCCCGGACCATATCGGCGATTTTGGCTTCGGTCAGGACCAGCCGCTCGAGAATGGGCTGGGACATCTCGCCGGCGGCCACCTCTTTCTCGGCCGCCTCGGTGTCGGCCGCATTGGCGGCGAGGATGGCATCCGCATCGGACTCGATGGCCACGGCCATGGCCTCGAGGGCGCGGTTGCGCTCATCCGCCCCCATGGGAGCGAGCAACAGAGCCGCCTCGCGCGCCGCGCCGCAAATTGCGTCAATATCCGCCATGCCTTCTGTCCTCAATCGGCGCGGGCCGGGGACCATCCCCTCCGCCGGGTCCGGCCCACGGGCAAGGCCCAGATTATAGAGCCAGCCGCGATGCCCCGGCAAATTCTCACACCCGCCCGGACGTTCGCCATTCCTTCCAGCGCGTTTCGATGTAATCGACGATGATGGATGCGATTTCGCCGCCGCCCGTGCGCTCGAACCCCTCGATGCCCGGCGCGGCGTTGACCTCCAGCACCATCAACTCTCCGCCCGCCCGAAGGAGATCCACCCCCGCGATATCGAGACCACACACCCCGGCCGCACGCTCGGCCAGAATCGCGGCCCGCCGGGTCAGCCGGGCGGGGCGGGCCGATCCCCCCCGGTGGAGGTTGGAACGGAATTCGCCTTTCGAGGCGCGCCGCCGGACGGCCCCAACGGCCTTTCCGCCCACGACGAGAACGCGCAGGTCGGACCCTTTGGCCTCCCGGACAAACTCCTGGACGATGACGTCGTGCTCGAGCGCCCACATGGCGTCCGCGATGGACTGCGCCGCTTCGAGGGTTTCGGCCATCATGACTCCGCGCCCCTGGGTGCTCCTTGGAAGTTTGATCACCGCGGGGGGGCCGCCGACCGCTTCGAGCGCGCGGGGCAGATAGGCCGGATCGGGCGCAAAGGCGGTGCGGGGAGCGGGAAGCCCGGCCTGGACGAGAAGTTGAACCGTTCGGAGCTTGTCCCGCGCGATATCCAGCGCACCGGCGGCGTTGATCACGAGCCGCCCCGAAACCCCCAGATGGCGCACGAGGGCGAGGGAATGATTCGAAATCCCGGCGCCCAGGCGGGGCATGAAAACATCCGCCCCGCCGAAGGGTTTTCCCTCAAACTCGAGGGCGGCCACGCCGCCGGCGGCCTTGAGGAGAAACCGGTAGGGATCCATGATCCGGACGCGGTGGCGGCGGCGGCGCGCTTCCTCGGCGATGCGCCGGACGCCGTGCAAGGTTTCATCCCGGCAAAGAATGGCGAGTCGCAACCGATTGTCCTTTCAGGTTCTGGTACAACGTATGGGACACCCCGCCGGTTCGGGCCGCTCCATCCGCCGGGCATTTATTCGGATCGCGCCGGCGAAACAACCGAATAGGCGCATTTTCATTCCCCGTCAATGAGGAGCCGTCATGCCGACCGCACCGTCCACCGCGAGCGAAACCCTTTGCCGGTTTTGCGAGGAACTCCGCTTCGAAGATATACCGCCCGAGGTGATCGAGAAAGCCAAGCTGCTCACCCTCGACCTGCTCGGCATTTCGCTGGCCGCACGGGCCGATCCGATCGACGCTCCGATACGGGCCGCGGCGCGCGCCATGGACGGAGGAGGAGACGGCAATGCCGACACCGGGCCTTGCAGCGCCGTGGGGGAGACGCGAAAAATGCCGGCCCTGAGCGCAGCGTTTTTGAACGCCGCCCTGGGCCACTCTCTCGATTTCGACGATACGCATTCGAAGTCGATCATCCACACGGCAGCGCCCGTCGTCCCTCCGGCCTTGGCCGCGGCGGAGGGGTTCCGCAAAAGCGGCCGCGAGATGCTCCGCTCCATCACCGCCGCCTTCGAGGGAACCATCCGGATCGGGTTGGCCGCGCCGGGGAGGTTTCACGCACGGGGGTTTCACATGACCTCCATCGCGGGGACATTCGGCGCCGCCCTGGCCTACGGACCCATGGCCGGGCTGAAAGGCCGCCAGCTGGTTTCCGCCCTCGGCATCTGTGGCAGCATGGCCTCCGGGCTGTTCGAATACTTGGAGGACGGCAGCCCGGTCAAGGTGCTTCACCCGGGCTGGGCGGCGCATTCGGGAATCATGGCCACTGTCCTGGCGGGGGGAGATTTCGGGGGGCCGGCCAGCGTTTTTGAGGGCCGCTTCGGGCTGCTCCGGAGCCACCTGAGCGGGGAGGATTTCGATGCGGAGGCCCTGACGGAGGGGCTCGGGGAGCGCTGGGAAACCCTGGCCACCGGCTACAAGCCCTATCCATGCGGCCACGTCATTCACGCCTTCCTCGACGCCGCCCTCCGGATTCGGGAGGAGGGGGGCTTCGCGCCCGAGGGTATCGAATCGGTGACCTGCCATGCGGACAAGGTGGCGATCGACCTGGTGCTAGACCCGATCGAGGCCAAGCGCCGGCCCCGCACCCACTATGAGGGGAAATTCTCGCTCCCCTACTGCCTGGGTAGCATCTTCGTCCGGGGACGGTTGACCCTGGACGACTTCACCGATGAAGCGGTCCGGGACGAGCGGGTCCTCGCGGCCGCCGCGAAGGTGGATTACCGACAGGATGACAGCATGGACTCTCTCAATTTTTTTCCGGGGAAAATCGAGGTGCGCCTCAAGGGCGGGAAAACTTTTGCCGCCGAGGAAAAACATCAGCGCGGATGCGCAGAAAACCCGATGGCCCCGGTCGAGGTCCAGAAGAAATTCATGCAAAACGCGCAGCGCAGCCTCCCCGCGGCCCGGGCGGAGGAGGCGATGGACCATATTCTGAACCTGGATGCGCTGAGCGGCGTCGCGCCCCTGACCGGCTTGTTGCGCGAGGCGGGCCGGTAAAAAAAAGCGGCCCCGGATTCGAGGCCGCTCGATGGTGCGCCTCGCGCGGCGGGCTATGCCGCCGGAGCGAGCTTATCTTTTGGCTGTACGGTGAGGATCGTGGCGCCGACCTTCCTGGCCAGCCGCCGGGCGTATCTTGCCATTCCGGTGTGGCGCTCCAGCCATCCGCTTCCGCTTCCTCCGAGGATGACGAGCCCGATCCGGTCCCGCCGCACGGATTCCGCGATGACGGGCAGCGAATCTCCGAACTCAACAGACACGCTGACCTCGAGTCCGGCCGCTTCGAGCTTTTCCTTGAACGGAAGAAGATAGTCCAGCCCCGCCTGCCTGCGCACGGCGGTGTAACGCTCGGCGTAGAAAGCAAACCCTTCGAGTTGGCGCATCCGCACCGAAGAAGCTTCCACCGAGATCAAGTGGACGGATTTCACCGAAGAGGCGAATGCAACCGCTTCGTCCACGGCCGCCTCGGCGCTTTCGGAACCATCCAGGGGAATCAGAACTTTCGTATGCATCGCATTTTCCTTTTCATCGCCCCCGGTGGGGGCATCCCAAATTCGTTAAAAATTCTTTCCGCCTCTAAATCAGCGGAAAATACCCGTTCCGGGCCAGGAACCTCCTGGCCTCCAGCGTGCTCGAATACTCGTCACCCTCGGACGAAATCAGCACCACCAGCGTAAATATCGCGGCGATGGCCGCCCATCCCAGCCACTCCATTGCGCCTCTCCTTTTCGGGTCTAAGCGGCCCGGTGATAGTTGAAATCGTCCTCGTACAAGGAGTTGGCAAGCCGCCTATGTGCACGCTCCTCCTCGGCCGTATCCTCGGCTGTCTCCTCGAAAATCGGGCTCTCCGTCCGAATCCTCCTCTCGAGGACCCGGCCCCAAAAATTCGGGCGATTCGCCCCCGAAGCCCCAGCGCCCTTCGCATCCATCCGATGGGTGGCGCCCCTCACGGCCACCGGCATGAGCAAATCAACCAAAGCCATTCCCCAAAATATCATCACGTTTCCTCCTTCATTCACCCTTCATGGACCCGTTCGGGTCCAATATTTTGATATCGGTGGGGGATGAACGATTGCTGACTCGATTTTGAACCGAAATGTTCAACCCCTTTCACACCTACCTCTTTCATGACCTACATAAGCAACCCGGGTGCCAAATCCGTAAAATAAAATATTCGTATATTTATCAATTATTTATAATGGCTTTCAGGACATATGAAGCGGACTGGAGACGCTACCCTGACACGATATATCGTATTTTAATTATTTATCGGAATTTCGTATGACAATTATCCCCATTTAATCTGCAAAAACCGATTCCGCATATTTGTAACCCGGATTACTGCCCCGAAACGGGACACGTGCCATCTTGAACATCAGAGGAATTTTGCTCTAGGGATAGGAGGCGACGGAAATGTGGACCATTAATATTTTGCGATTGGGCCAGAACCGCCTGATAGATATGATCAGAGGGTGGGTTTTTGGAGAAATTTCATTCCAAAAATCGCTGCCATTCCATAAACACGCCGGATTGGCGGAACACAACTACTGGGTATTTCACCGAAAAACCAAATCCGAGAACGACATGATAGCGGCTGAGACGATGGCGGAGGATCCGGAAGTCATCAAGGCGTTTGAGGCGGTTATGGAAGCCAATTAGTCTTTATCGAGTGAGACGTTCAATGCTTGATTCCGTTTTTCGGGATTTCAGCGCAAATAGAACCGGGGACGGGTTCGGCGTTTACCCGGCCCGATCTCCCACCACCCGGAACCGGCGCTGAGGCTGGATGCCCAGCTTTTTCATCCTGCTTTGGAGCGTGGTGGGTTTCATTCCCAGGATTTGCGCCGCGCCGCGCTCACCCGAAACCACCCCGCCGGTATGTTCCAACACTTTTAGAATATACCGGCACTCGTGCTCTTCGAGGGTTGTCAGTTCATCGGATTCCGCCCGGGCCGGGTGGGCTTCTCCCAGCAATTGCTTGTTGAACCGCAGGACCTCGCCCGAACCCAAAACCAACCCGCGCTCCACGACGTTTTCGAGCTCCCGGATATTTCCGGGCCAGTCGTACATCATGATCCGCTCCATGGCCCGGGTATCGATCTTCTTGATGATCCGGTTCATTCCGGGACCGTATTTTTGGGCGAAATACTCGACCAACTCGGGGATGTCCTCTTTTCGCTCCCGGAGCGCGGGCACCCGGATGGGGATGACGTTCAGACGAAAATACAGGTCCTGCCGGAACCGGCCCCTTTCCACCTCTGCCTCGAGATCGCGGTTGGTGGCCGCCACAATACGGGTGTTGGTCCGGATGGTCCGGGTTCCGCCGACGCGGTCGAACTCGCGCTCCTGCATCACCCGCAGGATCTTGACCTGGGCCTCCATCGAAATTTCGCCGATCTCGTCCAAAAAAATGGTTCCTTGATGCGCCAGCTCGAAACGGCCTATCTTCCTCTCGACGGCTCCGGTAAAGGCTCCTTTTTCGTGACCGAACAACTCGCTCAGCAACAAGGTGTCCTGAAGCGCCGCGCAGTTGACCTTCACCATCACCTTCTCCCGCCGCGAGCTCCATTCGTGAATCGCGTTGGCGACGAGCTCTTTTCCCGTTCCGGTCTCTCCCAAAATAAGAACGGTGACTTCGGTCTTCGCCACCCGCTGGATCATGTCCATGAGATCGACCATGGCCTGGCTCGACCCGATGAAATTTTTATTGGACAAATATTTCAGCTCGCTCCGGAGAAGGAGGGCTTCCTTATAGAGATCCTCCCGGCTGGCATGAAGGGTGGCGTAAGATCGGGCGTTCGCCACGGCGATGGCGATGTGGGGCGCCATCTCGGAAAGAAACTGCGCCACCTCGTCCGAATATTGATTGGGCTGAAAACTGGCCACCGCCAACTCGCCGAACACCTCATTATCGATCACGAGCGGAACGCGGACGCCGCTCCGGATTCCCCGCTGGAACACGATCTCGTCCTCGGCGAAAGGGCGCTCTTCGTGCAGATCCCGGTAAATGACGTAGGGGGTTTCCGATCGGTGTTCGATGAACCAGCCGAGCGTGCCGCCCTTGAGGGGGATATCCTTGCCGGGAAGCTCTACGCCTTTTTCCCCGCCGGTCGTGATGTTCGTCCAGGTATAGGTTTTCTCGTCGGGATTGATGAGGAGGAGCGCTACATGGTCCAGCGTCACAATGGCCTTGAGCTCGGTGGCCACCCGATCGAGAACAACGTCGAGATCGAGGCTCGAACTCAATACGCGGTCGATGCGCAAGATGCCTTGGTACCGCTCTTCGGTGGTAAGATTCCGGATGGGCAACGGTCGGCTCCTTTCGGTGAAAAGCCCGTATTCTACCAAGGAGAATGAAACCATAACAGCCATCGAGGCCAAAGGCGGCAAAATGAACCCGTTATCAATATATATCCACATTCCGTTTTGCATTCATAAATGCGGATATTGCGATTTTAATTCTTATGCCCTCGATAACCTGCTGGACCAGGGCCACGCCGGGGAGAATTGGGCCGAGTCCTATTCCGAAGCGGTTATCCGGGAGCTCAAGGGCCGAACCCGAAGCCTCGGCCTTGCCGAGAGGCCCGTCCAAACCCTCTTTTTCGGGGGCGGAACACCCTCCCTGTTTCCGGCCGCCGAAACGGCCCGGATTCTGGCCTTTATCCAGGAAAATTTCGACATCGACCCGGATGCCGAAATCAGCCTCGAGGCCAATCCCGGCGCGTCCGACACCGCCCGCCTCAGCGCCCTCCGGGAGGCGGGGGTCAACCGGCTCAGCATCGGGGTGCAATCCTTCGACGATGACTGCCTGCGCCGCCTCGAGCGGATTCACACCGGAGACGACGCCCGCGAGGCGTTCCGCTCCGCGCGCCGGGCCGGTTTTTCCAACATCTCCATCGACCTGATGTTCGGCACCCCGTTTCAGACCCTCAATCAGGCCACCGCCGACATCGAGGCGGGGATTGAGCTGGGACCCGAACACCTCTCCGCCTACGAGCTGACCATCGAGCCGGGCACGAACTTCGGGGCGCTTCACAGCCGGGGCGAGCTCCATGGGCTCCCCGATGAGGATACCGCCCTCGCCATGTGGGAAACCCGGGACCGCCTTCTTTCGGCGGCGGGATTCGAGCGCTACGAGATCAGCAATTTCGCCCGGCCCGCCTTCAGGTGCCGGCACAACCTGAACTACTGGAACCGGGGAGAGTACCTGGGCGCCGGAGCCGGGGCCCATTCGCTGATCAGCGGCCGGAGGTTCTGGAACCTGGCGCGCCCCGACCATTACGCCGAAAAGGCCGATGACCCCACGGCGGGAGAAGAGGACGTGAGCGGCGCGGAAAAGGCGCTCGGAGAATCGCTCATGCTCGGCCTCCGCCTCCGCGAGGGAGTTTCTCTCGGCGATATCGCAAGGGAATGCGGCGGGGAGCCCGAGGAGATTTTCGGCGGCATCTTTTCCGCTCTCGCGGATCAGGGCCTGATCGAGCGTGAAAACAAAACTGTCCGCCTCTCCCGGCGGGGAACGCTTCTCGCCAACCAGGTGCTCGCCAAATTTTTGTAGCGGGTCCGTTTCGGACTAGAAACGGGCTTGCCGATTGGCGATTTATCCCTCTTTCGATTTTCTCATTCCACATTTATTCGGGATCGCCCCTTTCCCTCCCCCTTCCCCCGACGGGAGGTGGACTCCACCTCCACCCGCCGGACATGGCTCAAACGGGGCAAGGGGGAAGGGTGGGATGGGGAAAAAGTCAGGAGGCCGGGAAACCCCGGCCCATAAAAAACGCGCGCGGACGAAGTAAACCCCAAGCCCGGCTGGCGGCGCCGGCCACCGGCCCGCGGAGCCCTCTTAACCCCCGGCCGAGCCCGGCGGCGGACTCCGCGAATATCTCTTTTCCCACCAGGCTATCGGCGTATTCGTACTCATGGTGATTCCGGAGGTAACTTTCCTTGTAGTAGCTGGCATAAAAGCTCTCGGGCAGATGACAGCACACGATCCGTCCCTCCTTCAATTGATCCGAAGCTAGCCGCCCCCCGGAAGTGTGCTGTATTTTTAGGGCGGGCCTATTTTTGGCCGCTATCCCAAGCCGGGTTTATATGACCGTTCTTTCCGTTTAATTTGCGATCGTTTTTTCAATTACCATTTTGTCGATGCATTGGAATCTGCTTGTGGTCCTGTAGTACTGGGAACTCCAGCCCCTGCCTACGTCATAGCGGAAATAAATTCTTACTTTCGTGTTCTCCCCGCCCACATAGGAGAGACTGGGATATAAAGCCGGATACGTACAATGATGCAGCCAACCATTTTGGTTGTATGAAATAACTTTATTTGCAATGCATTTATCCATCCATTTGCCCGCGCCGTAGTCATAGTATTTTATATCGGTGACTTTTATCGCCACCCCCTCTCCACTCTTCTTGTATCGATTAGTAACATCGATTATAACCTGTGAGCATTTTGCCGCGAGGACCGGCTGAGCGGTCAAAAGGAGTGCTAGCGCGAAGAGCACAACCCCTCCGAGAAGTTTTTTTAGTTGGCGGATTTTGGCATTTTAGTTTGCTGTTCGATGTTCATCGTTTTCTCCCCTTAGGACGATATGTCCCGGACATGGTTTCATTCCATTCACGGATTTTGGCGCAGATGGATTGCTTTGGGTGCTCAAAA
>DNYS01000094.1:21091-35940 GCA_003506735.1 Nitrospinota bacterium
TATTCAGCATAATCGGGTATCAATCTTTTTTCGGTAACCGAGTCCGAGAATGGGCGCGGGATAGGGTTTTAAGCCCCCCAATAATCCCGGCAATCCCTTCCAATCCAGATATCAAATCAGGACACAACCCCAATTTTTATAATCCCTGCTGAATTTCCTCTAAAATATCCATGAGGGCCGGGGCATCGCCGGGAGGTACGGCGATAGTATTTTGTCCCGTGAAAATCACCTGTCCGGGACGCGAGCGGCGGGGGCGCCTCAGCCTCCGGAACGGCAAATAATCCACGTTCTGCCGCGTGTTTCCCCGGCCCCGGCTGTGGTAGGCCGCTAGCACGGCCGCCTGTCGAATGGCCTCGTCGGGTGTGGCTTCCGCCGCATCCTCATTGGGTATGCGAAGGATGACATGGCTTCCGGGGACCCCCTGGGCGTGAAACCAGAGGTCGCCGCTTCGGCCGATCTCCCGGAGCAGAGCATCGTTTCCCAGGGCGCTTTTGCCCAAAAATATCTGCCACCCTTGGGCCGCCTGGAACCGCCTCCAGGAACGGGAGCGCCGGAACGCTTCGATTTGCCGCCTGCCTTTTCGGGGGCGCTTTTTCTTTTTTTCCGGTCCGGCCTTCGCTTCGAATCCGCCCTGGGCCAGGGCTTCCCGGATGGCCGCCAGATCTTCAACCGCCTCCGCCTCATCGAGATCGAACGAGAGGTCGCCCAGAAACGATAGCTCCTCTTCCATGGCTTTTTTCCGCTGGCCGGCGACTACGGCCTGACGCTGCATTTTCTTATACCGCCGGAAATAGCGCTGTGCGTTCTCCGAAGTCGAGTATCTGGGATCGAGCGCGATTTCGATGGGCCCGCCCGCATGGTCCGCCCGGTAAAGAGAGGTTTTTTCCTCCACGCGGTCCAAATTTTCGAGGAGAATTTCGCCCTTCAGGCGCGCCAGATCGGACCCCCGGCTGTTGTCGATATCCCGCCCGATGGCTTTAAGCGTACGGGTCACCCTGACGGAGTGGCGGCCCAGCTCGCGGGCGGCGGCGGCCTTTCGGCCGGCAAAATCGGAGGGCGGTATGGACCCGCGAAAAAAGAAATCGGCGGCTTCGTTCATGGTCTTGAAAAAACGCCGCCTCTCCAGCGAAACCGTCTGGGGCTCGAGGGGGCTAAGGCCCTCGGGCGCTCCCCGCGAATCGAGAAGAACGGCGGGCCGGATTTTTCCATCGCGCAAATCGCCCAAAACAGCGGAGAATACGTGCCAAAGGGCGCTCCAGCCGGTTCCAGCGGCCTGGGCGGCCCGGGCGGCAATTTCGGAAGCCACGCCTGGGCTTACGCCGGCAAACGATCGCACCAGCCAGCGTGAGATTTCCCCCGGGCCGTATTCCGAGAATTTTTCGCCCGGAATCAATTCACCCGAAATCATTTGAATAAACTGGGCTTTGTCTATGTTGTCGGGGTGGTTTTTTTTCTGTTCGGGGGGCAGCCGATACCGGGCGTTTCGGGCAAGGGGCCGCTCCCGGCTCTGGGTTTCGGATACCTGGCGGATCGAATCGGTGATTTCGCCCGACTGGGCGTTTACGAGAACGATGTTGCTCCACCGCCCCATTATCTCGGCCATCAGGGCATACCAACGGACGGCGCTGCCCGGGCCGGATTTTTCCAGGGAAATCTGGACGACTCGCTCGCGCTGACCGGCGGAAATACCGGAAATGCGCGCTCCGAGCAGGTGGTTCCGAAGGGAGAGGCAAAAATCGGACGGCTCGGCCGGGGCGGGGGTTTCATCCTTGGTGAGATGGATGCGCGGGTACACCGGGTCCGCGCTCATGATCAGGCGGCGGGCGCCCCTGCCGGAGCCCTCGCACACGAGAAGAAGCTCACTCCGGCCCGGCTGGTAAATTTTCTGGATTCGTTCTCCCACCAGCCCGGCGTTCAATTCCCGTGCAACCGATTGAATTACAAAGATATCCATGATCTCTCTGGCGGAAATGCGCGGGTGGCGTTTCGAAATATTCGCCCTAGGGGTACTATTCGGTCCCGGCCACTCCATCCCAGGGTAAACCTTTCGAAAAACCTGGAAAGACCTATCACCTTGAACATAGGCGGAAAATTACGCCCCCTCAGCGAAATTTTCCATCCCTCCAATGAGACCATCACCCGCATACCACCGAATTGACACCAAGTTACGGGAAACATATTGTAATTTCTCTCGAAAATCGTTCCCTCGGGAGGGTTGAACCTTGATTGAAAGTATGACCGGTTACGGATCGGGCGAGGCTTCTTTTCGGAAAAACACTCTCTCCGTCGAAGCTCGATCCGTGAATCACCGTTATTTGGAAACCACCGTACGGGGCCCTCGTTGGTCCTTATCGCTGGAAAACGAGGTTCGTGAGTCTGTCAAAAAACGGTTCGCTCGTGGGCGATTTGATATATTCATCCACTACAGCGAATCCAACGAACATTCCGATTTTATCGACATCGAGTCGGCAAAAAAGTTCGTTAAATCCATGCATAGGGTCCGCGACGAACTAAACATTCAAGGTGAGGTGGATTTAGCTCTCCTCGCAGGCTTCCGCGACACACTCAAAATATCGGAAATTTCCATTACTCCGGATGAAGCCCGCGAGTCATTAATTGGGGCCGTGGAGGGTGCTCTCGGCCATTTGAACCAGATGCGCCACCGGGAAGGGGAAGCCCTCGAACGGGACATTCTCGCCCATCTCAAGGACGCAAGCCGCTTCACCGGGGAAATCCGCGATCGCCTCCCCTTGGCCCAATCAGCCCTAACCGAACGCATTCGTGAGCGGATTATAAAACTTTCCGACGGTATGGATCTCGATGAAGGCCGCCTGGAGCAGGAGTTGATTTACGCGGCCGAGCGAGGAGATATCAGCGAAGAGCTCAGCCGCCTGGAAAGCCATATCTCCCAGTTCCGGGATCTGGTGGACAACGAAAAACCACTGGGACGCAAACTCGATTTTCTCATTCAGGAAATGAACCGGGAATCAAACACCATTGCTTCTAAGTCTGTCGATTTGACCCTCACCCAAAAAGCCATTGACTTAAAGAGTGCTCTCGAAAAAATTCGCGAGCAGGTGCAGAACGTGGAGTGATGATGCCACGCGGCCACCTCTTTGTCCTTTCCGCGCCTTCCGGAACCGGCAAATCGACATTAATTGATCGGGCTGTACGCGAAATTCCTGATATTTGGCATTCCATCAGCGGAACGACACGAAAGCCCCGGGACTATGAAAAAGAAGGTGTTCATTACTTTTTCATGGAGCGGAATGCGTTCAAGAAATCCATCGACGAAGACCTTTTTCTCGAATGGGCCGAAGTGCACGGCGAATTCTACGGAACCCCTTCCGATGCCGTGGACGATCATTTGGATAAAGGCGAAAATGTCATCATGGACCTTGACGTTCAGGGAGCGATCCAGGTAAAGGGGCGGCGTCCCGAAACACAGTTGATTTTCATCATGCCGCCTTCTTTGGAAGTTCTTCGCCAACGAATAGAAACTCGCCGGACGGAAACCGGGGCGGCCATACAGCGAAGGCTCTCTATCGCAGAAAAAGAGATGGACCACCGCGATCAATTTGATTTTGTAATTGTGAACGATGAATTGGACAAAGCACTCCTCGAATTGAAATCCATCCTTCGGGGCGGTGTCAATCCCGATGAGGGGGTAGCAACTTGACCGGCGGAAACGACCCGGCTCCTCTTGCCGGAAAATTCATTGTTCTTGCTGTCACCGGAGGGATATCCTCGTATAAATCCATTGACCTCGCACGCCAGCTCGCTCTCGAAGGTGCAGAAGTACAGACCATCCTCACCCAAAATGCCCTCCAGTTCGTCCGGCCACTTCCGTTCCAAATTTTGACTGGCCGCACACCCATCGAGAGAATGTTTCCCATTGAGGGTGGCAAACACCCCGGCGAGATGCCTCATATTTCCCTTACCCACCAAGCCGATCAGACTGTCATCGCACCCGCCACCGCCGATTCCATCGCAAAATTCGCACGGGGCGATGGCGACGATTTTCTTTCGACTCTTCTCCTGTCAGCCAAGGCGCCTGTTATCATCGCTCCGGCGATGAACCCTCGCATGTGGAGCAGCCCTGCCGTCCAGGACAACATTCGCCTACTGCGCTCGCGAGGTCACCTCGTTATTGAACCCGGCGTGGGCCGAATGGCCCGGCCAGAAGAAGGCGAGGGCCGCGGACGAATGCCCGAGCCTGCAGAAATCCTTACCGAGATTCACCGGCTCCTTCTGCCCAGGCCCGATCTCGCGGGTTACCGGCTTGTCATTTCCGCAGGTCCTACACGCGAACGGTGGGACGCCGTGCGCTACCTTTCAAATCGCTCGAGCGGGAAAATGGGCTATGCCATCGCTATCACTGCCTTGGCTCGGGGAGCCAAGGTCACTCTCGTGAGCGGACCCTCTTCCTTGCCCGATCCGGCTGGTGTCAATACCATCCGGGTAGAATCTGCCGAGGAAATGCGCATCGCCATGCTGGATGCCTGGAAAAATGCGGACGCCGCAATTATGGCAGCCGCCGTAGCCGACTACCGGCCATCGAAAACCATCGATGAAAAAAAGAAAAAGAATTCTGGCCCCATAACTATCGAACTTGAACCCACCGTGGATATTCTTGTCGAAATGGGAAACTCTAAAGGCAGTCGAATTTTGACAGGTTTCGCCGCTGAAACCGACAATTTAATTGAAAATGCATTGGAAAAGCTGCGCCGAAAAGGGCTTGATTTCATCGTTGCGAACATCGTCGCCGGGAATGAAGATGCCATGGGAGCGAATGCCAGCAGAGCCATCATCATCGATGAGTCGGGGACCGCCGAGGAGCTCCCGTTGCTGGAAAAATCCCAGCTTGCAGGAAAAATCCTGGACCGGATCGCCAAAATGTGGCAAAAAGACACTTAAGCACCCTATATTTGTTCCTATAATCACCACCGCGCCCGTTCCAGGAATTCATGACCAGCCGCCGGGAAACCGCCAGAACGCTTCTGGGGCACCTAAACCTTATACGCAGCGCAGGTGTGCGCTACATCGCCATGGACTGCGCCGGCGGCGCTGCCTCATCCACCTCAGTCAAATTAAACGGGCAGGGAGAACTCGACGGAATTTTCGCCGGGCCGGGGCCATCTGTAGCCGCAACACACCATTCCGCTACACCTTCTGCAACCCAACGCACATCGGACGAAGCTACAACGCCCGTCCCGCGCAAAAAAGAAGTGCCGGCCCCGGCACTCTCCCTGCCCTTACAGGAGGAATTCATGGCCGCCGCGCCAGGTACCGCCCCAAATCAGGATGCCACGCCACCCCTGCCATTCGACCCGGAAGAGGAGATGACCCTCGACGCGCTCGCGGGCGCTGTGGAGGGATGTGTTCGCTGCCAGCTGGGCCACGGCCGGACAAACATCGTCTTCGGGGTGGGCAACCCCAAAGCCGATCTTTTGTTTGTGGGCGAGGCCCCCGGCCGCGACGAAGACGCGCAGGGCATCCCCTTCGTCGGCCGTGCCGGGCAGATGCTCACCCGCATGATCGAAAACGTCATCAAAATTCCCCGGAGCGAGGTCTATATCTGCAACATCCTCAAATGCCGCCCCCCGGGCAACCGCAACCCCGAGCCAGGTGAAATCGCCTGCTGCGAGCCCTATCTCCACAAACAGATCGACATCCTCCGCCCCCGGATCATCGTCGCCCTGGGCAAATTCGCCGCCCAGTGGCTCCTCGCCACCCAGACCCCCATCGGCAAACTGCGCGGCAAATTCGGGCGCTACCGGGGCATCCCCACCCTCGCCACCTACCATCCGGCCTACCTGCTCCGGAGCCCCGGCCAAAAGCGCATCGTCATGGACGACCTTCTCCGGATCAAGGCCATCCTCGAGGGCGAGACCGAGCCCCCCGTCGAGATCTACTCCTAGGGCGAATATTTCGAAACGCGCCATCCGTTTATTCCCGAATCCGCGACCTGCCGCCCGGATATTCGGGGAAATGCGCCCTCTTTCGCCGCCCCTGTGCTCCGCAAAAACTCCATCCCCGTTCAGGCCGCGATGGGAACAAGCCGGTAATCGTTATGAAGACCATTCAGCACCGGCCTTGAAACCACCTTTTTATCCTCAGGCAAATGGTGCCGTTTCTCTTGCAAGGGTATGGACGCACAACTCGCTGGCTCAGGAACCCCGGGACCCAAAGATGAATGTGGCCTGCTTTGGTTGTAATAAATCACCCACTTCTCAAGGATTAACCGCAGATGATTCTCTGTAAACGGAATCATGTGATCCAGACACTCCCGGCGTGTAGTTCCGATGACCCGCTCACAAATCGAATTCGCCTGCGGGCTCCGGTACGGGGTTTTGAGCACGCGGAGTCCCAGGTTTTCGACTGAACGATCCAACTCCCTTGAGTACACCCTGCCCCGGTCATGAATGAGATATCTGTACTTATGATTCGAGGGAATCGCCTGGCGTAGCCGTTGAAGTGTCCACGCTGCCGTTGGGTGAGCCGTTACACCCACGTGCATGATTCGCCTCGAGCCAAGCTCTAAAAGGACGAATACATAGAGCACCCGGAACGTCATCGTTACAGATACAAAGAAATCACAGGCCAGGATGGCTCCAGCATGATTTCGCAAGAAAGTGGCCCAGCGCTGGTCATTTCGTGGCCCGCCTGGTGGTGCTTTCGGCATGTATTTCCGTACCGTTCGGGTCGATAGCCGGATTCCCAGCTTGACGAGCAGCTCATTCGCAATCCGCTCCTCTCCCCATAAAGGGTTTTCCCTGGCCATCTGACGAATCAGACTTTTGATGTCTTCAGGGATTTGAGGCCTACCCATCCTCGACTTCCATCTCCAGAACATCCTGAAGCCTTCACGGTGCCAGCGAATCAAGGTTTTCGGCTGAACAACAGCCAATGCGTCTTGCCAGTCGAAAAGCCGGGAGAGGGCTACCAGAGTGAATCGGCCTGCAGAATCGATTCGGCCGGGCTTGATTCCCCGCTCTTTATACATAGCGAGTTGCTTCTTGTGAAAGAGATTTTCAGCAGCCAGCTTGCCCCGGCTGCGTGTGAGGAGAAAAAGAAGTGAAAAGAGATCGATGACTAACTGAAATAAAGCATGCGTGATGTCCATGAAGTACATCATGCCACGGTAAGACTCGATCAATCGACCGCGCCAATGCATTTATTTTATGGGAGATCCAATTTTTGCGGAGCACAGCCGCCCGCCGGGGAAATTTTCTTCTTGATATCCGCGTCAATACAATAATTCGGGGATTATTTGCATTATTTATATATCCGCGCCTTTCCATGCCGCCGGTGGCACCGGTTTTGCTCTGTATCTATTCAGGAGTCGGGAAGTGGGTTGGGCACTCAAAACAGAAAACTTTTAACCTGTTGCCTACAGCCCTTCGTTTCTCCGTTATGGGCCGGCCCTCCGGGGCTGGCCCTACCCAATTCTCATCCGGACATCGTCATCCCCAGCGGCAGGGCACCCCAACCATTCAAGCCGATCCCCCCGGATTTGCGCCAGCCCCGAATCCCTATATAATTCGTCCCATCGTTCACCGCCGAAAAGGACTCGCGCCCATGACCCCCGCCGACACGCTCCGCGTCCGCCTCGACTCGCCCGGCATCATCGTCGCGCCGGGGGTGAGCGACGGGCTCTCGGCGCAGATGGCGGCGGAGGCGGGCTTCGATGTGCTCTACATGACGGGGGCGGGGGTTTCGCTGGGAACCTTCGGGACGCCCGACGTGGGGCTGCTCACCCTGACCGAGATGGCGGCCGCCTGCGCGCGGATCACCTCGGCCGTGGGCGCTCCCCTCATCGCCGACGCCGACACGGGCTACGGAAACGCGCTGAACATGACCCGGACGGTGGAGGAGTTCATCCGCGCCGGAGCCGCGGCGATCCAGATCGAGGATCAGGCGTACCCGAAGAAATGCGGCCATACCTCGGGCCACCGGCTCGTACCAACGGACGAGATGGTGACCAAGATCAAGGTCGCGCTCGACAGCCGGGACGATGCGGATTTCCTGGTCATTGCCCGAACCGACGCCCGGAAGGCGGTGGGCCACGACGAGGCGATGCGGCGCCTGGAGGCCTATCAAGAGGCTGGCGCGGACATCCTATTCTTTGAGGCCCCGGCCAACGTGGAAGAGATGGCGGACGCCGCACGCCGGTTCGACACCCCACTAATGGCCAACATGGTCGAAGGGGGCGCGACGCCGGTGCTTACGCCGAACGAGCTCGAAGCGCTTGGCTTCCGAGTCGCGATTTTTCCGGCATCCGGCTTCCTCGCCGCGACCGAGGCACTGACCCGGGTCTACGCCGCGCTGCACGATACCGGTTCATCGACCGCCGATGGCGCGCCGCTCCACTCTTTCAAGGACTTCATCGACCTGATGGGCTTCGACGAGGTGCTCGAGTTCGAGAGCCGCTTCGATTAGGCGGTCCCAATATGGTCGTTGGGACGCCTACTCGCGGTCCCAGTGGCGTGCGATCGAGACTTTCATGGCGCGGGCTTCGTCCATGAAAGCCTTCACAACCTTTCGACCGGGCAGGCCGCGCTTCTCCAACCGATCGGCCCATTCCTTGGCGAGGTTGGGGAGCCGCATGGCCCAACGCTTGCGCTCGGCCACCGGCATGTCAAAAACCTTGACGCCCTTCTTCTTCATGATGCCGACGAACTTGTTGATCTTGCCCCTGTCGATCCCGCTCTGCCATGCGCCGTAGTTTTGCGCGACATCGCGGAAGATGTCGCGGGCGTGCTTGGGCATGTCGTTCCAGGTGTCGGTGTTGACGGTGATCGCCGAGGTTGCCGAGACGCCGAACCGGGTCCGCGTCAGATACTTCGCCACCTCGTAGGTCTTGTACGGGAAAGCGAGGACCTCGGAGATCGGATAGCCGTCATAGAGCCCGTTCTTGATGTCGGTGAACGAATTCAACATCGACGAGCTCACCCACACGGCGCCGGTATTGCGAAGCCACAGCCCCATCGACCCCGACGCGCCGATCTTGTGGCCCTTGAGGTCCTCGAACTTCCTGACGGGAAATTTGGTGAACAGCTGCATCGGCGGGCTGGAGCCGCTCTGCAGGAACACTTGATCGTACTCCGCATATAGCTTGTTGAGCTCCGGCACCCGCTTGCGCATGTTTCGGTCGATGGTGATCATCTGCACCGAGTCATGCCCGACGAACGGCGTGACGTAGTTGAACTGCTCGAGCGCGAGTTTGGACGGCTCAAAGTTCTTGAGGATGAGCCCGACTTGGGCGATCCCTTCCTCGACCGCGCTGAACCCGAAAAATTTGTCGAGGGAATAGAACGCCAGACCGACGACGATCGTGCCGACGACCGGGATGACGAGAGCGCCATGATCGAGGCGCTTTTCACGAACCAAGTTGCGAATTGTCCGAAAATCGATGCCGACGTGACGCGCGAACTGTATGGCACAGACCACCGCGCCAACCAGGATCAACAGCTTGAGCGGCCATGTCGGCAGCGTGAAGTCGCCTTCGATGCCCTCATAGGTATCGCGCCGCCACGCCTTGGTGAAGAAGCGCTCCGAGAAGGCGTACAAGATAACCATGAGCGCTGCGCCGGTGAGATGGTAGAGCGCCTGGAGCGAATATCCAAGTTGCGGTCGGTTCTTGAGGACACGCCCGATCAGCACGTCGGACCGTGTCAGCCGTCCCCCCCTCAATGCCGCTGTGATCTGCAGGAAGACGATGGCGATGATCGACATCTCGATGATCAGCGGGATTCCCGAGATCGGTCGGTTGAAGATCGCCCGGCTCCAAACGTCCGAGTTGATCAGCACCATGATCACGAAGATCCATGCCGTTCCGAGGGCATTTAGAGCCGAGATCAGCCCGTCGAATACGCCCATGACGCGGGTGCGCCAATGCGCGGCGGAGGATGTAGATCCGTCGGTCGCATCGGGCATTTGAAGATCCATCGAAGCGTTACTCTTTCTTCCAACTTCAGAAGACCGAGACAATAATGTCGGATCGTTCGGTGGGTCACGCCATCGGGAGTGTAGAGTTCCTGGAACCAGACGGAAACGGTTATCTGCTTCGCCGTCAATCGTCGAGTCAAAGGTTGTACGGCCTAGCTCGTGCGCTCCAATTCGACGGCCAACCGGCGCCCGGCAGCGCGCGCCCACAACCATAATACGATCGCCAGCACCGCGCCCGTCGCGACCACGGGCTGGAGGCCGATGAACGAGGCGAGCCAACCCTCGGCCAGCGCGCCGAACGCCGGCAGGCCCCACGATATGACAACGAAAAGGCTCATTACGCGCGCCCGCATGGCCGAATCGACCGCATTCTGGATCAGGGTCTGCGAGCTGATGCCGCCGAGCAGCATGAAGAAACCGACCGACACCATGAAACAGGCGGCGAGCCAGATGAAACCGGTAACCGTGAACACGGCGAGCGAGACTCCCGAGAACAGCAGGCTCAGCGTCACCAGCCCAGTCAGCCCGCGTGTCTGGCCACGGTGGGCGAGCCAGAGGCCAGAGACCAGTCCGCCGAACCCGATCGAAGACATCAGGATCGCGAGCCCGTCGGGGCCACGCCCGAACACCTCGTCGGCGAAGCTCGGCAGAAGCTCCAAAAACGGCCGAATTAGGATGCCCGTCGCGCCCAGTAGGATCATCAGAAAGCGGATGCCGGGATCGCCGAGGACGTACCTAACGCCGGTCATGATGTCGGCAAAAATCTCAAGCGACAACTTGCGGTCGCGACCGGACTCATCGATCCGGATGAACAGAAGAACGGCGAAAAACTGGAAGAACGTCAGCGAACCGATCGCCATCACCGTGCCGATGTCCAGCCACAGAATGAGTGCGCCCGCGATCGCCGGACCAACCAGGCGGGCGCCGTTGAACATCGCCGAGCCCAAGGCGATGGCTGGCGACAGATCTTCGCGCCGGACCAGCGAGTGAACCAATGACATGCGGACGGGCGTCGAAAGCGCCTCGAGCGAGCCGAACACGAAGGTGAGCGCCACGACCATCTCGATCGTGATGGCGCCGGCAACAGTGAAGCCGGCGAACAGCGCGGTCACGCAGCCGGCCCCGAGCTGGCCGAAGCGGATGACACGAAGATATCCCACCCGGTCTCCGACGGCGCCGGCGATCAGCGAGACGACGACCATCGGAAAGGCATCGGCGAAGGCGACGATACCGAGCCAGCTCGTCGATTTCGTCAGCTCCCAAGCCAGCCAAGCGACCGCCATGCGATGCAGCCATCGCCCGATCGTGCTGAAGGTGTTGGAGATGAAGTAGCGGCGGTAGATCGGATTGGAGAGCGCCCGACCGATACCGCCGAAAAAGGATGACGGTTCCATCGCTCGGACGTTCGCGATTTAACCGAGCACCGTCGACAAACGGTCGAGCGCCGTCGACAGCGTCTGCGTTTCCGCGGCGAAACAGAGCCGCAGCCGACCTTCGCCCGACGGGCCAAACGCGCGGCCGGGCGCAAGGCCGACGCCGGCCTCGTCGATCAGCCGTTGCGCGAACGCGACGCTGTCGGTCATGCCATCTACGGCGAAGAAAGCGTAGAACGCGCCTTCGGGCCGGGCGAGGTGGACGCGCGGCAGGGCGGCGAGCCGTTGATAGACGAGATCGCGGTTGCGGCGGTAGCGTTCGACGGTGGCGAGCACGAACTCCTCGCCGTCGCGCACCGCGGTCACGCCGGCGTGCTGGACGAACGACGTCGGCGCCGCGATGTTGAACTCGTTGAGCTTGGCGAACACGTCGCCGAGCGAAGCGGCATGAGTCAGCCAGCCGAGCCGCCAGCCCGTCATCGACCATGATTTCGAGAAACTGTTGACGACGATCAATTGATCGTCGGGTTCGGCGACGTCGAGGAACGATGGCGCGCGCGGTCGGTCGTAGGCGAGCCGGACGTATACCTCGTCGGCGACGATGGTGAGGCCGCGCGCGCGGCACGCCACCAGCAGATCGCGTTGCTCGTCGGCCTCCATCATCCAACCGGTCGGATTGCCGGGCGAGTTGACGAATACGCCGACGGTGCGATCGTCACATGCATCCAGCACGCGATCGAGATCGAACCGCCAGCCCCCGTCGGCGGCCGGTGTGAGCGGCACCACGTGTGTCTCACCGCCCATGACATGGACCGTCTCGATGCAGTTCGGCCACACCGGGCCGATGACGATCATTTTGTCGCCAGTGTCGACCAGCGCTTGCGACGACAGCATGATCGCGTTCATGCCCGATGCCGTGACGGTCAACCGATCAATGCCGATTTCGCGGTCATGCAGTCGGGACACATAGTCCGAGAGCGCTTCCAAGAGCGGCGGGATGCCACGGTTCTGGGTGTAAAACACGTGATCGTCGCGGAGTGCCTGAATGGCGGCCTCCTTGATAAACTCGGGTGTCGGCAGGTCGGGTTCGCCGAACCACAACGGGATCACATCGTCGCGGCCGATATTGTCCTCCGCGACCTTGCGGATCAGCGATTCTTCGAGCAATTCGATCGCGGGCCTGACGAGTCGCGTCTGGATCGGTTCAATTCGTGTGGACATGGAAACTCCCGTCTACCACCCTACCGGACCGACGGCCCTTAGGGCACGCCGGCGAGGGGAACACTATACCTCGCGAGGGCGAAATTACAGGCCGATCCGGGCCGATTGGCGGGTTGGCGGCTTCGCTCCGAGCCAATAGAGTGGCGCCCGAGGAGGGTCCGACATGGACGACATCGCCCGGCGGCTCCCCGACGGTGAGCCCGGGGCCGAGCTGCTCATGCCGCGGTCGGAACCGGTGGTGGCATGAAGGCGCTCCGCATCGATCGATACGGCGGCACGGAAGTGCTCGAGATCGTCGACATCGCGCGCCCCGATCCGGGACCGGGCGAGGCGCTGGTCGAGGTCCATGCGGCGAGCGTCAACCCGATCGACTGGAAAATCCGCGAAGGCTACATGAAAGCCTTCGTGGACATTCCGATGCCCCACGTGATGGGGCGCGACGTCTCGGGCGTCGTCGCAATCCTCGGNNGGCAACGACGTCGAGAGCCTTTCGGTCGGTGACACGGTATTCGGCACCGCCGCCGCCAATCGCGACGGCACGCACGCCGAGTTCGTCGCCATCGACGCGGCGATGCTGGCGCGAAAGCCCGACCGGATCGATCACGTCGATATGGCGTCGCTGCCGATCGCCGCGCTGTCGGCCTATGCCGGGTTGGTCACGCACGGCAACCTTGCCGAGGGCGAGAAGGTCCTGATCCACGCCGGCGCGGGAGGCGTCGGCGTGATCGCGATCCAACTCGCCAAGCATATCGGCGCCACCGTCGCGACCACGGCGAGCGAGTCGAACGCGGACTATGTCCACGAGCTCGGTGCCGACGTCGCGATCGACTACCGATCGATGGATTTCGCTCAGGCGCTGAGCGACTACGATCTGATGTTCGACACCATGGGCGGAGACGTCCATCTCCGGTCCTATGCCGTTTTGACGCCGGGCGGGCGGATGACCTACCTCAACGCAGATCCGATCCCCGATGATAAGCCGCGCGACGACGTGACGGTTTCCAACGCGTCGGTGAGCTACGACACAGCGTCGCTGGAGCGTATCGCCGAGCTGGTCGACAGCGGCGCCATCAAGCCTCAGGTCAGCGCCGTCGTTCCACTCGCCGAGGCGGTCAGCGCTTATGGCCTCAGCCAGACCGGCCACCTTCGCGGCAAGGTCGTGCTCAGGGTTCGTTGACCATGGAAATTGCCGTACTCGGTGGTGGACACGGATGCTACGCGGCTGCGGCCGACCTTGCCGACAAGGGCCACAGGGTTCGGTTCTGGCGCCGCGACGCCGAGGCGTTCGCGCCGGTTCTCGACACCGCCACCATCGCGCTCAAGGACCCCGAAGGCGACCGCGAGGCGACACTCGCGCTGGCGACGACGGATGTGGGAGAGGCGATAACGGGCGCCGACCTCATCGTCATGCCGCTGCCGGCGACGGCGCAAGCCGGCATGGCGCCGATTCTCGCTGAGCACCTCGAAGACGGCCAGGTGGTCTATCTCGCGCCCGGCTCATTCGGCAGCTACGTGCTGGCCAAGGAGGTGCGTGACCGCGGCAACCGGGCGGAAATCGCCTTCGCCGACGCCGGAACGCTGCCCTATCTCGCGCGCAAACACGCGGACGGCTCGATCGCGATAACGACGCGGGCGAGTCGATTGCCGAGCGGGGTGTTTCCGGCCCGGCTTGGCGAGCACGCGTTTGCCCTGTTGGAAGAGGCCTACCCGGCGATCGAGCGGCGCACGGACGCGCTCGACGCGGCGCTGCTGAACCATGGGCCGATGATCCATCCGCCGCTGATCCTGCTCAACGCCGGCCCGATCCAGCATTTCGAGTCTTGGGACATTCACAACGAAGGCACCCAGCCGTTCATCCGTTCGGTGACTGACGCGCTCGAGGCCGAGCGCATCGCGTTGCGCGAGCGCCTTGGCTACTGCGCGCCCCACTTTCCGTTGGCCGACCACTGCGATCGCGATGTTGGCGAAGAGCCTATGTACGGTCTCCTTGGTCACGAGCGGTTGGTCGACTCGGGCGACTGGCGCGAAGCTCTTGATCTGTATACCCATCGCTACTTGCGCGAGGACATCGTTTACGGACTCGCGTTCTTCGTTTCGCTGGCGCAATGGGCTGGCGTCGCGACGCCGGTCGCGGCGGGGCTGCTCGCGATCGCCGGTGCGGGCGTGGCCGAGGATCTCTACGCCCAGGGCCGCACCATGGCCACCTGCGGGCTCACCAACCTCGATGTCGACGGGTTGCGCCGGCTGTTGCACGAGGGCTTCGCGGCGTGAGCGGCGCCAAGGCCCGCATCGCCGCCGTCGGCG
>DNYS01000066.1:0-12310 GCA_003506735.1 Nitrospinota bacterium
GGTACACCGTTTCCGCCAATATACCGATTGAGACCCTATCGGCCGAAGGAACGCCTGTAGGCTGATTCGATACTTCGTGGAATTTGTTGTACACCTGCTTTTCCCAATCGAACTCGGCCATCACGAATTGATCGCACGGGACGGCGCGGCATATTTCGACCGAGATGGAACGGAAGATGTCATCCGGTTCAAGCGAGGAGGCCGCGATTTTTGCGATATTCCCGATGACTTCCAGGCGCGCCGCACGCTCCTCGGTCGCTTTGTGGAGACGGGTGATTTCCAGGACAATGGCCGCCTGATCCGCAATCGCCCGGCCCAAGGAAATTCTTTGACCTTCCAATTCTTGCGGAGTGGTCCAAAAAAAGAACAGCGCACCGATATTTTTCTCCTCCAAACGGAGGGGAAATGCGGCCATTGTACGATGGCCCTCGCGGGCCTGGACTGGGCCGTATTCCAAATTGGCTGTCGCATCGGGCACGATGCTGGGCTCATCGAGGCTCGAATTGGACAAATAGGACTGGCCTATGGGAAAGGGCCGGGGAAGCTTCGACAGGTTTTCCACAAATTCGGAAGATATTCCCCGGCTCGCGAACAAACGGAGCACCCCGCTCGCCTCGTCCGGCAACATGATGGCGCACCTGTCTGTTCCCATCAGGGGTCTGCTCCCGGCGAGCACCTCTTGAATAATCTCGTTCACGTCTTTCCCGGAAGTGATCTTTCCCAGCGCGGAGACGAGACCCTCCCCTTCGGCGACGCGCGATTCGAGCGATTCCACCAACCGGGCCTTTTCGACGGCGATGGACGCGAGGTCGCCGAACGCCTCGGCAAGTTGGCGATCCTCAGCTGAATAATCCCTCTCCACAAAATGATGAAGAACCAGCGCCGCATACGAATTTCCCTCAACGATGATGGGAATGGCACATACGGTCCGTATTCCGAACCGGCGCACATCGTCGGGGGCGAATTTCTTGAGCCTCACCTCGGGCTCTGAGAAAATTTCCATCTGTTGGGTTTTGAAAACATCAACCACCAGCGACCCGGCCCGGTCGGCCAAAAGGAGGTCGATGAAATCCTGGGGGATGTTGTGTGAGTAAAGAACCTCTCTCTGAAGAGAACCGGATTGACGAATTCTGAACACATGCGATTGATCCGCCCCGATAATCCGGCAGGCTTCCTCGCAAATCACCTTGAAGACCTAGGTGAGATCTTTTTCCTGCAGGATTTTTTTGCAGTCGCGCTGATGGCGGCAAATACCGAAGCCGGAGTTGCGTCGGGAATGGTAGCGAGGGGAACCGCCACAGGAGGACTGCCGGTCATCTCAGGCGGATTCATGCTCTCTGTCCTTTAACGTGTGGACCGAGAAATCCAGTTATGGAAATTACCAAAGTATTAAAAGAAAACGGCCATCATCACTCAACTACTTATCGCTGTTAGTTTCGAACATACCGCTTGCCGATCAAAATCCTTCCTACTCCTGAATATTCAATATTAATATTATATCATGTGAATATCCAGAACACTGATCCCAATTTAATCTCAGGGATATCTCCTTGAAAAACCTCTCACCAAACGGGTTGAATTACCTTATATCCGGCCTTGGTAGAAAGAGGTCTCGACGAGACTATTCGCGGTAGGAAATACGGTAAATCACTCCCGCATAATCGTCGGAAACGAGGATGGCCCCATCGGGCATGAGCTGGATGTCCACCGGACGCCCCCATGCCCTTCCGCCCACCAGCCAACCCTTGGCGAAATCCTCGTAGCTGACCGCGCGCCCTTTTTCGAGGCGAACGAGCCGGACCCGGTAGCCGATGGGGATGCTGCGGTTCCACGAGCCGTGTTCGGCGATGAAAATCTGGCCACGGTACCTGGGAGGAAACATCCGGCCGGTATAGAAGCGCATCCCCAGCGATGCCACATGTGGTCCCAACTCCATCGCGGGAGGGGCATACCTTCGGCAATCCTTCCCGCGGCCAAACTCCGGATCGGGAATCGACCTGCCGTGGCAGTAGGGATACCCGAAGTGAAGCCCTTTGCGGGGGGCATGGTTCAATTCATCCGGCGGCCTGTTGTCGCCAAGCATGTCCCGACCGTTGTCGGTGAACCAAAGCTTCTTCGTCTCGGGGTGCCAATCGAAGCCCACCGAATTCCGCACCCCCCGAGCGAACACTTCCCAAGAACCGCCCCCATGGGGGATGCGCAATATCGATGCGTACGGCGCGGGCGGCTCGCATATATTGCACGGAGCGCCCACCGGAACGTAAAGGCGCCCATCCGGTCCGAAGCGAATGAACTTCCACCCATGATGGCGATTGCGGGGAAGATTATCGATGAAAACAGCGGGGGCGGGTGGATTACCGAGGCGGGATTCGATATTTTCATACTTCAGGATCCGATCGATTTCTGCCACATACAGTGAATCTCCCCGATATGCCACCCCGTTCGGAAAATTCATTCCTTCTGCGATAATAGTCACTTCGTCCGCCTTGCCGTCGCCATCCTTGTCCCGAATGGCATAAACCCTCCCGGTCTGGCGGGTCCCGACGAACAACGTCCCTCGCGGCGACAGCGCCATTGACCGGGCTCCAGGAATGTTACGTGCATATATCTGAATGTGAAAACCCGGAGGAAGCTGAATTCGGTCCAACCGGATGCCCTGTCCACTGGCCACCGCAGAGCAAGCCGAAAGAAGGGCGGCGATCACTGCCTGAAGAACATAATGATGGAAACGCAAGACTCTTCCCCTCGAGAGAGCAGCAAAAGAATGGCAACGATGGGACAGCTTAAATGCTGATCTGAAAATCGGGGATTTTTACTTCCCCGCTCCCGGTCTCCTGAACGGCGCTCAAATCCTCCAGCGTGGTTTCCGTCAGAGTCCGATCGATGGCGGCTTCGAGTTTTTGCCACAGCTTGCGGCTGCCGCTGACCGCTGGATTGGGAGGAGAAGAAGAATTCTCATCGCCGCAATCCACCGGACGGATCTCCTCGTTCACCGCCGAGAGAACCGCTTTCATCGTTATCTGGGAAGGCGGGACCGCCAAAACATATCCTCCGCCCGGCCCCCGCGTACTTTTCACGAGATCGGCGCGCCGCATTTTGACAAACAGTTGTTCCAAATAATGCTGGCTGATGTTCTGGCGACTCGCAATTTTCGGTAACGGGATGGGATGCGTCTGAGAATGCCGGGCCAAATCAATCATGGCGATAACGGCATACTGCCCCTTCGTGGAAATCTTCATCTACTCCCCTCCCTTGGAATCCGCCGTCCCGCCATGCGCCTCAGACCGTGCCTCTGGCCATCGATTCGTTTCCGGCCGTTTCGGAATCCTCCGGGCAATCTGGCCGTGCCGCCGGACCGAGGCCCGAAACCGCCTTTTGGCATACGGGGCAATCCGGCTCGCGATTCAAATCGATTGCGTCGAATTTTCCGCGCCACAAATCCGCCATCAAAAGCCTTCCCGCCCACGCCGGCCGAAGGCCTGAAAGAATGCGGATGGCCTCTCCCGCCTGCGCCATTCCGATCAAACCGGCAACCGCGCCGAACACCCCGGCCTCGCCGCACGAAGGCCCATCCTCCTCGGAATCCCGCCCTCCGAATACGCACCGGTAGCAGGGCGTACAGCCCGGCACGACCGTCATGAGCTGCCCGTTAAAGCGGAGGATTCCGCCCGTTACGAGAGGGCGCCCCCCTCGCACGCAGGCATCGTTCAACATCAGTTTCGTCCGAAAATTATCACCTCCATCGATCACGACCCCATAGCGCGAAACGATGCCAGAAGCCTTATCCGCGCCCAACCGAATAGGATAGGTATCCACCTTCACCGAAGGCGCAAGCTGCGATAAACGCTCCGCACCCGAGACCACCTTGGAGAGGCCAATATCCGCCGTTCTGTGGAGAATCTGCCGGGCGAGGTTCGAAAGATCCACCAGGTCGTCATCGACCAGACCGATCCGCCCCACCCCCGAAGCCGCCAGCGCCAGCGCGGCGGGAGAGCCAAGGGCCCCGGCCCCCAAGACGAGGGCCGACTCCCCGGCGAGCCGCTCCCTGAAATTCAAGGCCCCTCTCCACTGCCAACGATGAATTCGCATTCGGAAAAATCCTTGTCCACTGCCGACCAGAGAAATACCTTGCAATCGATCACCCGGCGATCCCGAACGCTCATGACGATATGCTCTGCCTCCGGAAACGAGGGGAGGTCTCCAAAAGGCACGGCCGCGTCCTTGTCCTCCTGTGAAAAGTAGGCGTCCTCGTCGGGATGGCTGTGGAAAATTCCGCGGAGCACTTCATGGGTCTCCTTCGCCTTTTGGAGGATTTGCTCGAATTCGAAGGGGTCGATCAGGAACGCACGCCGGGCGGTGCGCACATAGGTTTGCGGGTCCCGCTCGTGATACTCGTTCTGAACGTTGCGAACGGGGAATAGGCTCATTTCTTCCCGGCCGCGGCTGCCGTCCCCGGAACCAGGCGGCCCCAGGATCAGGCCGCAACACTCATCCGGGTATGCGGCCTCCGCGTGCCGATGCATGACTTCAACCTGCTCCCGGGTCAGACGCAAACCGAATCTCCTTCACCGCTTTTCGCTCAGATAGCGATCTCCGCTATCGGGGAAAATCGTAACGATCACGCCGCGGCGGATTTTTCGCGCCACCTCACGAACGCCCACGAGAGCTGCACCGGCCGAGTGGCCGACAAACAACCCTTCCTGACGCGTGAGCCGCTCGGCCAGGTCGTAGCTATCCTCCGTCGCCGCTAGGATCAACTCGTCGTGAACGGTCTCGTCATATATCTTGGGCCGAATCGCCGTAGGGATGTGCTTCATCCCCTCGAGCCCGTGGAACGAATCCGATGGCATCACCGCATGAACGATGATATCGGGGTTTCTTTTTTTCAGCCCCCGGCCCGTTCCGACAAGGGTTCCCGTCGTACCCAATCCGGCCACGAAATGCTCAACGCGGCCACCGGTCTGCTCCCATATTTCGGGTGCCGTCGTCTCCTCATGCGCCAGCGGGTTGGCAGGATTATCGTACTGGCAGGGGAGAAAATAAGAGGCCGGATCTTCGTTATAGAGTTTCGCGGCCAATCTTTGGGCCCCATCGGACCCTTCAAGCGCATCCGAGTAAACAATCTCGGCGCCATAGGCCCGGAGTGTGGCCTTGCGTTCGTCGCTGGCGTTTTCGGGCACGACGAGCTTGACTGGAATTCCCAGCGCTGCTCCGATCATGGCGTAGGCGATACCGGTGTTGCCGCTCGTTGAGTCGAGGAGGGTGATGCCGGGCCTGAGATGCCCGCGCTCGATCCCGTCCCGGACCATGAAAAGAGCGGGCCGGTCTTTTACCGACCCCCCGGGGTTGAACCACTCGGCTTTCGCATATACCTCAACCTCGGGGAATTCCTTTTCAAATAATCTGATTGGCAACAGTGGCGTGTTGCCAATTTCTTGCAATACCGAGGATTCCTCGATTTTCCGTATCTCTGGCGCAGTCATTTCCACCATTATCCACCAAAGCCCCTTTGCACCGGGTCCCATGGCAAGGATCAAATTTGTGTTCTTCTTCGGTTTTCCTGGAACACAGGACCCAATTCATCGCGCAGCCTCGCTAAAAAAGCCGAACGACAGATCATAACGGGCCAGAACGGTCGACCCCACCGTTTGTTTTTGTTTGATGAGCGCGCAAAGTGCGCGGGAGGCCAACATCGCCCCCAAAACGCCTTCCGAAGGCGCCGCCGGAAGCCGGCTATCGGAATCATCCGAAAGCAATTCGTCAAAACCCGGATCATTCGCGGCACTTGTCACGGCTCCGGCCCATCCACACCGGCGCCCGCGGACAACCGGCCCGCCGGCTGCCTCAAAACGGGCAGCGGCATCGCCCAAGGTGGGATCATCTCCCGATAGGATGAGGAGATCGAAGCCATCCACCGCATCCGGCATCTGATCGATGACCTCGAGAACGGCATCTGGATTCAGCGCGGCGGCGGACTCCTCCAACCCAGCCGAGGCATAAATCCCGGCCAGCGGGGATAGAGAACCCTCGGCGTTTACCCACCTATTGCCGCCATTTACGAGCATCCAGCCAATTCGCCCCACTCCGGAGGCCGCCAGATAGGTGGCCGCCACCGATGCGGCCCCCTCGCCCTCGCGATCAAAGGCGATAACGGCCGAGGAGGAAAGCAGGCGCTCCTGCCCTTTTCCGCCCACCTGGGGCAAAAGAATATGGCGGCTGTAGCGCCGCACCTGGACCTCGGTCAGAGACAATGGACCTTACCTTCCTCCAGCAATCGCCGGGACGATGGACAACTCATCGCCCTCCGCCACTTTCGTATCTTCGCCCTTCAGGAAGCGAATGTCCTCCTGGTTGACGTAAATGTTGACGAACCGGCGGAGCTTTCCATCGTCGCCGTACAGGCGCTCGCGCATTCCGGCGAACTGGGCATCCAGGTTTCCCAACACTTCCTTGACGGTACTCCCATCGAGTTCCACCGCATCCTGCTGCTGTGTGAACTCCCGAAGCGGCGTGGGGATTCGAACAGTTACAGACATCGCGCTCTCCATACGGGGTAAAAGAAAACACTTAACGAAAATACTGCTCCAAACTGAAATATCTTTCTGCGCCGTCTGGCAAGACAACGACGATATTCTCTTCGGGGGACATCTCTCCCGCCACCCGGAGGGCCGCGCAAATCGCAGCGCCACTCGAAATCCCGGCGGCGATTCCTTCCTCACGGCTCAAAGCCTTTGCCATGTCGTATGCATCCTGATCCGAGATCGTCTCGACCCGGTCGATAATCTCACGGTTCAATACTCTGGGAATGAACCCGGCGCCGATTCCTTGTATCTGATGGGGGCCCGGTTCCCCGCCCGTCAGCACCGGAGATGCCGCCGGCTCCACACCAACAATCATCGTCTCGGGCCGCTTTACCTTCAGCACTTCGCCCACACCCGTAATTGTCCCTCCGGTGCCCACGCCGGCGACGAAGGCGTCCACCGCGTGAGCGCCCATATCGCGGATAATTTCCCTGGCCGTCGTCCGGCGGTGAATTTCGGGATTCGCGGGATTTTTAAATTGCTGGGGCATGAAATAGTCCGCATTCTCCGCGACAATCTCTTCCGCCTTGAGCACCGATCCGTTCATCCCCTGGTCGCAATCAGTCAATACCACCTCGGCGCCGTAAGAGGTAAGCAGGGCGTTCCGCTCATGGCTCATGCTTTCGCAAAGGACAATCTTGACCTTATAGCCGCGCACCGCCCCCACCATGGCCAGTCCGATTCCCGTATTGCCGCTCGTGGGCTCGACAATTGTTTTCCCGGGCCCCAGCAAGCCGCGGTGTTCGGCGTCGAGCACCATGCTGAGCGCGATTCGATCCTTCACGCTGCCGCCGGGATTGAACTGCTCCAATTTGGCGTAGACCCGGGCCCCTTGAGCATCCGGTAAATGGAGAAGGCAAACCAGCGGTGTGCCGCCGATATGACCGAGTACATTGGGGAGCGCCCTGAGCACCTGAGAAGGCCTTCCTCTCGTTCCAAGCGCCATACACACCTCACCATAGGCGAAATCGTTCGAGTCCCTTGAAACGTGACCCTATTATTCCCAATCTATTTTGTCAAGAATTCCTATTCAAATGACTGCTCCTTGCCTACAGGAACGGAATCTCCGCTCTACCTAACGCCGGAGGCGGTTTTTCCTCAAAAGTGAAAAGTGCTAGATTCAGAAAATATAGATTTATTTTGCCCTTTCCGGGCACAGCGGTTCCTATTGATTGTTTGCAAAATATTGATAATCAATAGTTTAAATATTTTTCCTGGAGGGCGCTCCGTTGCCTGAAACAACCCGCGAGGATGGGCCTCCGGTCGCCTTGACCATCGCCGGCTCGGATTCGGGCGGCGGAGCCGGAATCCAGGCGGACCTTAAAACATTTTCCGCCTTCGGGGTGTTCGGAACGACCGTTATCACAGCCCTCACCTCGCAAAACACGGTGGGCGTTCAAGGAGTTCATGCCGTTCCCATCGATTTCATCGCCCTGCAATTCGATTCGGTATGCACCGATTTCCCCGTGGCATCGGCCAAGGTGGGGATGCTGGGCACTTCCGAGGTCATCAAAATTGTCGCGAAAAAAGCCACTGAACACAGCCTGGCTCACCTGGTCCTTGACCCGGTCATGGTGGCGAAAAGCGGTGACCGCCTTCTGTCAGAAGGCGCCATCGAAGCCTTGCTCGAACTCCTTTTCCCCCTCGCCGAGGTCATCACTCCCAACATCGAAGAGGCATTGGATTTGCTGGGCATCGATCGAATCGCCGACATCGAGGAGATGAAAGAGGCGGCCCGTATGCTCCACAAACTCGGTGCCAGATGCGTTCTCCTCAAGGGAGGCCACATCACCAAGGGAGCGCTGGATATTTTCTTCGACGGCGGCGAACCCGTCATATTCGAAGGCCGCCACATCGACACCCCCCACACGCATGGAACCGGATGCACCCTTTCCTCCGCCATCGCCGCCGGACTGGCACAGGGAAAACCGGTCCTGGAAGCGGTTGGCGCGGCGAAGGAATACATTCAGGGAGCCATCGAGCACTCCCTCGCCCTGGGCAAGGGGCGGGGACCGCTCAACCACATGTACCGTCACCTATCGGAGAAACGCGCATGAACGAAAAACCGTACCGCGTCCGCCGGGACGAGGCCGCCACGGGCGATCTGCCCGTTCCGGGCGGAAAAAGCATGTTCCGGATCCTGCTGGACGAGGAAAGCGTCGGGGCCAAGCAGTTTGCACTTCTCGTCAACGAGTTCGACCCCGGCCTGACATCCAAGGCGCACAAACACGATAAAGAAGAGCATGCCTTTTATATTATCAGCGGAACCGGGATCATCCGGATCGAAGACGAGCCCATCGAGGTTGCAGAAGGCGACGCGGTTTTTGTCCCGCCTGGAAAAATGCACGAGGTGAGCAGCACGGGCGATGAAATTTTAAAATACATCGTCATCTATGCACCGCCCGGACCCAATGTGACGCTCCGGGAAAAGGGCGCCTACAGCCTCTCAGGGGAATAAATTACCGGGAGCGAGAAAATGAGCGATAAAAATATTCATATCCAAGACATTGGCGAGGGCGGGCGGATTCGCCTCCCCAAAGAGGTCATGAAGGCGCTAGGCGTCGTTCCGGGAAATCAGTTGAAGATCGAGATTCGGGGAGAACTCATTTCCATCGCCCGGCATCATGTAAAGGATCCTTTTGCCGAGGCCGCCAAGAAGAAATCTCCGGACCTGAAAGAACTGATGGAGCAACAAAAGGTGCGCAAAAAGGAAGCGGAGGAGCAGTTCAAGAAAGGGATGCAGGAAAAACACGAAATTCGGCCCGAGGACCGGGAGGAATTCTGGCGGTAGGCCCGCGAAAATTCACACCCGATTTATAGAGAAAATCCTCCTTCGAACCGAATTTTTGCCGCCTTTTGAATGTCCCCCATTCGCCTGGTAAAAATGTTTCTGCTTTTTGCGGCGAGGAGCCCTTCACTCAACTTTTTTTTCTGCTCTCGATACTTCGACATATCCACCGACGGCGAATCACCCCCCCGGACCATCAGGAAATATCCGCGGTTCCGGATTCGGTCGAATTTTCCTTTTTTGAGTTGGAAAATTTTTCCGATCGTCCCGGCCCCCTCACGAAATTCGGCGGGCGCCACCAGGCGGGAAAACGGTTCCGGCTGAGAAATCTTTACTTTCAAATCCTCCGCCAGGGCGTCGAACTTTTTTTCCCCTTTTTGAAGCTGGGCCAGCCAAGTCTCCGATTTGCGGTCGGCAATTTCACCGGCCTTTTTCAATATATACTGGGCGCGGACCCGACTCTCCACAGACTTGAGAGGGGGCACTTCGGACGGCTTCATATCCACCAGACGAACAAATATGGTGCCCTTCTCGCCCGTCCTTTCGGTGGATAAGTCCCCTTTCTTTTTCAACTCAAAGACGAGCCTCGAAATAATCTTCCTCTCAGGAGCCAAAACGGGAGGCCTCCCTCTTTCGAAAAATCCTGTCCCGCCGCTTTGCAGCCCCGCCGTTTTCGGGACCGGCTTCTTATCCTCCACATCGTAGCGCACCAGGCGCAACATCTTTTTGGCGGCGACACGCGCTTTTTGGTCCCTCAATGAGGCTTCCACTTTCGAGCGCACTTCGCTGAACGGCAGCACCCCGCCGCGCGTATGTTTGCTCACCAGGATCAAATGGACCCCGAAGGAAGTCTGGATGGGTTGGCTCACCTTCCCCGCCTTGAGGGCGAACACGATCTTTTCCAAAACAGGCAGCATCTGTCCCCGCTCGAAGACGCCCAGCTTGCCTCCTTTCGATGCGGCCGGACCCTCGGAATTCGCTTTCGCCAACTCGGCGAAGCTTTTCCCCGCCGCAATTTGCTTGCGAATCCCGGCAAGCAGGCTCTTGGCCTTCTCGAATTTTTCTTTTTTAGCATCAGGCAGCACCTTGCGGAGAATCTGGTGAACGGTCACCGATTCCTTCACTTTGTAGCGCGAACGGGTATCCTGGTAATGGGATATCAAATCGTCTTCCTTGAAAGTCATTCTCGCCGAAACAGCCGCGTAAGGGAGAAACCACCACTTGGCCTTGCGCTTCGGCCCAGTCCGGAAAGTGGCTTTGTCTTTGGCAAAGTAGGCTTTCAGGTCTTCGTCCTTGACTGAAACTTCCTTGGAAAACATTTCCGGCATTATCCGAATGATGTCCACACGAATTTTTTCGTTGCGCCACCGGTAGGCATCTCGAACCTCGCTTTCCACTATCGTGGCACCCAAACCCAGATAGCGGCGCAGGCGCGATGTGGCGATGGCGCGCCGTTGACTCTCTTCGTACTGCCGGGCATTCAAGCGATTTTCCCGCAAAACCTGTTTGTAGCGAACTGAGTCGAATCGACCCGAAATCTGAAAGGCGGAATCTTCCTGGATGCTGAGCGCCACCTCGGCATCCGAAACTTCGATTCCCAGGCGGGCGGCCTCTGTCAATTGGAGCATTTCCGACACGATTTGCTGGAAAGTGGCCCGCCGCAGATTCAGTTGGCGCTCGAGTTCCGGCGTGAATGCCGCCCCGAGCCGCTGCCGCATACTTTCGGCCTGCCGGTAATAACGGCTTTCAAATTCCCGAACCGAAATGGGATTCTCGTTCACCCAAGCGGCCACCCGTCCGCCTGATACGGCATTCCCCGAGGTCATGGAGGAATATCCGCCCCACGAAACGAAAGTCAGGGCTACCACCCCCAAAAACCCTTTCAGCACCCACGTATTTCCCCTTTCGCGTAAATAACGAAGCATCGAGGTTCCTCTTCTCTGTTCAACAAAAGACGGCGAATCACCTTTTGGGACCACGCTTTCCAGCGGAAAGCGAGCGTAGCCCAGTCAGCCCCCCGCCGCAACGGCCAAATATGAATCCAAGTGTCGGTATCGGCCCTTTACGGAGCTTTGTCCACCCGCTCCCAGTGGCTCAAGGAAAAAGTCAATTCCGCTAAATGCTGGTTATTACTTGATTTCTCAGGCCCTGGGTGTTAATAATTTAGCTGTTTTCCATTTGAATATGTTCATCCGCCCAACGGGATTACTATTGTCATGGTCTTTAATCCCATTCTGGGTCTTTTCTCTAACGATCTGGCCATCGATCTCGGCACCGCAAACACTCTCGTATATGTAAAGGGCAAGGGCATCGTCCTTCGAGAGCCTTCGGTCGTCACCATGCACCAGGAAAGCAAAAAAATCCTGGCAGTGGGGAACGAGGCCAAGGCGATGCTCGGCCGCACGCCGGGAAACATTACCGCCATCCGGCCCATGAAAGACGGCGTCATCGCCAATTTCGATATCACCGAGGCAATGCTCCGCTATTTCATCCATAAAGTACATAATCGGAAAACCCTCGTGCGGCCGAGAATGGTGATCTGTGTGCCTACCGGAATCACCCAGGTCGAAAAACGAGCCGTTCGCGACAGCGCCGAAAATGCCGGGGCCCGGGAAGTTTACCTCATCGAGGAACCGATGGCGGCGGCAATCGGCGTGGGTCTTCCCATCGAAGAGCCCGGCGGCAACATGATCGTGGATATCGGCGGAGGAACGACAGAGGTTGCCGTCATCTCTCTCGCCGGAATCGTATACGCCCAGTCTGTCCGCATTGGCGGCGACGAGATGGATGACGCGATCATCAGTTACATCAAGCGAAACTACAATCTCCTCATCGGCGAGCGGACGGCCGAGGGGATTAAAATGGAGATTGGTTCGGCCTATCAGGTCGGCGAGTGCAAATCCATCGAAATCAAGGGGCGCGATCTCGTCGCCGCCATTCC
>DNYS01000066.1:12417-31829 GCA_003506735.1 Nitrospinota bacterium
ATTCTCGAGGCGGTCAGGAGCGCCCTCGAAAGCACGCCGCCCGAGCTTGCCGCGGATATCATTGATCGGGGCATTGTACTCGCGGGGGGCGGGGCCCTCCTCCGGGGCGTCGATATTCTCCTCCGCGAGGAAACCGGGTTACCCGTCACCGTGGCGGAAGATCCGCTTTCGGCGGTCGTTATGGGCACGGGGAAGGTTCTCGATGAATTGGATCTCCTCGGAAAACTCGCCGTTTAATACATTCCGCGTGACAGTTGTTATCCATCCAAGGTCACTCCTTTCCCGCCACCTTCCGGAAAACGGATAGATGCTTCAGATGCTCTACGAGCGCCGTGGCGCCACTCTTCTCACCGCGCTTTTCCTCGTTTGCTTCACCCTCATGTCTCTTAGCGCCCGCCGGAGAGGCGGAACAACAGTATTCGAGGAACTGGCGCTGAGCATATCGGGAGTGCTCATCGAAACGGCGACCGCGCCCAGGCGATGGACCCAGAATATTTGGGATAACTATATCGCCCTCCGCGGGGTTCGGGAGGAGAATAAGCGGATGTTGAAAGAACTTGCTTCCCTGCGGAGCAATTCCGTCCGCATCCACGAGCTTGAGTCCCAGGTCACCCGGTTGGAGGGGCTGCTTGGAAGCGTTCGGGGAAAGAAAACCCAGGTGCGCTTGGCTCAAATCATCGGACGCGACCAAAGCCCATTCGGAAAATCATTCATCATCGACCAAGGGAGGATCAGCGGTGTCCGCCGCAACATGCCCGTCATCCACCAGCGGGGCATCGTCGGAAGGGTGTTTCGAGTGGGGCGATCGGTGAGTCAGGTTCTCCCCATCATCGATTCACGGAGTTCGGTAGATGTCATCGTTCAACGCACTCGGGCACAGGGGGTGTTCTCCATCTCATCGGAAAACCGGGGAGAGATTCGTTATATGCCTGTCGAAGCCGATGTCAAACGGGGGGACTTGCTCGTCTCCTCGGGCCTGGGAGGCATCTTTCCCAAGGGAATCCCCGTGGCCCGCGTGGTATCCGCGACGAGAGAAGACAAGCATCTGTTCCGGACCGTGAAGGCTTCGCCTACCGTGGACTTCAACAAACTCGAGGAAGTCCTGATTATGTTTGTCCGTCAAAAGGAAACTCCCTGGAAATGACATTCCTCTTTTATCTTTTCGCCGCCGCCGGGACCATTGTTTTTCAAACTTCGATCACGGAATATTTTCATGCATGGACCAGCGCCCGGCCGGATGCCATGTTGCTCGTAACGTTGTACATCGGGATGCGGCGGGGATCGGAGGGCGGACTGATCACAGGATTTATTCTTGGACTTTTACAGGATATTCTCTCTGGAGGGCTGTTGGGTGCAAATTCGCTTTCGAAAGGCCTCTCAGGATATCTCACCGGAGGACTGGTGAGAAACATCGCAAGGCGGAACTGGTTTTTCTTGGTTGCGCTAGTATTTTTCGCTACCGCCTTCAATGTTTTGCTGTGGGCCGCGCTATCACTCCTATTTCAGCCGGACCTAGGAATTTCTGCCGGCTACTGGCTTGCATCGCTCAAAACCATTGCTCTCAACGCAGTATTGGCACCGTTCATCATCCACCTTTTGGGCAGAATCGAGAGCCGGCTCGTTCCCTCCTCTCTCGGCGTTCCCTACCCCGATCGGCCATGAGAAGACATGATTAGTTCGCCACTCCGCAAGAATGCTGAAGTCCCCGATTCCCTTCGCCGCAGGGTTCGAATTCTGGCGCTTTTGTCGGCTTTGATCCTCATCGGCCTCTTTTTCCGGCTCTGGAATCTTCAGGTCATTCATGGAGAAAAATTCCGCTCTCTTTCGGAAAACAACCGGATCGCCTACCGGATCGTGCGAAGTCCGCGCGGGGTGATCTACGATAGCGACGGCCGAATCCTCGCCGACAACCGGCCCTCGTTCGACGTTTTTCTCATTAAGGAAGACGTTAAAAACCTGACAAAAACCATCCGCACCCTCTCCCAGGCCACCAATCGGCCGACCGAATCTCTTCGAAAAAAGGTTTGGCGGGCTAGTCCTTTCCGCCCGTTTCTCATCAAGGCCGATGTGGATCGAAGAACCGTGGCTTTTCTCGAAGAACACCGCCCCGAACTTCCTGGCGTGTTCATCCAGGTGACCCCGCTTCGCCGTTATCCCAACGGGGACCATGCAGGCCATCTTCTCGGCACGCTGGGCGAAGTCACCCCGGGTGACCTAGTCAAGTTGAAGAAGCTCAAATACAGGCAAGGCGATTTGATCGGAAAACGTGGGGTCGAATTTTCCATGGAAAATCTTCTGCGGGGAGAATCCGGCTTCAAGCAGGTCGAAGTGGACGCCTACGGGCGGGAACTGCGGGTGGTCCGCCCTTTTGTCGAAAAACACGGTTTCAACCTCCAGCTCACCCTGAACTATGAACTACAGGCAAAAGCGGAAAACCTCTTCAAGGAATACGAGGGCGCCATCGTGGCGATCGATCCGAACGATGGCGCCATCCTGGCCATGGTCAGCAAACCGTCCCTGGATCCGAATAAGTTCGCGGGCGGCATTCAGCGCGAAGATTGGCGCGCCCTCAGGGAGAATCCTCTCAAACCGCTCCAAAACAGGGCCATACGCAGCCAGTATCCGCCCGGCTCAATATTTAAAATCGCCATGGCATTCGCCACCTTATCGGAGGGCGTCAAATCGCCCGAGGATAAAATATTTTGCAACGGAGGCTTTCGGTTCGCTGGGCGGGTGTTCCAGGATTGGAAAAGGGGAGGCCACGGATATATGGATCTAGTTCAGTCTCTCGCCCAGAGTTGTGATGTGTACTACTACACCGTGGGCAATTTGCTCGAAATCGAACGCATCGCCAAGGTCGCTCGATTGTTCGGCCTGGGCTCGCCGACCGGCTTCGCTCCCCGGGAGAAGGGCGGCCTGATTCCTTCGGATGCCTGGAAGCGAAAACGCTACAAGGAAAGTTGGTACAAGGGAGAGACCATCAGCGTTTCCATCGGGCAAGGGTTTAACCTCATGACCCCGCTACAGGCGGCGAATCTCATCGCGACGACGGCGAACGGAGGCACGCTCTGGAAACCCTACATCGTCAGGCGCGCCTTCGGGCGGGACGGTAAAATCGCGTTCGAGCACAAGCCAACCGCAGTCCGCAGGATCCCCATCAAACCGGAAATTTTCAATAAAGTGCAACAAGGGCTATGGGAAGTGGTCAACGGCCCGAGGGGAACCGCCAAAAAGGCGGCGATCCCGGGCGTGGGCGTCGCTGGGAAAACCGGAACCGCTCAGACGGTTCGCCTCTCAGTCACCGGCCGGAAGAAAAAACCCGAATCGCTTCCCCGAAAATTCCGGGACCATGGCTGGTTTGTCGCATATGCGCCCTTCAAAAATCCGAAGATCGCCATTGCCATATTGGCCGAACATGCGGGCCGCTCCGGTTCGTTTTTCGCCCCCATCGCCCGAGAACTCATCGCCTTTTATCTCAAGGTGAGGAAATCCCAAAAAGTTCTGGCCTCCAACGATCTCCCCTCGCTCCGGGCCGCTTTCCGCGCGGAGCCGCCACGGGAGACGGGCCCTTGAGGGGCATCGATAGCTCCCTGACCCCGCTTTCGCCTTTTCGGCGGATTCTTGGGCAAATTGACTGGCTGTTAATCGTGGCCATCACCGGCCTCTCCGGATTTGGCGTTTTGATGATTTACAGCGCCATTCACACTAATGCCGACCTCCTGGCCAATGCCCTTCATTGGAAGCAGGCCCTATGGTCCTCCATCGGGCTTTGCCTCCTGGCCCTGATTCTCGTTTTCGACTACCACTACATTTCCCGCCTGGCGTATTTTTTCTTCATCATCGTTGTGGCACTGCTTATTATTGTTTTGGTGGCGGGACGCGTCATCTACGGAGCCAAACGGTGGCTCGTCCTCGGCCCCATCCGCGTGCAGCCGTCCGAGTTGGCGAAGCTGGCGGTGATCCTCGTGTTGGCCCGCTATTTTGGAACCCGCGAATCCTCTGATGCGCTCAGGTTTCGCGACCTCGTGATTCCCTTTGTCCTAATGATAATTCCGGTCGGGCTCGTCGCCAAGCAACCGGACCTGGGAACCGCCTTGACTATATTGATGATCGCAACGGTGATGGTTCTCGTCGTGGGCGTGGAGAGGCGGGTACTGGCTTACCTCACCTCTGCATGCATCGCGGCCATGCCGATTGGCTGGTTATTTTTAAAGGATTACCAAAAGAGGCGAATCCTCACGGTCATGAACCCCGACGCCGACCTTCTCGGGGCCGGCTACCAAAGCATGCAGAGCAAAATAGCCGTGGGCAGCGGAGAATTCTGGGGAAAGGGACTGCTCCAAGGGACCCAGAGCCGCCTCCATTTTCTTCCCGAAAAACATACCGATTTCGTCTTCTCCGTGTTAAGCGAGGAACTAGGCTTTGTCGGCGGCACGCTACTTCTCCTTTTGTTTCTGATATTTATCCAGCGCTGCTTCCTCATCGCGCTGAATGCCGGCGACCGCGAGGGGGTGCTCATCGCCACAGGGGTGGGAACCTCCTTCTTTTTATACACCACGCTCAACATCGGAATGACGCTTGGAATTATCCCCATCGTGGGAATTCCTCTGCCCTTCGTGAGCTACGGCGGGAGCGCCTCTTTGACCGCTTTTATCGCGGCCGGATTGGTGGTCAACGTGCGCATTCGGAGGAGAAGTCCCTTCTCATTCCATCAGTCGTCCTAACCGATTTTCTATCAAAGGGTTCCCTTAGTTGCTTCAATTCCGAAATGCCGCGGAGAGTTGTAAAAAACCTTGATTTCGGCCAAGATAAAATGAGTTGGAATTTTCCAGCGCTTACCCCCAACTTCCCGGGCAAATCACTGGGCGGGGGTGGGGTCGCGACCGCATGGGGTTTATAACTTGGCTGCACCAGCCTTGGATTATGCGCGAGACATATTCCCATTCGTGGAAAAACCCTCGCGCTATTTGGGAAACGAAGTAAATGTCATCAAAAAAGACCTGACCCGGGTTCGCAATCTTGTTGCGCTTGCCTTTCCCGATACATACGAAGTCGGAATGTCTCATAACGGCATCCGAATCCTTTATCATTTACTCAATGAGAGGGAGGACATCGCAGCGGAGCGCGTTTTCGTGCCATGGATGGATTTCGAGGAACTGCTCAAGAAACATGGCGCGCCGCTCGCATCCCTTGAAAGCCGAAAACCTGTCCGCGAATTTCACATCCTGGGCATATCGCTCTTGTATGAACTGTCGGCAAGCAACGTGATTCATTTGCTCGATCTCGCGGGCATACCCCGGAGAACGGAAAACCGCAGCCGAAACCACCCCCTCGTCGTCGCCGGCGGGCCAGTCGTTTTCAACGTAGAGCCGGTGGCCCCGTTCTTCGATGCCGTGGCTTTGGGGGACGGGGAGGAGGTGTTTCCCGAGATTGTGGACCTTCACGAAAATTGGCGGGAATCCGGAGAGTCGCGGGAAGCGCTTCTGGAGCGTCTGGAGCGGCTCCCCGGAATTTACATTCCCTCCCGGCACCAGGTCGACTATGAAACGGGAGGAGAGATTCGAAAGGTTCGCCACGTATCGGGCGGGGAAAAAGTAATTCTCTCCCGCCTCCTCGAAGACCTCAACAACTCTCCCCACCCGACGAAACCCGTGATTCCCTATACGCAGGTTGTCCATGATCGCGTAACTCTCGAGGTGCAGCGCGGCTGCACGCGGGGTTGCCGGTTTTGTCATGCCGGCATGGTGTACCGGCCTGTGCGGGATCGCGACCCGATGAAAGTCCTGGACTTGGCCGAGGAATCTCTCCTGAACACGGGCTATGAGGAAATCAGCCTTTCTTCTCTTTGCATCGCTGACTACCAGCCCCTCAAGGGCCTCGTGCCGAGGATGATGGAGCGGCTGGCGCCGATCAATACCTCCATCTCCCTGCCCTCTCTCCGCGTGGGCGCCATAAATCCGGAATTGCTCTCCGAGATCGCCCGCGTTCGCAAAACCGGCTTCACACTCGTCCCCGAGGCCGGGAGCGAGCGGTTGCGAAACGTAATCAATAAAGTGCTCACCGAGGCCGACCTCAGGCGGAATCTCCAGGACATTCTCGACGCCGGGTGGCCGGGCGTGAAATTTTATTTTATGTTGGGCTTGCCGACGGAGACCACCGAAGACTTGCAGAAATTAGTCGATATGCTTCATACGTGCGCCGACATGCGGAGAGATCAAACGGGAGAAAAATTCCGGTTCATCAATGTCAGCCTCTCTACATTCGTTCCCAAACCCCATACGCCTTTCCAGTGGTTCCCTCAGGATCACCGGGAAACTATCAAGGAAAAACTGAATTTCATCCGCGACAGAGTGAAGGCCCGCCATATTCGCCTGAGGTGGTCCGACCCCCAAAGCAGCTTTTTCGAGGCCATCCTCTCGAAAGGAGACCGCCGCCTCGCCGACGTCATCGAAACAGCCGTTGATTTGGGCTGCAAGTTCGATGGCTGGAGAGAGTATTTCGATTTCGGCAAATGGATGGACGCCTTTGAGACGCATGGCCTGGATCCGGAGTGGTATGCCTACAGGGAAATTCCCGTGGACGAAACTCTTCCGTGGGATCATCTCGATTGCGGGGTAACGAAGGAATATCAACTGGCCGAATGGAACCGATCCCTCCGCGAGATCACGGTGGGCGACTGCCGGTATGAATCATGCGGCCAATGTGGAATCCTGGATAACTACAAAGGTATCAAATACCATTACGCCAAGCCCCTCCCTCCTCCGGAGCGGGCGCTCCCCCTCATCGACCACAGCGGGCACGAACCCGTGGAACTGGCCATTATCAAGGAGCAGAATAAACTGGAGAAAGGTCCGGCGCGGCGGCGCCCCAAGCGCCTACGGAGCCCATCCAGATCGTCCGGACCTGTCCCCGTTGGGTTCGAAGACGCCCAGGAGGACAATCCGGGCATCGCCGCAGCACAGCCCGAGGCTCCCGTAACCCGATTCCGCCTCATGTTCGAGAAAAAAGGCGACCTTCGCTTTCTCAGCCACCTTGAGATTCTGCGCACCTTCTCCCGGGCCCTCCAAAGAGCGCGCTTGCGCGTTGAACACACCCGAGGGTTTAATCCGCATCCAAAAATCGTATTCTCGCACGCCCTCCCGCTTGGTTTCGAAAGCCGGGCCGAACTGATCGACATTCCGCTGCTTGAAACAAACGGAAAGTTCAAAATTCTTGAGGTATTCCGTAAAATCCAGGATGCGCTGCCCTCAGGGCTCCGCCCATGGGCCGTCTGGAAGCTCGAACCGGGAGTTTCGGGCGCCGGGAACGTCTTGGCGGCGGCTGTTTATGAAATATCCTTTTCGCCCGATTGGCTCGAATGCAGGCCGGACGTCGAAAGTGAAATCGAAGCCGCCGTCTATCGTACGCTTGCCGCCGAATCCATCGAGATCAGCCGGATTCGCAAAGGCAAAATGATCCGGTTCGATGCCCGCCCGGCCATTTTAAACATCGAAATAAAAAAGACGGTTTTGAGGACGGCAGGGAAAGCCACCCTGCAGCTATATCTTACTTTACGGTACGGAGATGGTGCCAAGCCGAAGGTTTCCGAAATTCTCGCCACTTGCCTGGGTTTTTCTCCCGAAGATTGTCTTCGCATCCAAGTCCGCAAGATCGGCATCCGGAGGAAGGCGGGGGATTCCCGCGCTTTGAAAAATGTCGTCTGAAATAATTGTCAACGCAGAATCCTTCGAAACCCGCGTCGCGCTCCTGGAAAACGGAGTAGCGGCGGAGCTATACACGGAACGGGAAAGCGAACAAGGGATTGTCGGGAATATCTATAAAGGACGGGTCACGAAAGTACTGCCCGGAATGCAGGCGGCCTTCATCGATATCGGGTTGGAAAAAGCCGGCTTTCTCTCCGTCAACGACGTCGATACTATCGAGTCCATCGAAAATTACAGGAAGTTCGCCGCCGAAGAGTTGGAAGAGGACACCGATCTCGATTTTGACGGCCCGGCAGATGAAGACGATGCAAACGGATTTTCACGTCCGAATGGATGGGGCCAGCGACATTGGCGGGGGGAGAACAATAAAAGTATCGAGGAATTGCTTAAGGACGGCCAGGAAGTTCTCGTCCAGGTCAGCAAGGAGCCTTTGGGCACCAAGGGTTCCCGCCTGACGAGCTACATCACGCTTCCGGGCAGGTATGTCGTTTACATGCCCACGATCAACCAGATCGGTATCAGCCGGCGAATAGACGATGAAAACGAGCGTCGGCGCCTGAAAAAACTAGTGGAAAAAAACCGCCAGCCTGGTGCGGGCTACATCGTCCGGACGGCAAGCGAAGGCATGAACGTCGATGACATCGAAACCAACATGACTTTTCTCCATGCACTGTGGGACGATATTTTCGAGAAGAACAATACGACCTCCGCCCCCGAGTTGATTCACGCCAATCTGAGCCTCATCCAGCGCGTGGTCCGTGATTTGTTCGGTTCCGACGTGGATAGAATGGTCATCGATTCGAAAAAGGCCTATGAGCGATGCCGGGAATTTCTGAACACCTACTACCCCCACCTAGTACCGAAGCTGGAGCACTATCAGGGCGATGAGCCGATTTTCGACTACTACGGCGTTGAACTCGAAATCGAGCGGGCCTTGGGCCAGTGCGTCTGGCTAAAAAGCGGGGGCTACATCGTCATCGACCAGACCGAGGCACTGACCACTATCGATGTCAATACAGGCCGTTTTGTGGGGAAGCGAAACCCAGAGGAAACGATCACCCAGACAAATCTCGAAGCGGTCCGCGAAATCGTCGCCCAACTCAGGCTGCGCGATCTGGGCGGCATAGTCATTGTCGATTACATCGATATGGAGCGCGAGGAAAACAGGAATAAACTCATCAACGCCTTCAAGGAGGAGTTGGCCAAGGACCGGTCAAGGACGAAAATATCGAAAATCAGCGACCTCGGCCTCGTGGAGATGACCCGAAAGCGCGTTCGGGAAAGTCTTGAGCACGTCCTCACGGATACTTGCCCGTATTGCGAGGGAAGAGGCAGGGTCAAGAGCCCGTCCACGGTGAGTTACGAGACCCTTCGGGAAGTGCGTCGGGTAAGGGTCCACTCCAAGGACAGCAGGAAATTCCTGATTAACGTACATCCAGACGTCGCCGATCGCCTGCTCGAAGAAGAAAGACATCATGTTGAGGAACTGGAGAATTATCTGAATCTCCAACTCGTCATCAAGGCAGACCCCGAGCTTCATATCGAAGGCTTTGAGGTTATCGCCATTTAATCCGCTTTTCGTGTAGAATCAAAAAAGAACGCCTCCACCGTTTCTTCCGCCTTCATTCGACCCGAGGTTCTCGAACATGCGGAATGTAACCGCTCTCATGCTTATTTTGTGGGCATTGAGCGCTTGCGCGGCGGCCCCCCAAGAAGAAGAAATCCTCGCGACCTCGTCTGGCCCGAAATCCGAAACCCTCCTCAGCCGTCAGGTGGTGGCGGCCCAGGAGCAAAGCGCCCGGATGGAAGTCCGTATTTCGGAATTCGAAAAACAACTCGGAGTCCTGGGCCAATTGGTGCGAAGGCTGACCCAGCGGCAAAGCAGCTTGGAGGCCCGGCTAGAGCGCCAGGGCCGCCGCCCTAAACCGGCTGCGGCCACTTCCCGGCCACGGCCAGTATCCAGAAGATATTTTTCTCCAAAAAAACGGGCCCGGCGGCGGCCCACCCCGAAAGCCGTCTTTCGAGCCCCTCGTCCACCGCCGGCCGTCCTGAAACGGGCCAAACGCCCACCCCGGAGGCGGGCACGGAAAAAGCTCCCACGCACCTCGAGGGAAGCCTACAATGTCGCCTACCGGGCCATCCGGGCAAGAAGGAGGGAGGAAGCCATCCTCCTTTTCCGCAATTTTTTGCGGCGTTTTCCAAGAAATCGGCTGGCCGCGAATGCGCAATATTGGCTGGGGGAGAGCTACTACGACCTCAAGGAATTTCCGGCCTCCTTGGAGGAATTCCAGAAAGTAATCAAACGTTACCCCAAGAGCCGGAAAGTCCCCGATGCCTATTATAAAAGAGGATTGACCTATCTCCGAATTAGAGACCACCGCCGGGCGGCTCTGGAATTCGAGAAACTGATCGAAAATTTTTCTCGTCATCATCTCACGAAAAAAGCCCGGAAACAGCTCCAGTCCCTCCATCTCGCAGGAAGGAGAAAACCCAGATAACCAGCGCCACCCCTCCCTTTTGGGCAAGCCAGGGGGCTCGAATTTTGGCTGCCGAAAGCCTTCCTGAAAAATTTCTCCTTGACATAGAGCGCATCTCTTATGGTATTTGAATGCAAGTACCCCCCGCCGAAGAGGGGATGGTGCCACCGAATATTCGAAACGGCGGTTCGAGGTGATGACGCGATGCAGGGGTTGGCTGACAAAATGAGCACATGGGGCAAGGAAGTTCCCGAAATCTCTGATGCCTGGCTAGTGCTTCAAACGCTTCAAGGGATGACGCCCGAACGCCTCCACCGCTTGGTAGAGACCTACGGGAACCCGATTAAGGCCCTTCTGTCTCCGAGCGAAGAATTTGCCCGCATCGCCGGCAAAAAAGCGGCGGAGAACCTCAAACACGATTCCCCAGCCGATCTTGCCCGTCAGTTTCGCCTGGAGGCCCAAAACCAGGGCATAAGCATTTTGTGCATGAGTGACCCGGATTTTCCCGATCTTCTAAAAAATATATATGCACCTCCGGAGCATTGTTCGTTCAGGGAGATATTCGAGAGAGCGATTCCTTGGGGGTGGCCATTGTCGGGATGCGGAACCCTTCGGCCTATGGGCGCCGCATGACACAAAAATTGGCCGCTGCCCTGGCAGAGCAGGGCATCACGGTCATTAGCGGCCTTGTCCGCGGAATCGACGCCGAGGCGCACCAAGCAGCCATGGATGCGGGCGGGCGTACAATTGGCGTGCTGGGTTGCGGTCTGAACGTCAACTATCCCGCGGGTCATGAAGAATTGAGGCGCCGAATTTCAGGCCAGGGCGCCGTTGTGACGGAACTCAACTGCAATTATCCGCCCCGGGCTGAAAATTTTCCGAGGCGCAATCGTTTAATTAGCGGCCTTGCCCTGGCAACCGTCGTGGTCGAGGCCGCCCACCGTAGCGGGGCTTTGTTGACGGCTCGGCTTGCCCTTGAGCAGGGACGCGAGTTGATGGCTGTTCCCGGGCCGGTAGAATCGCACCGTAGCGCCGGCTGCCACCGGATACTGAAAGAAGGGGCTCATTTGGTCGAATCGGCCGAAGATATAATCGCTGTCCTTCCCGCGTATGTCCAGGAGGCGCTGACGATCCCATCCAGGAAGATGAAATCCGCTCAAAAAACGATGGGAAATAATCCGGCCGCTCCCCGCACCAAGCGCCCATGTGCGCTTAATGCGGAGGAAAGCATCATATTCAATTGTCTCGAAGAGGGGCCGAACACCACCGAGGGCGTAACGAAATTGACCTCCCTCCGCCCGGAAACCGTATCGAGCATATTGTTGACGCTCGAGTTGCAGGGAGCCTTGCGCCAAATCGAGGGTGGTATATACGAAATAATTTGATTGGCGTATCCGCCCATGATGTTGTTTACGGAATCGCGGGCGAAAACGATGTAGAGGTGAATAGTTTGCGTGAAAGAATGTACGAAATGATGCAGATTCTCGTTGAAGAGTCTTTCAGGGGGAGCAATATCCTGTTCGACGACCGCGAATTGACAGCAACCCTTGAAAACCGGGGATTCCAGCCGGAGGAAATATTCGAGGTGCTTTCATGGGTTCACCACATTCATGGAGACCCCGAAGATTATAACCAAGGACTGAGCACTGACAGCCGTGGGCGAACCGTTCGCGTCCTGCACCCCGAGGAACGTCTTGCTTTTTCACCAGCCGCCCACGGATTAATTCATCAACTCTACACCGCCGGCGCCATCGATGAGATTCTTCGCGAAGAGATCATCCAAAGATGTATCGACCTGGCATCGGACGAAATCGGCCTTGAAGAAGTAAAAACAATGACACTCTTGATTCTCCTGAAAGAACGCCGGGATGCACTGAGCGACAGCGTTCTCGATATTTTGGAAATAAAGAATTTCCCCCCAACTAGCTGAGAAAAATGGCCCAAAAAACACTGCGGAAAAAATCAAAAAGTACGCCAAGAGCCAAAGCGAAAACCCCCCGGAAAAATTCGGCTGCCGGAAAAAAGGCCGGCTCCTCACCCTCGAAAAACTCATCAGCGACGAAGCTTTTGATCGTCGAATCTCCGGCAAAAGTTCGCACGATTAAAAAATTCCTGGGATCCGATTTCAATATCGTCGCCTCCAGAGGCCACGTTCGAGACCTCCTGAAAACCGGTGAGCGCAAAATGGGAATCGACGTTTACGGAGATTTCCAGGGAGAGTACGGAGAAATACCAACAAAGAAAAAAGCCATCAGTGAATTGCGCCGGGCCGCGAGCACCGCCGATGAAATCTATCTGGCGCCGGATCCGGACCGGGAAGGCGAGGCCATCGCCTGGCACATTCAGGAAATCCTCCGCAACGATGGAAAACACGGCCAGATATTTCGGGTTTCGTTCAATGAAATTACTCCACGCGCTGTCCGAGAATCTCTGGAAAATCCCGGACGAATCGATCAGGAAAAAGTCGATGCCCAGGAGACGCGCCGCAAACTAGATCGAATCGTCGGCTTCAAACTCTCTGGAGAAATTCTGTGGAATAAGGTGGCCTTCGGCCTCAGTGCAGGAAGGGTCCAATCCGTCGCCCTTCGGCTAATCAGCGAGCGCGAGGCAGAAGTTATCGCGTTTGAACCAATAGAATATTGGACGATTGCCTCATCGCTCGAAAAGCCGGGTGTCGATCCCCCCTTCGAGGCCAAACTACACCGAATCGAGGGCGAGGAGCCCGAAATTCCCAACGAAGAGCGTGCCCGCGAGCTTGCGGCCACCATCGAAGGAGCTGCCCTGAAAGTGGCCAAGGTCGAACGCCGAGAGCGCCGGCGGCGGCCCCCCGCCCCGTTTATCACGAGCACCCTTCAACAGGAGTGCTCCACAAAGCTCCGCTACGGCGCCAAACGGACCATGTCCATCGCACAATCCCTCTACGAAGGGGTCAATCTCGGGCAAGGACAGGGAAACGTCGGCCTGATCACCTATATGCGGACGGATTCGGTTCGGCTCGCTCCCGAAGCTGTATCGATGGCGCGCACTTATATCGGTAAAAATTACAGTAGCGGCCACCTGCCCGAAAGCCCGCCAACATACAAAAGTAAGGATAATATCCAGGATGCGCATGAAGCCATCCGGCCAACCGATGCCGCTCTAACACCCGATGAAATCAAGGACCGGATGAAACCAGAGCAATTGGCCATTTACACGCTCATCTGGCGCCGTTATTTAGCCAGCCAAATGACTCCAGCCGTATTCGATCAAACCAGCGTCGATATCGCGGCCGGGCCCCTCACCCTTCGCGCCACGGGATCGGTCATGAAATTTTCCGGATTCCTTGAAGTGTATCAAGAAAAATCCGGTGAATTTATCGACACCGAAAACTCTACCTCGGCATCGGGCAGTGACCGCCTTCTTCCGAATTTAGAGAAAGACGATCCGGTATTCCCGCTCGCCTCTGAGGCCACACCGACAGGTGTCCTGCCCGAGCAGCACTTCACCCAGCCTCCACCCAGATACACCGAAGCGGCGCTCGTCAAAGAGCTGGAAGAGGACGGGGTGGGCCGGCCTAGCACCTACGCCACTATCCTGGATACATTGGAAAAACGAAAATATGTCGTCATGGAGAGAAAAAAACGTCAGTTCACCCCGACATCACTGGGAATCGAAGTCAACAATTTGCTGATCCAGGGGTTCCCCGAAGAGATTGACGTCAAGTTTACTGCGAAAATCGAAAGCGCTCTCGACGACATCGAAAATGGAGAGATTCCTTGGCTGCCGATGCTCCGGAATTTTTATGACCAGTTTGATAAAAAAATTCAAGCGGCGAAAAAAACGCTTCCCAACCTAAAAACCAAGACTGAACCGATTGACCGCGATTGCCCGGAATGCGGGAGTACGCTGGTAAAAAAATTCAGCCGGAATGGCTGGTTTATTTCTTGCTCCAAGTATCCAGACTGCAAGCATTCCGAAAGCATCGTCGAAGAGGGAGAAGAAGCCGAGACGGACGAAGAACTCGCTCAAATCGAGGAAAAAGCGCCTCCCTGTGAGGAATGCGGTGAGCCGATGCGGGTCAAGCGAGGACCCTATGGATTGTATCTTTGCTGCTCGGCTCAACCGAAGGAACATAAAACCCGGAAGTTGAATTCCGCCGGAGAACCGGTTGAGAAACCCGTTTCGACTGGAATCAGTTGCGCCCGCAAGGACTGCGATGGCGAGCTCGTATCGCGCCGCTCCCGCCGAACCGGTAAAATTTTCTACGGATGCAACCAGTTTCCGAAATGCAAATACGTCGTCTGGGACCTCCCCGTAAACCGTTCATGTCCGACATGCGATCATCCCCATGTCACCCTCAAAACCACCAAGAAAAACGGCACTCAGCTTGTTTGTCCTGTGAATTCATGCGACTACAAGGAAAAAGCACCTCCCGCGATAGCCGTCCAGGTGGGCCACGAAAATGGCCCCGCAGCCAACAAGAACGCAGAGGAATCCCCTTGAAAAATAAGATCAGAGTCATTGGAGGCGGGCTCGCCGGCTCCGAAGCCGCCTGGCAGGCGGCAAACCGTGGAGTCGAGATCGAACTGTTCGAAATGCGTCCACATGTGTCCACTCCGGCACATCAGACCGAATACCTGGCCGAGCTTGTCTGCTCGAACTCCCTCCGATCCAATTCCCTCGAAAACGCCTCCGGACTTCTCAAGGAGGAAATGCGGCGTCTCGATTCGCTCATCGTCCAGTGCGCCGACGCAACGCGCGTGCCCGCCGGCATTGCCTTGGCCGTGGATCGGGAAGCATTCAGCCGGAAAGTGACGGAGATGGTCGAAAACCACCCTCGCATCGAAGTCCGGCGCGAAGAAGTCACCTCCCTCGATGACAATCTGGCAACGATTATCGCCACCGGGCCACTGACGAGTTTCGCCCTTTCGACCGAAATGGCACGGCTGACCCAAGGGAAGTATCTATACTTTTACGATGCCATCTCGCCGATCCTTTACGGCGACAGTATTGATATGTCCACTGCATTCATGGGGTCGCGCTACGGGAAAGGAATGGATGAAGGAAGCGAGGGCGACTACATCAATATTGGGCTCAGCGACCGTGAATACCAAAATTTTTACGAAGATCTGCTCAAGGGAGAAAAAATTCCTATGCGGGACTTCGAAAAAGCCATTTATTTCGAGGGATGCCTTCCGCTGGAGGAAATGGCTTCACGAGGTAAGGACACCCTTGCATACGGTCCGATGAAGCCCGTGGGGATTGAACATCCCGAATCGGGCGAAACCTATCATGCGGTTGTTCAACTCCGAAAAGAGGATTTGACGGGCGAATATTTTTCGATGGTAGGTTTCCAGACCCGACTCCGCTATCCGGAGCAAAAACGAATTTTTCAAAAACTGCCTGCTCTTCGGGACGCCAAATTCCTCCGCTACGGAAGCCTCCACCGCAATACTTACATTAATTCACCGCGCCTGATTCGAAAATCGTTTCAACTCAAGCGCTATCCCAATATTTTCATTGCCGGACAACTCACTGGAGTGGAAGGCTATTTGGAATCGGCCGCAACCGGCCTCCTCGCGGGAATATATGCATCCGCCATGGTAAACGGTGAACCCGTCCGCGAAGCGCCCGCGACCTCATCGCTAGGCGCCCTCACCCAATACATCACGCGGGCTCCCTCGAAAAATTTCCAGCCCATGAACATCAATTTCGGCTTGTTTCCGCCTCTGGAGAAACACGCCCCCAAAAGCGAGCGAAAAATGCGAATCGGGGAACGCGCCTTAAAGGACTTGGAGCCATGGCGAGAGAGCGTGAAATCTCCGGCGGGTTGAGTTCCTGCCGGGAGTTATTCGAAAATTATCTGTGCAACGAGCGCGGCACATCGGAACATACCGTTCGCGCCTATGGCCTCGACTTGGAGGATTTCGACGCCTTCCTCACCGAGTGGGCCGGAGAGCCGGTGCCGCCGGAAAAAGTGGACGCGGTGGCTGTGCGTTCTTATCTGGGCGACCTCTACCGAAGAGGGCTTCAATCGACGACCGTCAACCGCCGTCTTTCAAGCATTAGAAGTCTTTACCGATTTCTTCGCCGGGAGGGAAAATCCGACGGAGATCCAGCGGGTGAGATGCCCTCTTTGAACGCCCCGCGCCAGTTGCCTACCTACCTTTCGGTGGATGATGCGGCAAGGCTCATGGAGCTTCCCGATTCTGCTACGACCGAGGGAGCCAGGGACAAAGCCATACTCGAAATTCTTTACGGCTCTGGCCTCCGGGTGGGAGAACTCACGGCCCTGGACAATCCGGACATCGATCTGTCCCAGCGCCTCATACGCGTAAAAGGGAAAGGCAAAAAAGAAAGAATTATCCCGATCACAAAACGAGCCGCGAAAGCCACCGAGTCATACCTCTCATTGATGCCTGGGCCATCTCCCGCCGACGCGAAAAGGCCGAGTGGGGATCCGTCTCCTCTGTTCCAGAACTCCCGCGGCCGGCGAATGACTACCGACGGCGTACGGAGGATGCTTCGCAGTTATGAAAAAAAGGGAGGATTCTCGTTTCATTTCACCCCACATGCCCTCCGCCACAGCGCAGCGACGCATCTTTTGGAAGATGGCGCCGACCTCCGCTCCATCCAAGAGCTTTTGGGGCATTCAAGCCTATCCACTACCCAGCGCTACACGCAGGTCAATTTCGCTCATCTCCAGGCGGTGTACGATGACAGTCATCCCAGGGCGAGGGTGAAAAAGGCCGCGCACCCCGCGAAGGAGTCCCGATGACGTCAGGAATCACCATTCGCTCAACGACCATACTCGGCGTCCGCTACAAGGGGCAGACAGCCCTGGGCGGAGACGGTCAGGTCACGATGGGCAACACGGCTGTCAAGCACGGCGCCGTGAAAATCCGCCGCCTCGGAGGAGAAAAAATTCTTGCCGGATTTGCCGGTTCCGCTTCGGACGCCATCGCTCTATTCGAGCGGTTCGAGGGAAAACTCGATGAGTACCACGACAACCTCATGCGGGCAGCGGTGGAGATGGGAAAAGACTGGCGGACGGACCGCATTCTTCGCCGTCTGGAAGCCATACTCGCTGTTGCCGACAAGGATTCGAGCCTCATTCTTTCTGGAACCGGGGACATCATCGAACCAGACGATGGCGTGCTCGGAATCGGCAGCGGCGGTCCCATCGCCACCGCTGCGGCAAAAGGGATTCTCAGCCTCGAACCCGATCTGACAGCAGGAGAGATAGTGCGTCAGGCACTCAAAATTACATCCGAAATATGCATCTACACCAACGATCACATCTCGGTCGAAGTGCTCTGATGGAAGATCTCACCCCCGTTCAAATTGTCAAAGAACTCGACCGGTATGTGATTGGCCAGGGCGATGCCAAGCGCGCTGTCGCCATTGCTCTGCGAAACCGCTGGCGACGGCAGCAGCTTCCCGAAGAGATGCGCGATGAGGTGGCGCCCAAAAACATCGTCATGATCGGGCCGACCGGGGTCGGAAAGACGGAAATCGCTCGCCGGCTGGCCCGTCTCGCCAATAGCCCGTTCATTAAAGTCGAGGCGAGCAAATTCACCGAGGTCGGCTATGTGGGGCGCGACGTCGAGAGCATGATTCGAGACCTCACCGAACTCGCCCGGAATATGGTTCAGGAGGAATACCGTCAGGCCAACACCGCCAAGGCAGAAGATCTAGCTATGGAGCGCCTTCTTGACCTCCTGCTGCCCACCCCGCCCGGCTTCGCCGCCATTGACGATCAGGGCCAATCGAACGATCCGCTCGGCGAGGAGCACTACAGCCGAACGCGCGAGAAATTCCGCCAAATGCTCGTCGAGGGGAAATTGGATGACCGGGAGGTCGAATTCGAGGCAACCGACAAAGGCCCCGAAATTCACCTCATGGGCGGGATGGACATGGAGCAGATGGGGATCAATTTCAAGGACATGCTCGGCGGGATGTTCCCGGCCCAAACACGCACCCGGCGGATGAAAGTGCCCGAGGCCTTCAAGCTCCTCACCCAGGAGGAGGGCGATAAAATCATCGACCCCGAGAAGGTGAATGCCGAGGCCATTGAGCGCACCGAGCAATCGGGCATCGTTTTTCTCGATGAAATCGACAAAATCGCCTCCACCTCGGGCGGCAACCACGGTCCGGACGTATCCAGGGAAGGGGTCCAGCGCGATCTTCTCCCCATCGTCGAGGGCTGCACCGTCCAGACCAAACACGGCCCCGTCCGGACAGACCATATCCTCTTCATCGCGGCCGGCGCCTTCCATATGGCGAAACCCTCGGACCTCCTTCCCGAGCTCCAGGGGCGCTTTCCCATACGGGTCGAGCTCCATTCCCTGGGACTCGAGGATTTCGTCCGGATACTCCAAGAGCCCGAGAACGCCCTCGTCATCCAATACCCCGCACTCCTGAAGACCGAGGGCCTGAAGGTCACCTTCACGGACGATGCGATACGGGAGGTGGCCTCGTTCGCCGCCGACATCAACGAGAAGACGGAAAACATCGGCGCCCGGCGGCTTTACACCATCATGGAGCGGGTGTTCGAGGAGATCTCCTTCAACGCGCCCGAGATGGCGGGTGAGGAGATCACCATCGACGCCGGATACGTCCGCGGTCGCCTCAAGGACATCGCCGCGGACCTCGATCTCAGCCGCTACATCCTCTAGGGGCCGGGCCCGGGAAGACCCCCCCCAGGGCGAATATTTCGAAACGCTTTCGCCCAATCCGCCGGGAATTTCGAACAAATGCGCCGAGAATCGCGAATCTGCGCGCCCCCCCGTTTCCGCCCCGCCCGGGAGAATTTTCGGGCAGATGCGCCGAGGACCGCGTACTTTCGCCCGCGCCGTTTTCATCCAACTTGCAGCGAATTTGACCGCAAATGCACGGAGGACCGCGAATCCGCCCCCGCCGCTGTTCCCCTCGTTGATGGGCGCCGTCATCGTNNTTCGCCAGTCCTCTTTTCGGAGCGTTCCGGGAGAATTTTCGGACAAATGCGCCGAGAACCGCGTATCTGCTCCCAGCACCGTTTCCGGCCCGACCGGGAGAATTTTCGAGCAAATGCACCAAGAACCGCGAATCCGCGCCCGCCGCAGGTAATCGCACCTCCCGCCGCTTCACGCATCTCCCGACATTTCGCCGCGCCTCTCGGCAAATCCAAACCCAATTAACCATTTGAACGGGGATCTCCCGCCTCCGGGCGACGGCCTTTTCGGAAAGGACCGAGCGATTTTGCCTGGAGAAA
>DNYS01000040.1:0-465 GCA_003506735.1 Nitrospinota bacterium
GTCAGAGGATTGATCAATTCTCCATTGTTTATAATCTTCTAGTTTCTTGGGGGTGATTTCATGTAAAGAAGTTCCGTTGAAGAATCCCGAAAGAATGTCGCATTTCGTTTTGTAATCTTTCCAAAAGTATATGGATTTTCCTTCCAATTTTTGTTGATTTTGTTTGTATTTCAACAATCCTTTGACCGCATCTTCAAAAGTATGTCCGTGAACTGGTAGTCCTAATCTTTGTTTTGAAATTAAATCTTGGAACCATTCTTTTGCGAACTGTTCTGCACCAATCATGGTCGTACTTTTTGTGGAGACTTGAATTCGTTTTCGATCAATGAATGTTCTTGCGTGGAAATATTTTGAATGTTCTCGGAGAAAAATATGAAGGGTTCGACCGGAAATCTTGTCTGCGATTTTCTTTTCTTTGAGGATATTGACCATCCGAACATCCTTGTGAAAAAGGACTCTCAAGAT
>DNYS01000040.1:541-4644 GCA_003506735.1 Nitrospinota bacterium
GGATAAAGGATTTGCAGTCCTCTGCCTTACCGCTTGGCTATGGCGCCATGTTGTATGCCGGTCCTGAGCGGCCCATTGCCCGGTTATAAATCAATCCGGCCAAGGCTCTTTTCGCCGGGAACGTGCGATATATAGCATGCCCAGGTCCACGAGCACACCCCCCCCGGACGGGATGGAATCCCGGCACTTTGCGAATTTTCTGTTGACGAGCCGATCATGATGCCGCATAATTAAAACTATGTCAGAAAGGAGGTGGTCGTATATATGAAAATACACTGTAGGGACGAGGTGACTGTCGTTTAGGCAGGAGAAATCCACTGGATGATGCCGGGTTTCTCCGCCCAGGCGAATCCAAACAGTTCGCCGAAAACCCCAGCCCTTCGGGGCTGGGGTTTTTCTCTTTTGGCGCGGGGGAAAAGGGTGGTATCTTTTCCGGCGTGGGGTTTCACTGAACCGGGCAATGGGGTCATGAGCCATATGAGCGACGATAACGCCCCCTTTCTCAAGGCTTGCAGGGGTGAGCCAGCCGATTTCACGCCGATCTGGCTTATGCGCCAAGCCGGCCGATACATGGAGGAATACCGCGAGGTCCGTGAACGGACCCCATTCATGGAGCTTTGCAAAAACTCCGACCTCGCCGCGGAGGTGACCGTCACGGCGGTTGAGCGGATAGGGGCGGATGCGGCCATCATCTTTTCGGATATTCTTCTCATCCTGACCCCGATGGGCATGTCGCTCTCGTACGGCAAGGGAGAAGGTCCCGTTCTGAGCAACCCGGTCCGAACCTCCGCCGATGTCGATCGTTTGAAGGAAGCGCCGCCCGAAGCGCTTTCGTTCGTTTACGACGCGATTCGAAAGACGCGGGCCTCCCTGAATCCGGGGACGCCCCTCATCGGATTTTGCGGCGCGCCATTTACATTGGCATCGTATGTGATCGAGGGTGGCGGTTCGCGCAACTACATCGAGACCAAGAGCCTGATGTACGGCGATTCGGGAGCCTGGCATGCACTGATGAGCGTCATCACCCGCTCGCTCGTAAAATACGTCAAATGCCAGATCGGTGCGGGCGCCCAGGCGATCCAGATATTCGACAGCTGGGTGGGCTGTTTGAGCCCCGCCGATTACCGCGAATTTGTCTTTCCCCACATCCGCCTCCTTCTCGATAACATCTCGGGCGAGGTTCCGATCATTCATTTTGGGACGGGAACGGCGACGCTTTTGGAGGATCAGAAAAAGGCCGGAGGCGACGTTATCGGGCTCGACTGGCGGGTGAACCTGGGTGAAACCTGGGATCGACTGGGGGGTGTGGCCATCCAGGGAAACATGGACCCGTGCGTCCTCCTCGCCGACCGGGCCACTATCCGCAAATGTGCCGAGGATATCCTGCGCCAAGCGAAAGGGCGCCCCGGGCATATCTTCAACCTCGGTCATGGCGTGTTGCCCCCCACACCGGTGGACAACGTGAAATTTCTCGTGGATCTGGTTCATGAATGGAAGGCGCAATAGTGGAAACGCGGTATGACTCTGTGCTCCTCGTTGGGTTCGGCGGACCGACGCGGGGTTGTTGCCGTCGGTATCAGGATTGTCCCGGCGAGGCGTTTTGTTTTGTAAAAAACGTCGTTGGCGATCGGAGCGGCGGTGAGGATCGAATTCGCGAGGTGGCCGAGCACTATAAACACTTCGGCGGGGTGTCTCCGTTCAGTTTTTTTTCTCAAAAGCAGGCCGGAGCCCTTGAGATGGAACTCGAGCGCGCGGGATTTGGCGTCCCCGTTTATGTGGGCTACCATTTCTGGACACCATTCTTGAAGGAGGTCTTGGCGGAAATGTACCGCCGGGGGCTGCGCCGGACACTGGCCATTGCCCTGGCGCCGCACCGGGCCAAGGTCAGTTTCGAGGCCTACCGAAGCGAAGTGGAGGCGGGACGCGAGGCTCTAGGCCGCGAGGCGCCCAGGGTGGATTTTGCCGAAACTCCTTGGTTCGCCCATCCGGGTTATATCGAAGCCACGGCCGATCGAATTCGCGCACTTTCTCCAGCGATGGGGGAGTCAAGATTCCGCGATGCCCACCTGATTTTCTCAGCTCATTCGATTCCGGTGTCCATGGCGAAGGTGTCGCCTTACGAAGAGCAGTTCACCGGAACGGCCCAAAAGGCGGCGGAAGCCCTCGAAAGGGGGAGCCACGACATCGGTTACCAAAGCAGCCCGGATGTACCTCCAGGCTCCTGGCTTGAACCGGATGTGCTCGACGTAATCCGCGACGCGTCCGCGCGGGGGGCGAAGGACATCATCGTGGCGCCGGTCGGCTTTATTTGCGATCACGTTGAAGTCCTCTTCGACCTGGATGTAGAGGCCAAGGAAGCGGCCGATGCCTGCGGGATGGGATTTTTCCGGGCGGGCACCGTCGGTTCACACCCCAAGTTCATCTCGATGCTTTGCGATATCGTATCGGACCACATGGCGGGAGAGAGCGCTTGATCGAGACGACCGGCTCTGGGATGCCCCGGCGCGTCGTTGTCCTTGGAGGTGGAATCACGGGTCTTGTGGCCTCCTACCGGCTGATTCAGGGTGCGGGTGAGCGGGGTCTTCAGCTCGATGTGATTGTGGCGGATGCCTCGGATCGGTTTGGCGGTTCGATTGAGACCGCCCGCGAGGCTGGGTTTGTCATGGAGCGGGGGCCCGACTGCTTCCTTTCCACCAAGCCCGAGGGCATTGCGCTTTGCCGCGACCTGGGCCTGGAGAATCGCCTCACCGGAACCAAATCCGCCCACCGGCGCAGTTTCATCCTGAGAAATGGCCGCCTGCTTCCGGTACCGAAGGGGTTCTACCTCTTGGCGCCATCATCGTTCCTCCCGTTTGTCACCACTTCCATCTTTAGCCCCCTAGGCAAACTCCGCATGGCGATGGAAATTTTCATTCCGCCCCGGGAAGAAGAAGGAGACGAAACCCTGGCAAGCTTTGTCCGCAGGCGCTTCGGGCGCGAAACGCTTGTGCGGATGGCGCAACCCATGATCGCCGGCATCTACTCCGCCGATCCCGAAGAGCTGAGCCTTGAGGCGACGATGCCTCAGTTTCACGAAATGGAGCGTACGCATGGAAGCATCATCCGGGCGCTCAGGAAGCGGATGCAAAAGGAATCGAAGAGACAGGCCACCTCGGCCAGCGGACCGCGATACGGCCTTTTCCTCACTCTGGATTCGGGGATGGAGACCATGGTCGATGCACTCTTGGAAAAGATTCCCGCTGAATCGCTCAGGCCAAATACCCGTGCTGTTTCTCTCAGGTGCGAGGGGAATCGATGGCGGGTAGGATTCGATGGCGGGGAGGATATCGAGGCAGACGCTGTTTGCCTGGCCCTCCCGGCGAACTCGGCGCGAAATTTACTCGGAGAGTTGTCCTCGAACCTTGCTGACCGGCTGGACGAGATTCCCTATGGCTCGGTAGCTACATTGAACCTCGCTTTCGACAGGTCTCAAGTTACACATCCTCTGGACGGAATGGGTTTCGTCGTTCCCGCGATTGAGGGGCGCAATCTCTTGGCCTGCTCGTTTTCGAGTTCGAAATTCGTTGGCAGGGCACCGGAGAAAAAGGTTCTTCTGCGGGCATTTGTAGGGGGGAGTCATGCGGAAAAAGCGTTCGCGCTATCTGACGATGAGATGACCGGGCAGGTGATGGAGGAACTCCGGCCGCTGCTCGGCATTCGGGGAGAACCCGAGGTCGCGGTTCTCTCGCGCTTCCGGGGTGCGATGGCCCAGTACCGCCTTGGCCACCTGGACCGGGTCCGTGCGATTGACGAGGAAATCGAAAATCTGCCTGGTATCGCGGTGGCGGGAAGCGCCTACCGGGGAGTGGGCATCCCCGATTGCGCCGCCAGTGCGGGAGAGGCCGCTTCCCGCCTTCTTGGCTACATCGCCGCGTGCGTTTCCTGATTGGTTTTGCGGTAAATTTTTGGATTTGTGAATAGGCGTGCTGAATTTCCTGCCGAATGCGATGACCCATCTGATTGATATTGCTTGATTATTCGGATGATCATGCTAATGTTATGTAAGTTCCTCACGAAATTGGAACGCGGGATTTTGTGACCTGGAGACAATGACCGATGGTACG
>DNYS01000166.1:0-385 GCA_003506735.1 Nitrospinota bacterium
TTTTCTGTCCGGAATTCTCCCGATGGCTAGCCGGAGAATCGCCCTGTATGGTATTTTCGAATGCCGGATTTTTTTGGTTCACGGCCTTTTCGGGTTCTGAATCCGATGGGATCTAAATGAGGGCAGGGATGTGGCCGAGTCAAGCGCCAGCGCTGGGAATATGGGTTTGAGGGATGATGGATTATCCGAAACGGGCCGCGCCGATGGGCCGGGGCGCTTTTCGACCTCTTCGGGAATTTCCATAAAACCTTCCTATGGCCCCGAAGATGTGGCCGGGGATTCTCCCGCCGGAGAAATTGGCTCCCCCGGTGTTTTTCCATTTACTCGCGGCATTTACGGCGATATGTACCGCTCCAAGCTATGGACCATGCGCCAATATGCCGGG
>DNYS01000166.1:490-4177 GCA_003506735.1 Nitrospinota bacterium
GACCATGCGCCAATATGCCGGGTTCGGCACCGCCCGCGAGACGAACGAGCGTTTTCATTATCTTCTTTCCCATGGCCAGGATGGAATTTCGGTCGCTTTCGATTTGCCCACCCAGATCGGCTTCGATCCGGATCATTCCCTCGCTTTCGGCGAGGTGGGCAAGGTCGGGGTGTCCATCGCCTCCCTGGAGGATATGGAAACCCTTCTCGAGGGGCTACCTCTCGATAAAATCTCCACCTCCATGACGATCAACGCGACCGCATCGATCCTGCTTTGTCTCTACCTTGCCGTTGCCGAGAAGAGGGGGGTGCCTTTCGAAGCGCTCAGAGGAACCGTCCAGAACGACATCCTCAAGGAATATATTTCCCGGGGGACCTATATCTACCCGCCCGGACCGAGCATGCGCCTCATCACCGACACCATCGCTTTTTGCAAGGAAAAGGTCCCCAAATGGAACGCCATATCCATCAGCGGGTATCATATTCGGGAGGCCGGCTCCACGGCGGTTCAGGAGGTCGCGTTCACCCTTGCCAACGGCGTGGCCTACGTTCAGGCTGCGGTGGATGCCGGTTTCGATGTAGACGAGATCGGGAGCCAGCTCTCGTTTTTCTTCAACGTGCACAACCATTTCACCGAGGAAATCGCCAAGTTCCGGGCGGCGAGGCGCCTTTGGGCGAAGACGATGCGAAACCGCTTCGGGGCCAGATCGGATAAGGCCTGTATGCTCCGGTTTCATGCGCAGACGGCCGGAAGCGCGCTGACCGCTCAGCAGCCCAAGAACAACGTGGTGCGCGTGGCGATTCAGGCGATGGCGGCGCTTTTGGGCGGGACCCAATCGCTGCACACCAATTCGATGGACGAGGCCCTGGCGCTGCCGACCGAGGAGGCCGTGCGCATCGCCTTGCGGACGCAGCAAATCCTCGCGGAGGAGAGCCAGATCCCCAAGACGGTGGACCCATGCGCGGGCGCCTATGGTATCGAAGCGCTCACGAACGAAATCGAGAGCCGGGCGAAGGCCATCATCGGGCGGATCGACGGGATGGGCGGGATGCTGCGGGCCATCGAGGCGGGGTGGGTACAGCGGGAAATCCAGGAGAGCGCCTATAAAACCCAGCGCGCCGTGGACGAAGCCAAGGAGATCATCGTGGGCGTGAACCGGTATTCCGTCGAGGAGGAGCCGCCCATTCCGACGCTTCAGCTTCGCCCGGAGGTCGAGGAGGAACAGCGCGGGCGCCTGGAGGCCCTTCGCCGAAGGCGGGATTCGGAGGCCGTTTCCGTGCGCCTCGGCGCGGTCCGGGATGCCGCTCTTGGCGGGGAAAATACGATGCCGCGTATACTGGATGCCGTCCGCGCCCACGCCACCCTGGGCGAGATTTCGGACGTTTTTCGGGGCGTTTTCGGCGCCTACCGGGAAAGCGTGGAAATTTAACATGCGGCGGGTGGAGCCAGCCCTGTTGTTTGCGGCGGCCGGGCTGCTCCTCGTCCTGACGGCTCCCCGGGGGGGTTGGGGAGAGGAGGTTTCCCGGCTCCGGTTTTGCAACCCGGACGGAGGGATCCGCACCGAAAAAAAGGCAGGAGGGGTTCGGATCCACTATGTGGACAGGCGGGGCCGCCCGCTACGGATTGATTTTACGTTGAGCGGATGGAGGATCGAGACGGCGAGTTCGGGTGGGCGGATCAGTTGCGTTGTGCTCGGCCGGATCGGGGAGGTTTCCAAGCCGGGCAAGGCGTCCGGAACCGTGTCCAAGGACGTCCTCAGCGCCAGGGACGAGGTGATCGTGTACGGCGGGGCGTTTCAGGAGAAGGTGATTCTCCGCAGGGGCCAGCGCGTGATCATCCTCGGCGGCGAGAAAATAGTCATTGAAGAGACCGAAATTCTGCGTCCCGATTAAATCGGACGCGCTCCAGGAAAAATAAATAGGCGGCGATCGAGATGCGGGGGAGGCGTTACTCAAAATGACCGGGAACGAAATCCGGAAGCTGTTTTTGGATTATTTCGGCGAAAAAGGGCACCGGGCCGTGCGGAGTTCGCCGCTCGTCCCCATGAACGATCCGACCCTGCTGTTCACCAATGCCGGGATGGTGCAATTCAAGGATACTTTCACGGGCCTTGAGCGCCGTGATTATTTGCGTGCCACGAGTTCGCAAAAATGCCTGAGGGTCAGCGGCAAGCACAACGACCTCGAAAATGTGGGCCGGACCGCCCGCCACCATACGTTTTTCGAAATGCTGGGCAATTTCTCGTTCGGAGACTATTTTAAGGAAAAAGCGATCGAATTCGCCTGGGAGTTTCTCGTCGATCGGGCGGGCCTGGACGGCGATCGGATGTGGATCACCATTTTCCGCGAGGACGACGAGGCGGAAGAGTTGTGGCGCCGCATCGTCGGCGTGCCGCCCGAACGCATTGTGCGGTGCGATGAGAAGGACAACTTCTGGGCCATGGGTGATACGGGGCCGTGCGGTCCCTGCTCGGAGCTGATTTACGATCAGGGCCCGCACATGGCGGGCGGCCCTCCCGGCAGCCCCGATGAGGATGGAGACCGCTACCTGGAGCTGTGGAACCTCGTTTTCATGCAGTTCGATCGGGACGCTTCGGGCAAGGCGAACCCGCTCCCCAAGCCCTCGGTGGATACCGGAATGGGGCTCGAGCGGCTCTCGGCGGTCCTCCAGGGCGAGAGCAGCAATTTTCATACGGATTTGCTGATGCCCGTCATCCACCACGTCGAAGAGATTTGCGAAAAGGCCTACGGCGGCAAGGACGAGAACACCCCCGACCCCAGGGCGGACGTATCCTTCCGGGTGATCGCGGACCATGTCCGCGCGGTCGGTTTCCTGATTGCCGACGGTGTATTTCCGGGCAACGAGGGGCGCGGCTATGTCCTTCGGCGAATCGCGCGGCGGGCCATGCGCCATGGCCGGATGCTGGGGATCGAGGAGCCTTTCCTCCACCGGGCGGCGGGGGTCCTCGCCGACATGATGGGAGATGCGTTTCCCGAGTTGCGGGAGAACCTGAACTACATCTCGCGCGTGACGCTGGCCGAGGAGGAGCGTTTCTCGAACACCCTGGCCCAGGGCCAGCCCCGCATGGACGAGTTGTGCGGCCGGGCGGAAGCCTCCGGCGGCCGGACGGTCTCCGGGCAAGATGTATTCGTTCTATTCGACACCTATGGCTACCCCTGGGATCTGGCTGTTGAGACGGCGGACCACCACGGCCTCGAAATCGATCGCGCCGCGTTCGAGAGTTCCATGGAAGAGCAGCGCAAACGCGCGAGGGCGCACTGGAAAGGTTCGGGCGAAGAGGGCGTATCGCGAATTTGGCACGATGTCCGCCACTCGGCCGGAGCCACGGAATTTGTCGGCTACACCGAAACCGAAGCCGATACCGCCGTGGCGGCGATCGTGAGCGAGGGCGAGATCAGGGAGGAGGCGGCCGAGGGCGGCGAGGTGGATGTGGTTCTCGCGAAAACGCCGTTTTATGCCGAATCGGGCGGACAAGTCGGTGACCTGGGCCACCTGACATGGCCGGACGGGGCGGCCGAGGTTTTGGATACGCAAAAACCCCTGCCCGATGTTTTTGTCCACCGCGTCCGGGTGGAGCGGGGAACGCTCAAGCGCGGCCAGGAGGTTCACGCCGCCATCGATGCCGGGCGCCGCGGCGCTTTGGTTCTGAACCACACGGCGACGCAT
>DNYS01000166.1:4282-6930 GCA_003506735.1 Nitrospinota bacterium
CGGGAGCGCCTGCGGTTCGATTTTTCTCATTTCTCCCAGATTACCCCACTCGAAAAAGAACGCATCGAAAACATCGTTAACGAGCGAATTCGCGAGAATGGCTCCGTTTCGACGGAGGTGCTGCCCATCGAAAAGGCGTTGGAGTCGGGGGCGACGGCGCTGTTCGGCGAGCGGTACGGGGAAGAGGTGCGGGTGGTCTCCGTCGGGGATTTCAGCAAGGAGCTATGCGGCGGGACGCACGCGAGCGCCTCGGGGGATATCGGATTTTTCCGGATTCTCCACGAAGGCAGCGTCGCCTCCGGAGTGCGCCGGATTGAGGCGGTGACGGGCGAAAACGCCCTGATGCAGGTGCGCCGCGAACAATATGTCCTGGCGGAAATCGGGGAGCTGACCAAATCGGCTCCCCTCGAGGAAGCGGAGCGGGTCCGCAGGCTCCTGGAGCAGAACCGCTCCATGGAGCGCGAACTGCGGCGGATTCGGGACAAGCAATCGCTGGCCGAGGTGGGCGATCTTGCCAAGGAGGCACAGGACGTCGGCGGGGTGAAGGTTCTCGCCACCCGGCGGGACGGCCTCGAGCCGGGAAGCATGAGAGAGCTGATCGATGCCGCCAAGGGCAAGCTCAAGAGCGGCGTCGCCGTTCTCATTTCCGTGACCGACGGCAAGGTGTCCATCGCGGCGGGCGTCACGAAGGATCTTTCCGGCCGGATCCATGCGGGAAATCTCGTAAAGGACATGGCGGCCCGGGTTGGCGGAAAAGGCGGCGGGCGGCCCGATTTCGCGCAGGCGGGGGGACGCGACACCACGAAGGTGGACGAGGCTTTGGCGGCCGTGCCGGCGATTATTGAAAAAATGGTTTAATTTTTCGTTTTGCTTTTATGGGAGGGCTTGAGGGTATGGATGGCGGATTGATGTTTTGAGTGTGGCGTCAGGCGTGCGGGGGGAATCGAGAGTTCAAAAACGAAATCTTCTATCCCTCGTCATCGTACATATCGCTAACGATTCGTACTTTGGCTTTCTTCCCCCCCTTCTTCCTCTGATTGTCGCACGGATGGATCTTCCCCTGAGTCTGGCGGGGCTCCTGGCCAGCATGTTCTCGTTCTCGGGAGCGGTCGGGCAGCCGCTGTTCGGCTATTTTTCGGATCGCTTCCGCAAGGGGGGGCTCATCGCGCTTGGGCCTATCGGCGGGGCGCTCATGACCCTCCTTGTATATATGCCCAACTACGCTTCGATGCTTTTACTCCTTTTTATCGCGGGCGCGGGATCGGCCTGTTTCCATCCGGTGGCCTCGGTCATCGCGTCGGAAATATCCGGGAAGCGAAAGGGATTCGGCGTTTCCGTGTATGTCGCCGGCGGGCGGATCGGGGTTGGGTTGGGAGCGGCGCTGTCCACCTTTCTCGTGACGACTTGGGGACTCGAATCGATTCCGCTCGGCGGCCTTCTGGGTGTGGCGGTCGGGATGCCGTTTTTCTTTATCGCCCCCAAAATCAAGAACCCCCTGGCCGATTCGCAGATGGACCTCTGGGAAACGATCCGCGCACTTTCCAAAATCATCCATCCGCTGTCGATCATGTGGCTGGTCAACCTGTGCCGGACGACGGTGACCATCGTTGTGAGCACGTATATGCCCCTTTATATCGTGGCTTCGGGCGGATCGATTGGAGCGGGAGGAAGGGCGCTGACGCTGTTCCTTTTCGCGGCGGCGATTGGCGGAGTTTATGGCGGGTATCTCTCCGATCGGATCGGGAGACGGGTTGTGATGATCGGGGGCCTGTTGCTGGGCACACCGCTGCTCGGCGTTACGTTTTTGATGCCGGAGCCGTATAGGACCGTTTTTCTGATGATTTCCGGAGCGGTGCTATACTCTCCCATGGGGGTTTCGGTGACGTATGCCCAGGAGGTGGCCCCGGAGAATAAGGCGCTGGTTTCGGGTTTTATGATGGGTGTCGTCTGGTTTTTCGGGAGCATGATCGCGATCGGGGTCGGTGCCCTGGGGGATGTTTTCGGGATTATCCCGGTCCTGCCCGCTGCCACGGTCGTGGTCGGCGGCATTGGCGCGGTTATCTCTTTTGCCCTGCCCGCGCTGGACAGGGCCTAAAGGCAAAACCGCAATCGTTCACCCTCTTGAATACCGGGATGGGTCAGGTGGCAGGAAAATTCGAGCAGCTTCGGGTCGAAAGGGAAATCGCCGAGGAAATGGCCAATACGCTGGGCCGGATCGGGCGAAAGCTGGCCCGCCATCACCGGGCTGTCTGGCAGGCGATGGCGGCTTGGGAGGCATGTCCGGACACCGCCGGAGACGGAAAAAAGCGCCTGAAAGAGACGCTTTCCCATGCGATGGATCTGGCGGAGAAGGCCCGCTATAAACTGATCGTTCAGCGCGAGGCGATAGGCCTTAGCGATCATGGCGAGGTGGAGAAAAAATTCCCTCTTCCCAAAATGCCTGGGCGGCCCCCGGCGGCGGGGGTCTCGGCTACCCCTCGTCTCTCTTTCGCCGGAGGATTTTTACGAGCTCGGCGTAGGAAGACCTCCGGATAATGGACCGGAACTGCTGCCGGTAGGTGTTGATCAGGCTGATTCCTTTGACCGCGACATCGTACACCCGCCACTTTCCGTCCACCTTGTGAAGACGGTAGGTGATCGGAATTTCC
>DNYS01000166.1:6994-15427 GCA_003506735.1 Nitrospinota bacterium
ATCTCTTCTTTTGTGTACCGGATGACTTCATCCGTGTAGGATTCGATTTTCCCGATATAGTTTTTTTCCATCAATCCGCTGAATAAATCGACAAATTCGATGCGTTCCTTGGGTGTGCGTTTTCTCCATTGGCGGGCCAGCGACCGCCGGGACATTTCCTTGAAGTCGAACTGCTTTTCAATGGCGCTTCGCAGCTTGGCCCGCCGGACGGATTTTTGGCCGTCCATTTTGAGTTTGGGGTCGCGGAGGATATTTAGCACCGAATCGATCCCCGCTTTTACCCGATTGGTGGCTTCGCCGGCATTTACGCCGTTCGCGGCGAGCGTAAAACAAAGGGCAAGAGCGGCCAGAATAAAGATAGACCGTTTGAGGAAGGGAATTTCATTCATGGATTCGAAATCTCCGGTTGAATGCTGCCCGCCCCTCTGGGCTCTGCCGCGGGCTTGGGTCGGGGGGAGAATATACTCTTTCATCGTACAATATCCGGGTCCGGTGAGGAGCGGTTTTCTGCCCCGAGAATCGCCCCATCCTGTTTCCGGGACGCGGTTACCGATAAAATTTCGATTGATAATGTTCGTGACGCCTCGGTTTGCGTATTTATTTCACCTTCCCAAAGATGAAATCGCCGATTAATTTTTCGATATCGATGGGAGGCTCGGTCTCCCTGATTTTCCCGCCGGGTCTTATCATGGCGATCGACCCTCCCAATGAAAGACGAATATATTTATCCCCCAAAATTCCCTTCGTCCGGATGGAGGCGATCGAATCTTTGCTCAGTTTGATCGAATCGTCGAGTTGAAGGGTGACCAGGGCGTCCTCTCCGGAAAGGCCGATGGCCTGGATGCGGCCGACTTTGACGCCCGCTATTTCGACCGACGCGCCCACCCGGAGGCCCGATACCGAAGTGAACTTGGCTGTGAAGTTGTAGGTGCCCGCCGGAAACAGGTCCAGGCCCCCCAAGCGAACCGATATCATGGCCAGCGCGATGATTCCGGCCAGGACAAATATGCCGACGGTAAGCTCAATGGATCGTTGCGACAATTTTCAGTTCCTTTCCGTCAGTACAGAAGTGAGGTCATTACATAGTCGCCAATCAGGATCAGAACGGTCGAAAGAACGACCGCGGAGGTGGTCGCTTTTCCGACGCCCTCGGCGCCATGCCCGCAATGATATCCTTTATAAGAACAGACCCACGTCACCAGAACCGCGAAAAGCAAAGATTTCCAACATCCGCCGAGGATGTCGGAAATCAGCACCTGCTCCCTCATATGACCAAAATATGTCCCGCTGCTCAACCCCAGAAGCTTCACCCCGACGAGATAGCCCCCAAAAATGCCCACGATGTCGAAGAACACGGTCAGAATCGGAATTGCCACGATCCCGGCGGCGATGCGGGGGGAGGCGAGCCTCTGGACGGGGTTCACGGCCATGCTTTTGAGGGCGTCCACCTGCTCGGTGATGACCATGATTCCGATTTCGGCCGTCATGGCCGAGCCGGCGCGCCCGGTGACCACCATTGCGGTCAGGACCGGGCCCAGCTCCCGGATTAAACTCAGCGCCACCGCCGGGCCGAGCAACCCCTCGGAGCTGAATTTTTGCAGCGTGTAAAAACCTTGAAGGGCCAGCACCATCCCCGTGAACAGGGAGGTGAGGAGGACGATGGACAGGGAGCCGACCCCGATAAAATAGATTTGGCGGATGATGAGCGATGGGCGCCAGGGGGGACGGGCGAGGTAGTAGACCGAGGCGGCCAGGAAAATGGCCATTTTCCCCATCTCGGAGACGAAATCCAGCGTCCCCGCCCCGAGGGACGATATCTTGCCGGTAAGGGTTGAGCCTAATGAGAGGTCCGAAAGGCCGTCTCGATTTTCCGGTGACACTTCAGATTGTCCGTCCTTGGGGAATCAAGGCCCATGCGAGGGGCGGCTGTTATGGCGGTCGGTGAAGATTGCCTCGGAAATGCTGAAATATTTCCGTGGCTAGTGTATCTTCCCCTATTGTCCGATGGCAATGATCTTTTGAAGATCTCCTTCAGGGTATTGATTTTTGAGAGAGACGCAATAATACCCCCGAAATCCGGGTTTCAGCGGGTTTCCGGGGCCGGGTTTACGAGGCAAGAGGCACCCCCCCCAGAGGCCGCCCGCCCGTTTGTGGCCGGCGGGGCCGTTTGGGGGCTATTTTTCCTGGAGATGAACCATGACCGAGGAGAGGAGCCTGCGGCCGCTCTCAAGCTATCTGGAGTTCGGGTGGCGGCTCCATTGGGAGGATTTCTCTCAGCTGACGGCCTGGGCGCTGGGCGCCTATTTGCCGCTCTCGATTTTGACCCTTTATATCCAGCCTCCCGTCGAGATGATATTTAAGGGCGCGGAACAGGCCCTCCCGCTCCTCCCGCGCATATTTGCCGCCCAAGTAATCCTCCGTGTTCTCGAAACCTTCGTATTGGTCTTGATCATATTGAGAATTGAAGCCAGGCGGAATGGGGACGAGAATATCTGGGACATCGAGGAGGCTTTTTCGCGGATACGCAGGGTCGCCACGGTGGATCTGGCCTATTTCGTCGGAATCCAGGCCATCACGGTTTTGGTCTTTTGGCTGGGCCTGATGCTGGCCTCCATGTTCATTGGTTCCGGTCCCCCGAGTTTTTATTTTGCCATATCGGTGGCGGCCTTCGTGAGCATCGGGGCGGCGGTCCGGTATTATTTTGCCTCGCTGATTGCTCTGCTTCATGGGACTTCTTTTTCGGAATCTTTTCGGATGGCCGGGGCGGTTTCATCCGGCGGCGAGCGCCTCATCGTCACCATCGTCATGACGTATATGGCGGTCCGGTACATGATGTTGCCTTATTTTTTTAACAAGGTATTCGGAGGCGATATTTTCGGCCAGGTCATGATCCAGGCGGGCTTTATCGCCACCTCGATCCCGTATTATCTGGCGGGCTATCTTCTGTATCTGGATCTCGCGCCAGCCGCCAAGGAGCAGGTCACGCTCAGCCGGGAGGCGATCAAAGAGGTGCCGGACGATATTTCCCCGGACGAGTAAAACGGACCCGGGCCCGGGGGGAGCTGAATTAAATCCTAATGTCCAGCGTCAACCCGTCGTAGGCCAATTCCACCCCCTTGGGCAGATTCCGGTTGGTTTCGTGGAATTCCAGTTCGTAGTTGGTATGGGTGAAGTATGTTTTTTCGGGCTTCAGCCGATCCACGATTTCCAGCGCCTGCTTGATCGTCAGGTGGGAGGGGTGCTCCCGGTGCCTGAGCGCATCGAGGATCAGCACCCGGACACCCTTGAGGATTTCCATCGATTCGGGCGGGATCGAACTGCAATCCGTCGCATAGGCGAAATCGCCGACCCGGATTCCCATCACCCGTATCCCGCCGTGTTCCATGTCGAATGGGCGAACCTTCATTCCTCCGGTCTCGAAAGGCTCGGTGCCCACCTCCTCGAGCGTCAGCCTCGGTTTGAATCCGACGTAATGATTTTCGTCCGAAAAAATATAGCTGAAATTCGCCCGGATGATTTTCGCCGATTCGGGGTGGGCATAGCAGGGGATCGATTTTTTCATGATGAAATTGAACACCCGCAAATCGTCGATTCCGTTGGTATGGTCGGCGTGATAGTGGGTGTAAACGACGGCATCGACGCGGCGTAATCCATGCTGCAAGGCTTGTTGCCGCAGGTCGGGGCCGGTATCGACCAACAGGTTCGAATCCCCGTTTTCGATGAGAATGCTGGGGCGGAGACGCTTGTTGCGGGGATCGTCCGAGAGGCAAACGGGATCAAGGCAACCGATAGCCGGAACGCCGGTCGAGGTTCCGCATCCGAGAACAACAACACGCGCCGGTTTGCTCACGCAACAGCCTCAGCCAGCGCCGCCGCCCCTTTGTCCACGTCCTCGCGGGAAATGTCGATGTGGGTGACCGCTCGAAGCATGGTTTTTCCGGGAACCGATAGAGCGACACCCCGATCTTTGAGGCGCTCCGAGATTTCGCGGGCGGTTTTGCCCGAATCGGCGACGTCGAGATACACGATATTCGTCGGGGTGGTTTCGTAGACGTGACGCACGCCGGGAATTCCCGAGGTGAGTTCGGAGAAACGCTGGGCGTTTTGATGGTCCTCGGCAAGCCGTGCTACGTGGTGATCGAGCGCATGAATCCCGGCCGCGGCCAGAATGCCCGCCTGGCGCCAGCCGCCACCCAGGATTTTGCGGCGTTTCCGCGCCTCCCGGATAAAGTCCTCGCTTCCCATCAGGATGGATCCCACCGGGCATCCCAGGCCTTTGGACAAACAAAAGCTGATCGAATCGCACTGCGCGCCCCATTCGGCGGGTCCGATGCCCGAAGCAACGATGGCGTTGAATATTCGCGCGCCGTCGATATGAAGCGGAATCCCATGGCTGTTGGCAAAGGTGCGAAGCTCCTTGATTCGATCGATGGGAAAAATCTGGCCGCCGCCGGCGTTGTGGGTATTTTCCACCCATAGAATGGCGCTCCGGGGGAGCCGCTCGGCCACCGGATGAAATGCGTCCTCGGCTTCTTTCCGTGAATATACGCCCCGGTCCGCGGTGACGAATGAAAACTGAATCCCCGAAATCACGGCGGCGGCGGCCAACTCGCTCCGGTAGGGGTGACAGCCCGCGTCGGCGATGATCTCCTCGCCCGGCCGGGTGTACACGTTGATGGCGATTTGGTTGGCCTGGGTGCCCGTGGGAACGAAAAGGGCGGCTTCTTTTCCGAATAAAGCGGCTGCCTTCTCCAGAAGGTCGTTGACCGTGGGGTCCTCTCCCGAGGAATCGTCGCCCACGGCCGCCCCGGCCATGGCCTCCCGCATCTCGGGCGTCGGCCGGGTGGCGGTATCGCTCCTCAGGTCGATCAGGGGGTGATTCACGAAAAGCGCTCCGTTCATTCTAGAGGCGGCTCAGTTTTTTTCTTCCTCGACATATTCGACGTCTTCAAAAGCATCGATGCTTTGGTAGACCCGTTGTTTGATGAATATGTCCACCAGCTCGGGGCAAAGATGATTGTCCTTGACCTCGTATTTTAGAATTTGGATGGCTTTCTCGAGCGGGGCGGCTTTTTTGTATGGGCGGTCCGAGGCGGTCAGGGCGTCGAATATATCGCAAACGCACATCATCCTGGCCTGGAGAACGATTTCCTCTTCATGGAGCTTGCGGGGATAGCCTTCGCCGTTGAGCTTTTCGTGGTGCCCGTGGGCGATTTCGGGAACTCCGCGCAATTCTTTTATCCAGGGGATTTGAACGAGAAAATTATAGCTGTGGGCAACGTGGGACTGAATTTCCGCATACTCGGATTTTGTCAGGTTTCCCCTTTTGATGGTCAGGCAGTTCAATTCGTGTGGGGTCAGGTAGGGTTTCTCGGATCCGTCGAAATCGGTGTAGGTCATTTCCCCCAGTTCGAGCAACTCGTCGAACTCCCCCTCCGGCATCATGGTCGGAATATCGAAACGGAGGACCAGATCGATCAGGTGGTCCGTCTGCTCCAAGCGTTGCTCCAGTTCGGCCTGAAGCTTTTTGACTTCATCATTTTCGCCGGCGAGAGCGAAGCGAAGCATCTTTTCCTGAAAATCGACCTGAATGCACCGTTTCACAATCTGGAACCTGTTCTTGACGACTTCAAGCTCCAGCGGATAGAGCTTGTTCGCTTTGACGAGCACGCTTTCCCGAACCCCGATCTTTCCAAAGTCATGCAGAAGCCCGGCGTAGCGGAGTTCTTTCATCTGCTCGTCGGAGTAGGAGACATCCGCGTACCGGCCAGTTTTCGTCCGGCTGACGGCTTTGGCCAACGAGCACGTCAACTCCGTTACGCGTTCCGAGTGACCGGAGGTCGTCGGGTCCCGTTGCTCGATGGCCTGCACCGATGCCTTGACCAGGCCCTCGAAGGTCTTCTCGATGCTTTCGAGGAGCATGGTATTCTCAAGCGCCACCGCGGCTTGGCTCGCCAGCGATTGAATGATCTGCTGGATGGCCGGATCGAAAGGGATCACATGCTTCTCTGCCGCCGCGGAATCCGGAAGTAAAATTTCCGCCGAGGGCTTGGCGTTGATGAGCTGAAGGACGCCGATGATCTCGTTCAGGTGATCGGTCATCGGGACGACGAGCATGGACATGCACCGGTAGCCGACACTCTGATCGAAACTCGAATTGAAGCTGTATTCCACGCCCTCGGAAATCTGGTAGACGTCCGGGATATTGAGCGATTCCCCGGTCACGGCGACGAAGCCCGAAATGCTCGCCTTGGTGGCGGGCATGACAAATTCCTTGAAGGGAATTTTTTTCGAATCGTTCTGGGTATGTTTGAAGCGGAGGCTCCTATCGCCCTCGGGGGACTCCTCGACCAGGTAAAGACTGCCCGCGTCCGCGTTGGTGAGTTCGCGGCTTCTCGTCAAAATCAGGTCCAGCAACTTGCTGTTGTTCCTCTCGGTGGTCAGAGCGAGGCCGATTTGTGTCAGATTTTCCAGGTTCCGCGATATGATTTTGCGGTGATTCTCCTCCTGGTGCGAGGCCAGCCGGTAGGCGGCGTGGCGAAAACTGGCTCGAAGAGAGATGAGCAAAGGTCCGGTGGAAATGGGTTTTTGAACGATTCCCGAAATAAGGCTGGACTGCGCATGGTCATGGTGATTCCCGTTTCCGGAGGGTTCAATCAGGACAACCGCCACGGGAGCGCCGTCCTTGCAGACTTCGTCCAGTTTTGGGATATCTTCCGCGTCGCTGGAATCTCCGTCAATCAGAATGACGCTCAGGGTGTCGGAATCGGGGTTTATTTTGGCCACGGAAATAAACTCTTTCAGGGAGATGCCGTTTTGGCCAAAAAAATCGCTCCATTCGTCCGGGGAGAAATCCGGAGAATGGTATATGGTCTTTGAGAACTGGGTTTGAATCTCCTCGACGCTGCTGGAGGAGTTTCCGGGCGGTTCCTGGCTCATCGTATTTCCGCCTAATGAACGAAACTCTCTGAGATGGAGCGTTTTCTCCACTGTTTACTGTATCATTTTTTTCTGATTGGGGACGAATGTCAATCATGTCAACTTCCCCGAAAATCGCCGGAAAGCGGTCATCGCGGCGGAGGGCGGCGGAAGTAACGGCGGCGCTTGCGGCCGGCATCCGGAGGAAGCGTTGAATTCCGAGATTATGACGCCCGGCGAGGCCGTCCGGGCGAGGGCGTACCAGATGAAACGCCTGTGGCTGGGTATTTCCGGCTCATTGGCGGAATTTGCGGTTACCGCAATCTTTTGGTTTCTAGTTCCGGAGGGGTGGTTCCAGGCCGCGGGGGGGGCGGTTTTCGCTTCGGGGCTGGTTTATTTTTGCGCTCTTGTGCTGGCGCAAAATATGTTGGTATTTCCGATCGATTATATCGCCGGGTTCCGTCTCCCCCACGAGGCCGGCCTTTCGAATGAATCTTTTAGAGGCTGGTTGATGGACCGGGGGAAAAGTCTGGGGTTGATTTTTCTCATCGGTGGGACGGCCGCGGGAGCGTTTGTTCAAATCATGGCCGAGTGGCCGGACGATTGGTGGTGGATTTCCGCTGGGTCGGGAATCGTTTTTGTGATTTTCATGGCGGCGATCGCGCCGGTTCTGCTCGCCCCGATTTTTTTTCGTTTCAAGCCGGTTTCCGATTCGGCCCTTCGGGAGCGCCTGGAATATTTACTGGTGCGGATGGGGGTCCGTGTCCGGGGCGGAATCTGGGAAATAGATATGAGCCGCCGCACGAGCGCCGTCAATGCCGCATTGGTCGGATGGGGACCCTCACGGAGAGTCATCCTGGGCGACACGCTTTTGGGTTTTCGGCCGGAGGAAATCGAGGCCATTCTGGCGCACGAACTGGCCCACCACGCGGGGCATCATATCTGGCTGCTCATGGCGGGGCGCTCCGTGGCTCTCGCGGCGGGACTTTTTTTGGCGCACCGGATATTCATGGCGCCGGAGATATTCGCTTCGATCGGGGCGCCGCCTCCCGCTCCCGGGGCCTCCTCCTCGATTGGCGCCGTGTGGCTTGTTTTGGCCTTATGGGGGGCCGCCCTCGCGCCTTGGCAGCGGGCGCTTTCCAGACGGCTTGAATTTTGGTGCGACCGCTTCGCGGTCAGGCATACCGGCGGGGCGGAGGCGATGTCTTCGGCGCTGGGGAATTTGTGCAAAAAAAATCTGGCCGATCCTTCTCCCCTGGCCTGGGTCGTATTCTGGTTTCACTCCCACCCATCCATCGAGGAGCGGATAGAGAGAGCGAGGCGGGGATCGGAAGAATCGCGGGGAGGATAGCTGGCTGCTCCGTCCGGATGGCTGCTCCGTCTGGATGGGAGATTGTCCGCCCCGGACGGAGGGCTTGGGATTCCATTTTCAGGGGAGGGAGAAGCGGGAGCCCGTATTTTGAGAGTTCCGCGAAAATCCCGGCATTTTCGGCGGTATTTCGGCAAATTCGGCGG
>DNYS01000166.1:15532-17302 GCA_003506735.1 Nitrospinota bacterium
AAATCCGTTGTTCAGGGATATGTGCGAAAAAAGGATTCCCGCGCCGCTGTCCGGCGGAGGGAACTGCCCGTTCAGTAGGTTGTGGAGGTTGAATTTCGCCATCTCGGCCGTCTTTGGAGATTCTTCTATAGATGGCTTCTGGCCGGTCGCGCTGTCCAGGAGACGCGAGAAGCCTGGATCGGGCGAGGAGGCGGGCGGAGGGGCATTCAGCGCATCTCCATTCGTGTCTGTAATCGATGTGATATCCACGCCCATCTCAAGGCTCTCCTGTGCAACAGGTCAGCTCTTATTGTGCCTATCGGCACATAGGCCCTGAACTTTACCTGAAATCATCCATTTCTCATGGATGGAGACAGTCCGGATTTGGGCGGGGATTACGGGCGAACCCCTTTGGGGATCTTGGGGCGAAGGTGTTTTAGCATGAACGGGACTACCCATCGCCTGATCGAGGGATGGCCCGGGCGGAACTCCCGCAGGCGGCCCCGGGTTGTGACGAAGCGGTGCGGGAGGCCCCTTTTTTCAAGGGCGCCGGCAAGTCTTATGGCCTCCGAGAAGGGGAATCTTTTCGAATCCTTTGAGTGGATGATCAAGACCGGACCCCGCAGGTTTCCCGCCTCGTGGATAGGGGAGCGGACCCGGTATGTTCCCGGCTTCTCGCGAGGGCTGCCGCCGAGAAGAGAGCGCAAGCGCTCTCGGAGGGCCGGGGGGAGTTTCGGATAGGCTTTGTCCAGGCCGTACACCCCGTTTTCCAGGGCAGCGGGATGGAAATTCCGGCTGCGGATGGCGGCAAGGAGAGCGGCCGTGGCCCCCTGGCCGATTCCATAGATTCCGATGCCGCCCGTGCGGACATCCTGCCGGGAGGCCAGGTATTTGACGGCCTCGAGGACGGCCCTCACGGATCGCGGCCCGGCGAAATCCTCCGGCCCGGTGGAATCTCCGAATCCCGGCAAAGAGATGCTCATCGCCGTAAACCCCATGCCGGCGAGGCGAAACATCGTCCGGCGGAAGCGCTGCGCCCGCGATTTGCCCGCATGAATCAAAAGGAGAGCGGGGCGCGGCCCATTGCCCGGGGGCCATACGGCGAGGGCCTCGATTCTCCCCCCGTCCAGGGGAAGGAACCACTCCTTGACCCGGTCCCCTCCCGGGGTTTGGGTCTCATACCCCCCCTGGCCGCACCCGGCGAGGGCGAGGGCCAGGAGGAGGTTGGCTGGCCAAAGACCCCCAGCGGACCAAAGACCCCCGGCGGGCCGAAACCTCCTATAGGGCGAATATTTCGAAACACCCCCCCTCGCCGCGCGCATTTCCCCCCCATATTCGCGCATCACCGCCAACTCCCCCGGCGCCCTTTTCCGGCATTTCCCCGCACAACCCCTCCCATTTCCCGCATCTCCGCGCAAAACCCCCACGTTCTCCTTTAAAAGCGAAACACCCATACCACGTCCGCCCCCCCGGCAAAACGCGGAAAAAACCTTTGCAATACTAGGACATTCGTATTATATTCGCTCTTAGCGATTGGTTGGTACGAATTACGACGAGATACGTATATATAGGCTGTGAATCTGACAAATAACACAATATATTGTGTGTAGATGTTAAAGGTCCCCCCTCAACCGCATTATATTCGTTTATGGTGAACGAATAACACGAATGAACGACGAAATTGTGCATATATAGGTGGCGAAAAAGGAAAATGGTACCATATATTGTGTGTGGATGCTAACGGCGCCCCTCATCCAGCCGATACAAAGTTCAGGCCGATACAAGGTTCAG
>DNYS01000166.1:17373-17562 GCA_003506735.1 Nitrospinota bacterium
GTTCAGGCCGATACAAGGTTCAGAAAGGTTCAGGAAGGTTTAGGAAAGTTCAGGGGGGCGAGTGGCCCCAGCCTCTTTGCCCGTTTCGAAGCCGCCGAAACGAACCAAGGCCGAAACGACACAGGGAGAATAATCATGACGCCCAGAACCGGTACCCGGAACCCGAAACGAATCAACCTGGCCTGCCTC
>DNYS01000018.1:0-711 GCA_003506735.1 Nitrospinota bacterium
CGTATCTGCGCCCGCCCCCGTTTCAAGGTCCCTCCAGGAGAAATCGGGTCCTTCCGGGAGAAAACTCGGGCAAATGCGGGGAAGTACGCACGGTTTCCGCTCCGGATCCGGAGCCTTGAAATATTCAACTATTCTGCGCGTCGTTCAGCATCCGCAAGACCCAAAATACCGCCACCGCCGCGGCCATGTGTTTTAACGAATGCCCGCTGACGGTCCCGCCCGACAATCCCAATAATAAAAGATCGAAATGCTCCATAATTTTGGAGCCAACATACCATCCGATCGCCAATAAAAGGGGTTTTCCCTCCGTATACCGATAATCACGGAACAGCCAAAAGATAACGGGGATCGCCGCCAAGGGGAAAAACTGCACCATGCCGTAAAACCGCAAATCTCCCGCCCCGGCGGCCTCGGTCCGTTGCCAATAGATCAAACTGAAGGCGCCCGCGAACAATAGAATCGGCAACAACCAAACCAGGCCCACCCGCCTGTGGATACGGTCCGCAATGACCGCGGCAAAGAACGACATAAATGCGATCGTCATCGGAAGCCGATCCCAAAACAACCTCTCGTTGGAAGGCGCCCAATGATAATAACCGGACCCCAATCCCACGAGCGCTGCGCCCGCAAAGAAAACGATATACGGAACGCGATCCGGGGAATTGTCGAAGAGGCCGTCCCGGAAAATTCTCGCCAAGCCATAGAGCCCGG
>DNYS01000018.1:850-4293 GCA_003506735.1 Nitrospinota bacterium
AGCCCCGCAATTGCGCAAAAAAACAATCCAACCAGAATCCCGATTTTCCGCTCGAATGACCATTTCATGGCGTCGTCCCGTACGGGTACCCCGGATCGTTCACGGGCAGGCCCCCCGGGCGTCCGTTTCCGGGCAACGCCCCTCTTATTTCCGGCGCCCGGCCAGTTTACCCCAACCCCCGCGCCGCCGTCCGATTTTGCCCCAATACATCAACCGTTGGCTGGCCAATGCGCAACGGATTTAAACCCGAATTCTCTCAGTTTGCGCAGGATGTTTTCGGATTTCGTTTCCAGCCTTTCCAATTTGGCATCCCGCAGCAGCTGGCGGCGTCGGATGAGGCGGGCGATGGCTTCTTGGAGTTCCCGCTGGGTTGAGGAATGCCGGAGAATGAAACGGGGAAATCCGCGGGGGCGTATTGCGAACCGCCCCCGCGGGGGGCGCTACCCTTTGGCGCGGGNNAGAGATGCCGGGGAATGAAACGGCAAAACCGCAGGGGCGGTTCGCAATCCGCCCCCGCGGGGGAGTGGCGCTATCCTTCGGTTCGGGGTTGGGGCTCCGCGGAAGACTCTCCGCTGGCGGCGAGTATCTCGCGGATGCCGCCCAGGGCGCCGAGAACGCCGCTGGCCTCGAAGGGGAGGAATATCTTGGTCGCCTGACCGCCCGAGATCTTCTCGAGGGATTCGAGGTACTTCAGGGCGATGAGATAGCTCGCGGCGCTGCCCTCGCCCAGCGCCCCCTTCACGAGGCCGAGCGCCTCCGCTTCGGCTTGGGAGATTTTCAGCCGCGCTTCCGCCGTGCCTTCCGCCTCCAGGACGGTGGCGCGCTTCTGGCCTTCGGCCTCCGCGATGGCCGCGTCGCGTTCGCCCTCCGCCCCCAGAATGGCGGCGGACTTCGTCCCCTCCGCCTCCGTCACGACGGCGCGCCGCTCGCGCTCCGCCTTCATCTGCTTGGCCATCGCGTCTTGGATCTCTACGGGGGGCTCGATGTTTTTCAATTCCACCCGGTTGACCTTCACCCCCCACTTGTCGGTGGCTTCGTCGAGCACGTCGCGCAATTTGACGTTCACCGTTTCCCGGGAGGTGAGTGTTTCGTCCAGCGCCAGCTCGCCCATGACGTTTCGCAGGGTCGTGGTGGTGAGTTGCTGAATGGCATTGCCCAGATCCGCAATTTCATAAACAGCCTTTATGGGATCCGTAATTTGATAATACAGAACCGTATCCACCGCCATGGTGACGTTGTCCCGGGTGATGACCGGCTGCGGAGGGAAATCGATCACTTGTTCGCGGATATCTATCGAAAGGAAACCCCTCCCATTGAGGAATATGGGCCGCACCTGATCCAAAAATGGCCAGAGGAAGTTGAATCCGCTTTGCGCCATTTTGTGATATTTTCCCAGCCTCTCCACAACCAAGACAGAGGCTTGCGGCACAATCCGAACCGCCCGCGTGGCCGTATACAAAACGGCCGCTCCCAATATGACCCAGATCCAAACCGTCGGGCCTCCCAGCGAAATTAGTTCCATTGCGTTTCTCCTTTCCGCAGTTTCAAGAAGTCATTTCGACTCTTACTTTATTCCCCGTAACGCCAAGGATTTTCACCTTGGCGCCTTCTATGATTTTTATTTCACTCCCGCAGACGGCCGACCACTTCTCTCCCCCGAGTTGCACCAATCCTGGCTTGAGATCCCCCTCGATGGCTTTCAGGACGACGCCGATCTGGCCCGTCAGGGCATCCACATTCGTGGGGGTGTCATCCTGGCTCTTGAACAAGAAGCTTCGAAAGATCGTCCGCGATGACAAAAGCAGCAGAAACGAGCTCGCCAAAAAAGCGCCGGCCTGGACCGCCCAAGGCAAAGACAACCAGGCCAGGAGAGCGGCGAGGAACGCTCCTACCCCGAACCACATGATGAAAAATCCCGGAATCAGGATCTCCGCCACCCCCAAAACGAGGCCGGCGATAAACCACACGTGCCAGGCACGGAATTGAGAGAACCAGTCCTTCACGCGCAAACTTTCCGCGAGGCTCGGCGTTATCGCCGGTTTCTCCGAGACCATTTCGAGATGGCGCATTCGAATGAGATCGCCCAGGCCCGCGATTTGCTCCTTCGCGAGCTTCAGCTTGACCGCTTCCTGTGTGGTCAACGTCAAAAGCTTTCCCTTCTTGACCACGCCGGGAACGGCGACGTCCAGATCCACCATCGCTTCCGCCAGGGCGAGCGGATGGTTCCGGCTCTCCGCCGTGGCTTTCATCTCCTTGCGGAAATAGCTGATCGATTTCTCGCCCGATGGTTTCGCCCCTCTCCAGTTCCCCTCCACCGGCGCCGCCGCCCCAATCGTGGCGCCCGGCACCATGAGGATTTCGTGGGTGGCCAGGGCCACGAGCGCCCCGGCGGATATGGCCCGTTTGTTAATGAGCGCGATGGTGCGCAAGGGAGAATCCAGCAAGGCATCCCGTATCTCCACGGCCGCGGACAATTCTCCCCCGAACGTGTTGATCTTCAGGATGACCACCTTCGCCCCCAGCGACTTCGCCTTCTCGAGCCCGTCCCGGACCTGCCGCGAGAGATGGGAGTTGACACTGCCTTCGACGGGAATGAGATAGGCCTTTTGCGGGGATGCCGATTGGGAGCCGGCGGCGGCGCTCCATGAAAACGCCAGGCACAGGGCAACTAGGAGCGGCCGGAAGCGCAAGGCAGGATTTACCGCAAAGAACCTCATGACTTTCATTTTTCGATTATCTCCAAAATTTGAATAGTCCCTCGCCGGCATTTCCCGCATGGCTCTTTGACTGGAGGCATTCTACCCTCAAATGACATCCCGCGCCGAGGTTTCCCCTCCAGGCGGCCGGCCCTGGACCCGAACCGCCCCTCTGGTCCTGGGCAACAATGCAATCTCGCCTCATTTTCAAATATTCCGGGCTCCCCGGACATACCTCTCCTCGTGAGGGGCTTCTCCCGGCCCGGCGGTCCCCCGGCCGCTCCGGGCCGCCTCCCCCCGCCATCCGGGCATATAGATCACCGCCCATAAATGGTTTAGGGTATCGGGCGAAATCGGGGGCGGATTTATATCTTTATGCAGGCGGAGGTTTCGGTTCATGGCGGATGGAAGCGAGCGTTTCGATGTCGTGGTCGCGGGTTGCGGGAACGCAGCGCTTTGCGCGGCGATGGCCGCCAAGGAAAACGGGGCCTCGGTCCTCGTGCTCGAAAAGGCGCCCGAGGAATGGCGCGGGGGCAACTCCTACTTCACGGGCGGGCTTTTTCGCTTCGCGTTCGACAATGTGGAGGAGGTGTTCGATCTCGTCGGAGACCTTTCGGAGGAGGAGAAAGCCGGAGTCGAGATCAAGCCCTATACGAGCGACGATTTTTTCAGCGATCTCTACCGCCTCACCGAAAACATGGCCGACGGCGATCTCGCCAATACGCTGATATTCAACTCGCTTCCGGC
>DNYS01000018.1:4463-5149 GCA_003506735.1 Nitrospinota bacterium
TCCCTGATCGAACAGGCCGGGCGGGAGGGCATCGAAATCCGCTACGCGACGAAAGCCATCCGCCTGATCGCCGACCGGATGGGAGTCGTCACCGGCGTCGAGGTTCGCGGCCCGGAGGGGCCCGACGAGATCGAGGCCGGGGCGGTCGTCCTCGGCGCGGGGGGATTTCAGGCGAACACCGAGATGCGCTGCCGCTACCTGGGGCCGGACTGGGAACTCGCCAAGGTGCGCGGCACCCCCTACAACACGGGCGAGGGAATCCAGATGGCGCTCGACATCGGCGCCCAGTCGTTCGGCCACTGGAGTTCGTCCCACACCGTCCAGTGGGACCTGGGCGCGCCGCCCTTCGGAGACCGCAAGGTGGGCGAGAGCTACCAGAAGCACTCTTACCCCTTCGGGCTTATCGTGAACGTCAACGGCGAGCGCTTCGTGGACGAGGGCGCGGATTTTCGGAACTACACCTACGCCGAATACGGCCGCCGGGTGCTCAAGCAGCCCAAGCGCATCGCCTGGCAAATCTTCGATCAAAAATGCTTGTCGCTCATGCGGGACGAATACCGTATCCGCGAGGTCACCAAATGCCAGGCGGACACCATGGAAGAGCTTGGCCGGCAGATGGAGATCGACGTCGATGCCTTCGTGAAGACCATCGAGGAGTACAACGCCGCCGTCCAGGACACCGCGTT
>DNYS01000018.1:5278-6674 GCA_003506735.1 Nitrospinota bacterium
GACGCCCAGGTCCTCGATATGGAGAACAAGGATATACCGGGCCTGTTCGCCTGCGGAGAATTGGTCGGGGGGCTCTTCTACTACAACTATCCCGGCGGCTCGGGGCTGATGTCGGGCTCGGTGTTCGGAAAACTCGCCGGCGAGGGCGCCGCGCGCCGCGCCAAGAGCGCCTGAGATTTCTCTAAAAAGAGCGCCTGCGGCTTTTTTCCGAAAAGAGAAAACCTGCAAGGCGGAACCGATCCCATCTTCACGCCGCACCCCGGCCCTGCCCCTTCGCCGCGTTCTCCATCTCCCGCGCGAAGGCGATGAGCATCTCGTCCGCGCCCCTGGCTCCGATCAGCGAAAAGCCCACCGGAAGCCCCTCCGCCTCCGCCAGCGGCAGGCTGATCTGCGGCAGGCCGGAAAATCCCGCGATGCAGGTCAGCGCGCTGTTGCGGGGCCGGAGTTCGTTCCGGGTGGAGTGCCTTTCGCGAACGGGCGGCGCGGGGCTCGCCGTGGTCGGCAGACAAACCACGGTCCCACCGTCGAGCATGGCTTCCATCCGCCCGGCGGCATCCGCCTGAACGGCCCTGGACGCCTCGGTCTCCGCATCCGTGATGGCGGCTGCGGAGACGTACCTTTCGGAAACATCGAAGGCGAACCGCGGGTTCTCGCGGTCGATCCAGTCCCGGACGGTTTCCCAGGCCTCCCGGTTCTGCAGCCGCCATTGGTGCGCCCGCCAGTCGGCGAGACCCGTCAGCGAAAGCCGCTCGGTGTCCGAGCCCCCGATCAGGGACGCCGCCATTTCGGCGATTGGCCCAAGGGCTTCGGCGACGGCCCTGTCCGCGATCTCGAAGGCGTCCTCGGCGATGACGAGACGGCGCGGCCGCTCCGCCGCCATATCGCTCTGGAGCAGCACCGCGCCGGCCCGGACGAAGATTTCGATGTCGCGCGCGAACCAGCCAACCGTGTCGAAGCTCGCCGATTGGGGGAGCACACCCTCCAAGGATATCCGCCCGTGCGTGGGCCGAAGGCCGTAGAGACCGCAGAAACTCGCCGGTACGCGCACGGAACCGCCGGTGTCCGAGCCCAGCGCGAAATCGGCCAGCCCGCCCGCGACGGCGGAGGCCGATCCGCTCGAGGAGCCCCCCGGCACGCGGCCCGGCGCGCGCGGATTCACCGGCGTACCGTAATGGGCATTTTCGCCGAATATGCCCCGCGTGATTTCGTCCGTGATCGTTTTTCCGATCATCGCCGCCCCGGCCTCGTTCAGGACCTTGACCGCCCAGGCGGTGCGCCCGGCGGGTGCTTGAGCCGCCTTCCAGTCCGGGTTGCCGCCACCGGTGACGTGACCGGCAACATCGAAAATATCCTTCGCCGCGAAGCTCAGCCCGGCAAGCGGGCCTTCCACCGCCCC
>DNYS01000018.1:6872-12005 GCA_003506735.1 Nitrospinota bacterium
CGGTGCTCGGCGACCAGATCGCCGTAGAAGGACCATCTTTCCGTGATGTAGGTGTCCGTCCCGCAAAAAAACCGGTCCGAATGGCGCATGAGCAGCGCCCGCCAGGCCGGATCGAGTTTTCCGCCGGGGGCGATATCGCCCGCCCGGAAGGAAACGTCGGCCCAAAGGTTTTTGTATTTATCCATCGCCCTTCCGACAACCTCCGGCGGCTCGCTCATCCCCGCGTGCGCCCAAAGGATCTTCAGCTTCGGGTGATGGGCGAAGAGGGCTCTCACCGGCCCGGCTCCGGAGTGGACCTGGAGCACAATGTTCCGCCTGACGGCGATCCGCACCAGCCCCTTTATCTGTGGCGTATTTGCGCCGGCCTCATCGAGAATATGAAATTCCCCGATACCCTTGTAGATGCCGCGCCCGATCCGCTTGGACAGGTACTCGAACACTTCCTGGCTCCGCGTCCAGCCGGACACGTCCGCCCGCGTGCGGTAGGGCCGGAGGATCGGAACGATGCGGCCGGGAGCGGCCCGGTGGAGCTTGAGGGTGCCCTCGTCGGGAGTGCTCGAAACGAGCGCTCTTTTCACGCCCGCCGCCGCGAGGATTTTCAGGATTTGGGCGGGGGCGAAAACGCCCCAGGCATCCCGGCTGTAGTGTACGTGGGTATCGAAAAGGGGCAGGGGCTTTGGGGCCGCCACAGACAAGCCCGCGGAAAAAGAAAAGAGGGCGGCCAAAAAGAGGGCGGCCCGCACGCGAATTTTCATCCGCCGGTTCTCCTTTGTCGGGACGCGGCGAGCTACCGGGACACGGCTCGCTATTGGGAAACGGGGGGCTAGCCCCCGAAGCGCTCCTGGAGATAGTTTTCCATGGACCTCAGCGTGAGGCCGAACGCCTCCTTGAGCGGAGCGGGATCGCACACGTTGTCCTCGCCGAGCATGGTGACCTGATCCGCCGTAAATGGCGGCTTGCCGGGAAGAAGGTCGAACAGCTTCGCCTGGAACCTGGCGATTGGAACCGGCAGGTGAACGAAGGGCCGGCGCTTACCCATCGAGCGGACGAGAAGCCGCATGATTTCCTTGATGGAGTAGGCCTTGTCTCCCCCCAGTTCGTACGTTTGGCCGACGGTCTCTTCGGTCTCGATCGATTTGACGAAACAGTGGGCCACGTCCTCCACCCAGATCGGCTGAAGCTTCCCCTTGCCCGAGCCGATGATGGGGAGCGGCAGCGGGAGGCGGGCGATTCCGGCGAAGGTGTTCAGAAATTCGTCCCGCTCGCCGTAGATGATCGAGGGCCGGAAGATGGTCCAGTCCAGCCCGCTTTCGCGGACGATCTCCTCGGCGGCGAATTTTGTCCGGTGATAGCGGGCGGCCGCCCCCTCGCGCGCGCCGAGGGCGCTCATGTGAACGAATCGCTTCACCCTCGCCCGCTTCGCCGCCTCGACAATCCGCCGCGTTCCTTCGGTGTGAACGGCCTCGAAGCCCGCGGTGCCTTTTTCGATGATGATCCCCACGATATGGATGACGGCTTCCATTTTGGCCATCAGCCCCGCCAGGACTTCGACGGAGCTGGTCGTAATGTCGCCCAGGGCGGGGTAAACGCGGGGAATGCTGCCGACGCGGCCCCGCACGAACTCGGGATTGCGCGTCAGGACCCGGCTGTCGTGGCCGGCCTCCGAGAGCAGCCGCAAGACGGACTCGCCGACATGGCCCGTGCCGCCCGTTACGAATATCTTCATCGATCTCCTCCGGATTCCTGCCGGGGCGAACCGCCCCGATTCGACTTCTCGAAATCATATCTCGCTTCCACGGGCGGTTCCACCTTCATTGTCTCACGCAGGACTTCGGTGCCGTAAGCGCCCGGCGGGAGATCGAAGCGAATTCGCAAATCGGCGCCTTCCTCGATGGCCTCGGGAGCGCCCACATTCGCCCGGTAGGGCCTCCTGCCGCCGCGCGCGCCCATCCGGCCAAGGCCCCGGTCCGCCGCCCCGGGCTCGAGGCCGAAAGACGCATGAACCGCCGCTTCCATTTCGCCCGGCACGCCCCTGGCCTCCATCGTTTTCTCTCCGATGAGGGGGCCAGCCGGACTCACCTCGAAGCGGGCCAGGGCATCGGCGTCCTTCTCCGGGCCTCCGACCCTCCGGACGCTTCCGCTTCGGTGGCTCACCACCACATCGCCCGCCAGGATGCGGTCGTGGGTACCGTCGGCGAGCCGCCGCGTTAGACAACAGTTGAATATCGCGGCCTGGAAGGCGGAGGCGAAAAGCATTCTCTCCCTGCGCGGAAGCGCGCGAACGGCTTTTTTGGCCGCCGCGCCACCGATCAGGGCAGCCAGCACACGGCGCTCCGCCCGCCATCCGCCCGGATAAACCGCCAGCGCGCCTTCCAGGTCGCCGGCCCTGAACCGCCAGACCGCCTCTGTGATTAGATCGCCCGGATCGCCGCCCTCCGATGCCGCGCCGGAGGCGCCGAGAAGATAATCGACGGCCCGGCCCCACTCCCCGAGCGCGAGCGCGCCACCCACCATGGCGGAGGTCCCCAGCGCCCCGAACCTTTGATCGCCAAACGCGTTCGGGACCCCACGGGCGGCCAGAACCTCCAAAACCGCCCGCGCCCGCCCGGCGGCGGCGGGCAGGACATCGCGCACCCGGATATCGAACCGGTTTCCGGCCAGGGCCCCCCGGCGAAGCTTGGCCCGGCCCCGGCGGACCTCCAGCACCCGCAGGGCCTTCTCGCCGCCCTTGTTCAAGCGCCCCAGCTTCCGCTCCACGGCCGCACCCTGCGCCTGGACGGACAGCCACTGCCGCGTGACCGCGCGCGCATCCTTCATGCCGGCGTAGCCGACCGCGCTTTCTTTGACCTCCAGGATTCGGGCGATGGACCTGACCGCATCCAAGGTCGAAAGACGCCGCTTTTCCACTCGCACGTACAGGTGCTCCCCCACCCCCTCGGGCGGGGCGAGCGGAATCTCGTCGACGAGGAAATCCTCCGGCTCCACGCGCAGGCGGCCGCCCGTTCCCGGAAGGGCTTGAGTCAGGTAACATCCTTTTCGATATGCACTCGAATCGATCATGTTCGGCTTGAAAATTCGCCCAATCGAATGAAATAAAGCGCGGGAAACAAGCCGAACCGGCCATGCCGCCGCGCCCCCACCGGAGGGAACATCCCGATGTCCAGCTTCACCGACAAAACGACATTCGTCCTGTTGGGTATTGTCATCATTCTCTACACCATTTCATTTTACAAATCGTCCATGCTTCCCCTCTCCGCGGCGGGAAACGCCTGGGGCCTGTTCACCGGAATTCTTCCGAAGATGGTGCTCGGCTTTCTGATCGGAGCGGTTTTGCCCGAAATCCTCCCCAAGGAACTGATCGAAGAGTGGCTTTCGGCCCGATCCGGCTGGAAGGGAATCGCCCTCGGATGGGCCGCCGGATTCAGCATCCCTTTCGGCGCGCCCTGGGTGATCTATCCGATGGTGGCGGGTCTCCTGAAGGGGGGAGCGGGAATCGGCCCCCTCGTGACCCTCCTGACCGGGGTCGCCCTGTTCGGGCCGTTCCGGGCAATCGTTTACGAGATTCCGGTTATGGGGGGAGATTTTTTTCTCGTGCGCGCGCTCTCGGTCTGTTGGATGCCGCCGACGGCGGGGATCCTGGCCCAGGCCATCTCGCCCTACGTGAGAAGCTAGCGCACAGGAACCTCGATGGGCAGGTCGGGGCGGTCCCCCCACTCTTTCCACGAGCCGAGGTAATTCCGCACCCGGGCATATCCGAGCAGCCGGTAAACCAGATAGGCATGGGCGGAGCGGTAACCTCCCTGGCAGAGCGGAATGATTTCCTTCTCCTTCGTGCATCCCAGGCTCTCCACCATGGCGCTGAGCTCACTGGCCGGCCGGAGAGAGCCGTCCTCGCCCACGAACTCCAGCCATTCGAGATGCCGGGAGCCGGGGATGGCCCCGCCCCTGGCCGCCCGGACGTTTTCGGCGTAGTACTCGCCCGCACTCCGGGTATCGTGGATCACCGTATCGGGATAATCGAGGCGGGCCAGAATATCGTCCACGGTGGCGATTCGCCCCCGGTCGGGCTCCTTGAGGTGGCTGGCGAAGCTCGTGCGGACGATGCGCTTGCCGCTCGCGGGGCCGGGATACTGAGCGCTCTGCGCCATGGGCCAGGCCTCGTTCGTCACCGGAAAGCCGGCCTCCTTCCAGGCGTTTAGCCCGCCGTCCAGGACGTGCACGTCTTCATGGCCCAGATATTCGAGAAACCAGAACCCGCGCGCCGCGCGAAAGCCGGTCGAATTCTCGTAGAAAACGACGGTCTTTCCGTAGTCCACCCCCCGGATTTCCATGAGGTAGGCCAGCATCCAGGTGAACGCCGCCAGGGCCTGAGGGCGCGTATCGTTAAGGGAAATGCCGTAGATGTCCAGATGGGCGGCGCCCTCGATATGCCCCTGGCTCCAGTCGGGAGCGGGCCGGGCGTCGATCAGGATCAGATCGCCGTTCTTTTGCGCGTCGATGCGGTTTTTCAGCTCCTCCGGGGTCCAGACGAGATCCGGGTTGGCGTAGCCCTTACCGGTCATTCCGGGAGCCTTTCATCGGAAGGGGATTCTCAGCGGTAGTCCCGGGGGCCGATCGGGTCGATGCGATCCGTGAGCTCGCGCGAGGGTTTCGAGGGCTGAACGATCCGGACCTTCACCTTGTCGCGCCCCTCCCGGGTCACAAACCGGTAGCTCAGTTTGGCGACGCTGGAGTAGTTGTACCAGACGTGCGTGTTCCGCTCTCCGCCGAAGACCAAGATCAGGTGAATCGTATCGACGCGGCCGCTCGGAAGCGTAACGATCTCCATCGTGTCGATCTCGCGCGAAAACGTTTCGGCCGTGCCGTTGCCCATTGTGACCGTGACCACCAGGTCGAGGGGCCGCTGGGCTTGGGGCAGCCTGACCATCGGAGCCGGCGCGGCGGGCCAGGGAGCGGGGGCCACGGGCGCTATCGTCCCGGACGGCGCTGACCGGGGAGCGGGCCGGGGAGCCTGGACACCCGGCCCCGCCTGGGCTGCGCTTTCGCGAGGCGAGACGCCGAGAAGCGGGAACGAAATCAACAAAACCAACAAAATCCATTTCTTCACTGCCATGCCTTTTTTCCTCCATCCGG
>DNYS01000018.1:12018-13362 GCA_003506735.1 Nitrospinota bacterium
CATCCGGCTCATCCGGCGAACTGGCGCCGGGATCGCGGGGAAATACGATCAATTCACCCCCTTCGCGGGGGAATCGGCGGCGCACCGGAAGCCGTACACCGGAAGCCTCCGGCCGGGAAAGTCACCGGTCCGCCCGAACACGGACAACGCCCACCGGCCGTTGACCCAGGAGCCTCCGCGCAGCGTCCGGTAGGTAATCTTTTCGCGGACGACCGGCGCCTTGTCCCCCGCGAGCCGGAATTTATTCTCGACCCACTCCCAGACGTTGCCGGACATATCCTCGACGCCCTGCGCGCTCGCGCCACCCGGATGCCGCCCGACGGCCTTGGGGCCGCCCCGGTCGGGCCGGAGCCCGAACACGGCATTTCGCCCGGAGAATTTATTGCCCCATGGATACAGAACTTCCTTGCCGCCGCTCCGCGCGGCGAACTCCCATTCCGCCTCGGTCGGAAGGCGCTTGCCCGCCCATTTACAATAGGCCCGCGCCTCATGCCAGGTGACGCCCACGACCGGAAGGTGGGGGCCGACAAAGCGGGGCTTCTTCAAAAACGGGGGCTCGGGCGCCCCGCCTTCCCGGACGAAGGCGGCATACAAGGCGTTGGTCACCTCCAGCCTGTCGATCCGGAATGCCCGGACCCATATGGCCGAATCGTCGTGCAAGAGCGCCCCTTCGGGAATCTCCGCCATCGTCCGAAACGGGGGGGGGCGCTCGCGGAACGCGGCCCCCGCGCGGCGGGCGGGAGCGGCGGAAGCCTCGCGCCCGGGGGGCGGGGCCGGAGGGCTTTTCTTCCCGATCTTTTTGGGTGGAACTATCCCGAGAAATTCCATCAGGCTCTCCGGAATCCGGCTCTCCTCGGTCTTGGAATCGGACGGGGGGGGCAACAGGAAATCAAAAAATCCCGCCGTCTTTTTGTTCCGGCTTTTCATTTTCGCTTCTTTCCGATCTCCCGGAAAGCGGGGCAGGGGCAGGCCCTTCAGTATTCTTTCCCTGAGCTCATCCTCGATATTCGCAAGCTCGGGCCAGCGTTTCTTGTCGAGCGAGCCGAGAAGATTTTTGGCCTCAGCCCTCCGGCCGTACCGGAAATACAGATACCCCAGTCCGCGCCGCACGCTTCCGTCGCCGGGAAACAGTTTGCGGGTTTTTTGAAATATCCGGAAAGCCCGGGCCGGGCGGCTGGAATCGTACAAAGTCCAGCCCAGGCCGGTCATGGCATAGAGGCCTCCCGGCGAGAGCCGCAATGCCTCGCGGAAATGGCGCTCGGCCGATATGTAGTAACCGTTCCGGTAGGCCCGCTCTCCTTTTTCGCTCTCGGCGATCGCCTTTTTTTTATTGGAGCGATCGGC
>DNYS01000018.1:13421-13631 GCA_003506735.1 Nitrospinota bacterium
CGATCGGCGGGTGTCCGCAGCGAAGGGGCGGGCGCGGGCGTTTTGGCTTGAGCTTTCGCGGGTTTCGCGCGAGGCGGCCGGACGGCGGTGAGGCGCTCCGCCCGGGGGGAAGGACCCGGGGCTCTTGCCGCCGCCACGCACCCCGAAACCGCTAGGGCGGCGGCAAGGCACGAGAATATGCACATCGGGCGCCGGGACACGCGCCCGGAT
>DNYS01000018.1:13792-24222 GCA_003506735.1 Nitrospinota bacterium
CTTCCGTTTTCCTCGATTCGGCCCAGCGCCGCCACCCGGTCGCTTCCCGACACCCCGATCAGGCGAACGCCCTGGGTGGAGCGGCCGATGACCGAAACGTCTTTTGCTCTGGATCGGATCATCTTGCCCCCGGCGGTGATCAGCATGAATTCGTCCTCTCCGCTAACCCTGCGGATTCCGATCACCTCTCCGTTTTTCCGGGTCACCTTGAGATTGATGACGCCCCTCCCGCCCCGGTTGGTGATGCGGTAGGCGTCGACCAGGCTGCGCTTCCCGAAGCCCAGTTCGGTCGCCGTCAAAATGGTGTCGCCCGGAGAGACGATCTCCATCCCGACGACCACGTCGCCTTTCCCGAGATTGATGCCGCGAACCCCGCGCGCCGTCCGGCCCATCGAGCGCACGGCGCTTTCGGGAAAGCGGATGGCCTTGCCGAGCCGGGTCCCGATGAAAATTTCGCGCGTCCCGTCCGTCTGGCCGACGCCGATCAGCTCGTCGTCGCGGTCCAGGCCCAGTGCGATGATCCCGCCGACGCGGGGACGGCTGAAGGCGGTGAGTTCGGTCCTCTTGATGATGCCCTTCCGGGTGGCCATGGAGACATAGCGATCCGGCTCGAACTTGCGCACCGGCAGGACCGCCGTGATCTTCTCGCCCGCCGAAAGGTGGAGCACATTGATCACGGCCTTTCCGCGCGCCGCCCGGCCCGCCTGCGGTATCTCGTGGACCTTGAGCCAGTAGCACCGCCCGATGCTCGAGAAGAAGAGGAAGTAGTCGTGGGTCGAGGCGATGAACAGATGCTCGACGAAATCCTCCTGCTTGGTGTTCATTCCCACGACGCCCTTGCCCCCGCGGCGCTGGGAACGGTACAGGCCGACGGCGTTTCGCTTGATGTAGCCCGAATTCGAGATCGTGACCGCCATGTCTTCTTCGACGATCATGTCTTCAAGGGCGATTTCTCCGGACTCGTCTACGATCTCGGTGCGGCGCTCGTCGGCGAATTTCTTTTGGATTTCCTCGATCTCTTCCCGGATAATCTGAGTCTGCAATTTTTCCTCTTTCAGTATCCGGAGGAAAAACTTGATCGATTTCCGGAGCCCCTTGTATTCCGCCTCGATTTTTTCCCGCTCCAGCCCGGTGAGGCGCTGGAGGCGCATGTCGAGAATCGCCTGGGCCTGGATCCGCGAGAGGGAGAAATTGCCCATCAGGCCCTCGCGGGCGATGTCGGGTGTCTTGCTTGCCCGGATGAGCCTGATCACCGCATCGATTTTATCGAGGGCAATCCGGTAGCCTTCGAGGATGTGCGCCCGTTCCTCGGTTTTCTTGAGATCGAAGCGGGTCCTGCGAAGGAGTATCTCCCGGCGGAAACGGAGAAACTGCCTCATGATCTCCAGAATCGGCATGACGCGGGGCTGGTTGTTCACTAGCGCGATCATGATGACGCTGAAGGTGTTCTGCATCTGGGTGTGCTTGTAGAGCCGGTTCAGCACGGCGCCTCCCACCGCATCGCGCTTCAGTTCGACCACGACGCGCATCCCGCTTCGATCGCTTTCGTCGCGGATATCCGATATTTCCTTGATCCGGCCGTCGCGCACCAGATCGGCAATTTTTTCGATCAGGCGCGCCTTGTTTACCGTATAGGGAATCTCGGAAATAACGATCCGCTGCCGGCCCGTCCGGTCCTCGATCTCCATGTTCGCCTTCGCGCGAAGCTGCAGATGGCCCCGGCCCGTTTCGTAGTACTCCCGGATTCCCTGCTGCCCGTATATGATCCCGGCCGTTGGAAAATCCGGCCCCGGCAGCACCTTGATGATCTTGTCGAGCGATATGTTCTCGTCGCCGAGCACCAGGAACAACGCCTCGCACAGCTCGCCCAGATTATGCGGGGGGATGTTCGTAGCCATGCCGACCGCGATGCCGGTCGATCCGTTCAGGAGGAGGTTCGGAATCCGCGAAGGAAGGACCGAGGGCTCTTTTCGCGTGTTATCGTAATTATCGACGAAATCGACGGTTTCTTTTTCGATGTCGGTGAGCAGGAACTCGGCTATCTCGGTCATGCGCGCTTCAGTGTAACGCATGGCCGCGGGGGGATCGCCATCGACGGATCCGAAGTTTCCCTGGCCATCGACCAGAACCCCGCGCATCGAAAAACTTTGGGCCATCCGCGCCAGAGCGGGATAAACCACTGCCTCGCCATGCGGGTGGTAGTTGCCGCTGACATCGCCGGCAATTTTGGCGCATTTACGGAACGCCTTCGTATGGTTCAGGCCCAGATCGCGCAGCGTGAACAGAATCCGCCGATGGACCGGCTTGAGCCCGTCCCGGACATCCGGCAGGGCCCGGGCGATGATGACGCTCATGGCATACTCCATGAACGACGTGCCCATTTCCTCTTTAATGTTAATGTCGCGAAGGTTGTCCATGCTTCCGAATTTCTCCTTGCCCCCGGCCCGTGCCCGGAGTTTTTAGCGTGAATGGGTTGTTGAATGCAATCGCCTGGAGCGGAACTGGGCGGGCGATATTACAACGATTCAATATACCACAAACACGGGGTGTTATGGCATGGGAAACAAGGATTTAGACAGGGTTTCGGCCGCCGTTTCGCCGCCCTTTTCAAGGGGTTGGCGAAAGGGTGATTTTCATGGCGAATTCATGCCGCCGCCCCGGACAAAGAAGCGGGCGGGCGGATGTTGCCGGGGAATTTAAAGGGCTCTATGGTCTTCCCCTGAATCGGGGTCATTCTTGGCGGCCGGGCCGCGCGCGGATGCGGCAACGCCGAATTTCGGGCCCCGGGAACATTTCGGATCACCGCAGGCGAACGAGGAGAGGCAATGGCACGCAACCGTCGAGGGACGCTCATCCGCATGGGCGGAGTTTGTTTTTTTCTTCTTTTTTTACCGGCGCCGCCGTCATCCCGGAAAGAACTCAGGCCCAGGAGACCGAGGCGGCCGAGGTGGCAGATGTCATGGCCCCGACGGGGGAGGCCTGCGAGGGGCTGGTCAAATTCATCGTGCTTACTCCGTTCCTGGGGTTTGCCAGCGACATCGTCTTCGACGAAATATCCGACCTAGCTAAAAAAATCGACGCCACCGCAAAACGGCTTCCCTCCGCTAGCGGAACGAAGGGCGATCAAAACATTCTTGTGCTCTCCCGCCAGCTCCGGGGATTGGCGATCCGGCTCGGAAAATTGGCGGGCGCAAAAAAATGAGCCCGTTGCCCGCCGCTCTCGCCGACCTCCGGGGTATGTGCATGAGATGCCATGCCGAGTACCGGTTTTAGGCGAGCGAAACTGTCCCGCGGCGCCCCTGTGCCCGAATCCGGCGGGCGGCGGTTTTGAACGGCGGCAAAGGGGGGGTCCGGATAGATTCTAAAAACGGTGCAGCGAGGCAAAGAAGCGTTTTTGAGGCTCGCGCCTTCGCTCTTGGGTTTCTTGCGTTTCGAATTCAGGGGACTTAAACGTCGAGGTTTTGCACTTCGAGAGCGTGTTTTTCGATATAGGATTTGCGCGGTTCGACCGCATCGCCCATGAGTGTGGAAAAGACAATCTCGGTTTCGAGGAGATTGTCCGAGAGAACGACTTTTCTTAATGTGCGCCGATCGGGATCCATCGTCGTTTCCCACAGCTGATCCGGATTCATCTCGCCGAGGCCCTTGTACCGTTGAATGGCAAGCCCCTTCTGGCCAAGCGCCCGGAACTGGTGGAGAAGCTCTTCCCCGTGGTTGACCGAAAGCTCTTCCTCTCCGCTCCGGATGACGAAAGGCGGCTCTCCGATGGCGGCTATATGGCTGGAGGCTGCGCGGAATTTCTTGAATTCTTTCGACTCGAGCAGATAGGCGTCAATCCGCGTGACCAGATCTCTGTCCGCCAGCCGGGTGTGGAATAAAACCGCCCGGCATTCGCCCGTTTCCTCGTCCTTGCGAAGTTCGATTTTGGGCCCGCTTTCGCCGGGAAATTCTTCCTTGAAATAGCGCTTAACCATCTTTTCGAGATCCTTGACTCCCTTTGCGGCAAAAACTTTTTTGATGTCCATGTCCGGCTCATCGGCGAGAAGCCGAATAATCCGCATGTCCATTCCCCGCCTGACGTAGTATTTCCGGGTCAGGTCGGCGTCTCCCAACAACAACAAAAGATCGTGCAATTTCTTGCCCTTCAGGGCACCGCTCGCGGCGCCGGCCTTGGCCTTCTTTTTGGCCGGTTTTTTCTTCGCTCTCCCCGGGGCGCCGTTTTGTCCCGAAACGAATTCCGCGTCTTCAATCGCGGCCGAGATGATGAAATTCTCGAACGCCACGTCGTCCTTGATATAGAGTTCCTTCTTGCCCCGTCTCACTTTGTAAAGAGGGGGCTGTGCGATATACAGGCGGCCCCGCTCGATGAGGGGGCGCATGTGGCGGTAAAAAAAGGTCAAGAGCAGAGTTCGGATATGAGAGCCGTCCACGTCGGCGTCAGTCATGATAACGATCTTGTGATAGCGCAGCTTGTCGCTGTCGAAATCCTCCTTGATGCCGGTGCCGATGGCGGTCACCATGGCCCGGATCTCTTCGTGGCCGAGCATCTTGTCGAGCCGGGCCTTTTCGACATTTAAAATTTTCCCCTTCAGGGGAAGAATCGCCTGGTAGGTGCGATCGCGGCCCTGCTTGGCCGAGCCGCCGGCGGACTCGCCCTCGACCAGAAATAGCTCGCACAAAGAGGGGTCGCGCTCGGAGCAATCGGCGAGTTTTCCGGGCAGCGACCCGCTGTCGAGCGCCCCCTTGCGGCGGGTCAGATCGCGGGCCTTTCGGGCCGCCTCGCGCGCCTGGGCCGCCTGGATCACCTTGCTGATGATCCGCCGGGCTATGGGCGGATTTTCTTCGAAAAACGTGCCCAGCCCATCGTTGACGGCCTGCTCGACGATTCCCTTCATGTCCGAGTTGCCAAGCTTTGATTTTGTCTGTCCCTCGAACTGGGGCTCGGGTAATTTCACGCTCAGTATGGCCGTCAGTCCCTCGCGGACATCGTCCCCCGACGGGGCCGGAGTGTTTTTCAGTAAATTATTCGCGGTGGCGTAACGGTTGATCGTCCGGGTTAGGGCCGCCCTGAATCCGATCATGTGCGTGCCGCCCTCGGTCGTGTTGATGTTGTTGGCATAGGAGTAAATTGTTTCGTTGTAGCCGTCGTTGTACTGGAGGGCCGCTTCCACGATATTTTGATTACGCTCTATCTTAATATAGATGGGTTTTTTGTGGACGGGCTCCTTGGAGCGGTTCAAATGCTCCACGAAAGAAACAATTCCACCCTTATACAAAAACTCCTCTTTTTTGTCCGCCCGGGTGTCCTCGAGAACGATCTTGAGGCCGTTGTTTAAAAAGGCGAGCTCGCGCAAACGAACCGCCAATGTCTCGAAACTGAATTCGAGGGTTTCGAAAATATCGGCATCCGGCTTGAAGGTGATGGTGGTCCCGGCGGATCTCACCTTCCGGTCTTTTTTGAGCCGCGAGCGCGGAATGCCTCGATCGAACATAATGATATGTAGGTTTCCGTCCCGGCGAATTTCTACGTTCATCCACTCGGAAAGCGCGTTGACGCACGATACCCCTACCCCATGCAAACCGCCTGAAACCTTATAGGCGCTATTCTCGAACTTTCCGCCGGCGTGCAGCTTCGTTAAGACCACCTCCGCTGCCGAAATTTTCTCGGTGGGGTGCCTGTCAACGGGAATACCTCGGCCATTGTCGCTCACCGTGACGGAATCGTCCTCGTTGATGGTCACATCGACCCGGTCGCCATACCCCGCCATCGCCTCATCGACGCAGTTGTCCACCACCTCATATACCAAATGGTGCAAGCCCGCCGGACCGGTCGTACCGATATACATTGCTGGACGTTTGCGGACCGCCTCCAGCCCTTCCAGGACCCGGATATCTTTTGCGGAATAGCTGCTTACGCCATTGGAGACCAACGCTTTTTTCGATTTGCTCTTGGGTTTTATTTTTGTTTTTTGTGCCATTTTTCTCAATTCCGGGTCGCCACAAAAACTTGCGGCAACCATTCTAGGGGGCGGTTATTTTACCTTTCTCGATGGCAAAAATCCGGGAGTCCTCTAAGTTTTTCCCCACCGCCGGTCGCTCGGTAGATGTAATAAACACCTGCGCCCCCATTGTTTCTAGGTATTTCAGAACTGCCATTCGCTTGCTCTGGTCCAGTTCCGAACTTAGATCGTCCAGTAAGACAATCGGATCGTCGTTTTTCTTCTGCTTATAGCTTTCTGCGCCACAGATCGCCAATATTATTGTTAATAATCGCTGTTCTCCCTGAGAGGCCGATTCTTTGGCTTTTCTCCCGTCCCAAAAAATCTCAAAATCGTCCAAATGCGGACCCCATAAAGTCCTTCCTTGTTCTCTTTCCCGGCCGGCCACGTCTCGCGCCATTTCCTGGAGGATTCCCTCAGTCTCGGACTCGAGGGCTTTTTCCTCTTGCCCCAATCCAGTTTTCTCCAACAAACTGTCCCAGCTACGAGAATCGCTTTTGCCGATAAAGCGGTAAACTATTTCCAAAGAGGGGTCGATTCCCATACGTCGGCATAAAGCGGGCATTAGCTGGCGGAGGGATTTTAAATACAAATACCGGCGAACCACTATCCGGGATGCCACCCTTAACAACCTGCGCTCCCAGACATCCATCATACCAGAGTCCCCGCCCCGCTTCAAAAGCCTATTCCGTTCCCGAAGAAGCCGGCTGTACTCTCTCGCCTCCGGAAGATGCGGCGCGTTTTCCGCCGCTATGGCGCGATCAAACGCCACCCTTCTCAAAAACGGGCCCTCCTTCACAAAACGAAGACTTTCCGGAAAAAAAACAACCGCATGAACCTGCCCCAAATAAGACACCAAATCCTGCTCTTCCTTTCCGTTGACCTTATATTTTCGCGCTTCCCCGCTTACCGCCGCCTCCAGGCGCACCAATTGGGTTCCTTCCGCATTCCCGAACGCGCCCATCAAATACATTCCATCGGCCCCACGCCCGATCATTCCGGCCCGCTGAACTCTCCTGAAGGACTGGAGATGGATCAAAAAATAAATAGCTTCCAGTAGGTTGGTTTTTCCGGCCCCGTTCGGGCCGAACAAATAATTAAAACTTCGACCGGGGATCCACTCGGCTTTGCTGTAATTGCGGAAATTTTGGAGGGAAATTTTTTGAAGATGCAAAGTTTTCCGGGGTCCTTTTATATCTATTATTAATTAAGATCTAATTAGTAGTAGTAGTAGGGGCGGTGGAAAAGTGGAAAACCTGTTTAGGTTATTGAAAAACTGTTGGATGTTAAGGGTCCTGTCTGTGGAATGTTGGATGTGGGTTGGGGCGGAAAAGTGGGGATAACGGAAATTACGAGAATGTTGTGGAAAACCACCACGCTTATTCACGGGGAATTCTCATTATTGTGACAGCTCAACCCTTTCTTTAAGGCGCTGAATGGTGGCCGAAAGGGAAGCGTTTGTGTCGATGAGATTTTGAATTTTGCGGGTGGAGTGAATCACGGTGGAATGGTCTTTTCCGCCGAACCGACGTCCAATCTCGGTAGTGGAGGCGGAGGTTAGGTCCCGGCTGAGGAACATGGCAATCTGGCGGGGAAGCGTGAATGCCTGGGAGCGGTTCTTGGATTTTAGATCGCTGATCCGAATCTGGTAGTGCTCGCAAACGATCCGCTGGATATTTTCGATGGTCGTAACGCGCGAGGGCTCTCTGATGATTTGTTTTAGTATGTCCTCGGCGACGGGGAGATCGATGTCGGTTCCATGTAGGGAGGCATGGAATATGAGCTTGATGAGGCAGCCCTCGAGTTCGCGGATATTGGAGCGAACTTTCTCGGCGACGAAATGGGCCACATCCACTGACAGGTAAAAGTTTTGCTCAACCGCTTTTTTCTGGAGAATAGCCACTTTTGTTTCGAAGTCCGGAATGCCGATATCCACCATCATTCCCCAGACAAAGCGTGCACGCAGTCGTTCCTCGAGGCCAGGGGTGTCCCTCGGCACCTGGTCGCTGGTGATAATGATCTGCTTGCCGGCTTCGTACAGGGCGTTGAAGGTGAAGAAAAATTCTTCCTGCGTTCTTTCCTTTTTGGCGAGAAATTGGATATCGTCCACCAGTAAAGCGTCAATTTTCCGGTATTTGCTTCTGAATTCGTTCATATGATTTCGCTGGAGCGAACTGATGAGCTCGTTGATGAAATTTTCCGCCGATGTGTAATAAATGCGCGCGTAGGGCCGATTTTCAAGCAAGGCATGTGCAATGGCATGGAGAAGGTGGGTTTTGCCCAGGCCAACACCGCCATAAATAAACAACGGGTTGAGTGTTGAGCCGGGCTCGTTCGATACCCGCAGGCTGCAGGCATGGGCAAGCTGATTCGATGCCCCGACGACGAAAGTATCGAAAGTATATTTGGGATTTAAAAAATCCGGTTTTTGCGCTTTGATAGGCGGTGGAACGAGAGCCGGTGCGGGATTCGGTGGCTCAAGCGGCGCGCCCACCCCAACCCGTTGCTGAGATCCGTTTGGCGAAATCAGATGGAGGGTCACATGGTTGCCCCCCTCCTGGCGCACCACCTCGGTTAGAATGCTCCAATACCGGGCCCGGATGGTTTCGGCGGAAAATTGATCAGGAACCCGAACGGTCAGCGTGGTGTCCGTAAATGAATCCTGAAGAGAGGCAGCAAACCACCGGTCGAATGTTTGGGGAGAAACCTCCTCGCGAATTTTTCCCAGGCACTTGACCCACAGGTCATTCATCGCGGACTCAAAAAAACAGGAAACGAACAAAGGGTGAACAAATAGTAAGGTCGGTACACGTCTTTCGGGCAAAGTGGGTTTTTATTCCACGCAGACATTTCTGTGGATTATGAATCTTATTAGATATATTTTCCACAAAAATATGACGTATGTCCGGGGTTTTCCACAGAAATCTGAATAATTTTGGAAGTAATTGATTTTTATTGTGAAAAACAATTCTTTCTCCGGATTGGAACTGAAGGCGAACTTTGTGGTAAAAGTGATCCCGCGGCATTGGATTTCGGGCGGCGGTTGAATTCTGTAATTAAGAGCATTTCGTGGTTTTTTGCGAAGTGTCCGGGGCGCCCATTTGGGCCCATGATTTCTTGACAACCCCGACCCGCATGGCTATTGTTTGCACTGCTTTTTGGGGAATCCAGAGAAATAGAGCCGCATCATTCCCTTTTCGGGCAGAGCGCGGAGAAACGGGACAGGAAAGTGAAGAGAACGTATCAGCCGAACCGGAACAAGCGGGCAAAATCACACGGGTTTCGACACCGAATGAAGACCAGCGGCGGCCGGGCGATCATTAAGCGCCGGCGCGCCAAGGGGCGGAAAAAACTTTCGGTATAGGCGCTTGATGTATCGAGGCGCTTTCCCATCCAACCAGAGACGGGGGAGTGAGCCAAAAATTCCAGCCGGACATGCGCATTCGGCGGGGTCCGGATTTTAAACGGATTTTAAGCAAGGGCGCGAAACGCCAATGTCGGCATTTTGTTTTATTTTTGTTGCAAGGCGTCGGCGATCAGGTTCGAATGGGCGTTATCGCTTCCCGTAAATTCGGAAATGCCGTTGAACGCAATCGCGCCAAAAGAATAATTCGAGAAATATTTCGCCGAAATCGATGCAGGATGCCGGCAGGGGCGGAGGTGGTAGTTGTGGTTCGCCACCCGATGGTTGGCGCGGAGCAAAAAGAAATTGAAAAGGCGTTTATGGATGCCCTTGAGCCAGGCCGGCGCTGAAGGGTTGCTTGCGATGGTCCGCAGTATCATTTCATTTGGCGCAACCGTATTGATCCGGGGCTACCAACTCCTGATTTCTCCTGTCATTCCGGGAAGTTGCAGGTTCCACCCGTCATGCTCCCAGTATGCCAAGGAGGCGTTCCGCCGCCATTCGCCCGGCCGGGCGCTTTGGCTCGCCGTTCGCCGGCTTGCCCGATGTCATCCCCTTCACCCGGGTGGAATAGATCCGGTTCCTTAACGGGCCGGACGGAGACGCAATGAATGGATAAAAATGCAATTCTCGCCGCGGTTCTTTCGATTGGCGTTCTGGTCGCGTGGGATTATTTTTATATCCGGCCGATTCAGAAAAAAAACGCCGCGAAAAGCCAGGCACGCGCGGAAAAAGAAAAGGCCGCGAAAGCCAAAATGCGCGCCGTGAATCCGCTTGTCCGCGCCGCCCCAGCGTCGCCCCAGCCGGCCATGCCGGCCCAGAAAAAACCTGAAACAAAGGCGGTAAGGGAGGTCCGGGTCCGGGTGGATGTGGGTCCCGCCATTTATGAATTTACGAACCGGGGTGCGGCCATGGTTTCGGCGCGCCTGAAAAAGTATCTGACCGACGACCTGAAAAGGCCGATTGACCTAATCTCGGAATTGTCCCCGGCGATGATGCCGCTCTATTTCAAGGGGGGGGATACCGCG
>DNYS01000237.1:0-1058 GCA_003506735.1 Nitrospinota bacterium
CCGGTAGGACTCCGCCGCCTCATCGTATTTTCCCTGCCCATGCATGACCACTCCGATGATGTTGTGCGCGTCGGCATTGTTTGGATCAATTTCAAGCGCCCGGCGGCACAGGTCAATCGCCTCATCGAATCGATTCTGATCGTTGAAGAGAATCCCGAGGTTGGTGTGCGCTTCCGCATAATGGGGTTCAATTTCGATGGCCCGTTGGAAGGAGACAGTTGCCGCACCCCAATCGCCCTTTCCTTTGAGGGAGATTCCAAGATTGTTGTGAACGGCGGCGTTGTTGGGTTCGATCTCGATGGCCCGTTCGTAGGAGGCGATCGCCCCACTCCAATCGCCCTGTCTTTTGAGGGAACTTCCGAGATTGTTATGAACGTCGGCATGGTTCGGGTCAATTTCAAGCGCCCGGCGGCAAAGGGCAATCGCTTCATCGATTTTTCCTTGAATCGTCAACACGCCCGCCAGGTTGCTCAGCGCCTCGAGCCCGTCCGGATTCAGGGCCAGGGAATTATTCAGGGCTGCGGCGGCCTCGTCCAGCCTTCCTCCAGCCTGATGAACCAGGCCCAGGTTGGTGTGGTAATGGGGGGCTGCGGGGTTTTGCTCGACGGCCCGGGAGATGAGAGAGAGGGCCTCTTCCAAGTCTTGATTCTGGAAAGCGATGACGCCGAGAAAATGAAGCGCATCAGCATGGGCGGGATCGAAATCTAATATTCGCCGGTAGAGTGGTCCCGCCCGATCCATCTGACCCGCTTGATGGAGCTGGATGGCCTCCTCAAATAGCCTGGAAACCTCGGCCGGGTCCCCGGGTTCCGCCATCCGGATTTTATCCGGGGCCTGCTCCCCCTTGAGGATTTCGGCGCAGGCGCATTTCGCTCCGGCAAGGTCCCCTTCCCGGAGTTTGTTTCCGGGCGATACCAGGGAGGTTCCGGAGCTGGGAGCCTTTTGAGAAGAAAGCGCCTTTTGCCGCCTCTCCCGTCTGGCCCGGTTTTTCCCTTTGGCCAATTTGCCGCTCCTCAAGCGTCGGTGATGGCGGCCACCGGCTCCCCAATCTTTCCTCA
>DNYS01000237.1:1086-15477 GCA_003506735.1 Nitrospinota bacterium
CCGGGCCGCTTACGATTCGGCGGCGTCAAGAATCCGAAATTGAATCGGAAGATCGTCGCTGACGATTTGGGCCGCCTTCCGGACATCGGGGTTAAACAGGAGCGGGCCCTTGAGATTGGCCGTCATCAGTTGGGGATCTTCGGGAATCGTTACAATGGCCAGGGCCTGATAATTTTCCGGCGAATCGATCTCGAGCGAGGCGGCCAAATCCTCCGAAATATCGAAAACGATATCCGGAACCAGCCATTTTGGCTCGATGACAACAAAGGCCAATTTTACATTATCGAGGGACTGAAGCCACTGGAAAGGCTTTTTTTCCTCATCTTCGATCAAAACGAAACGCTTGAGGTCCGGAAGGCCGATGAGGCCTTCGGGGAAATCGATTATTTCTTCGTCGGATACTTGTATTTTTCCGAAAAGAGACGTTTCAATCTCCATCACCGCCTCTTCCAGAACGCATTCTGCTCCATAGGTCTGCCGCATTTTTCAGCTCCTGGGCGTCCACCCGAGAGGCCCGGTTGTTTTCTTCTTGAATCTTGTCGAATATTTCTCCGCGGTAGATTTTCGTATCGGCGGGCGCATCCACACCGATACGGACCTGGCGTCCCTTAACGTCCACGACCACCACGCGGATTTTGTCTCCCACCATGATGGTTTCGTCGACTTTACGGGTAAGAATAAGCACGAGCCAATTCTCCAGTGCCGGGCTGCGGTGATATTCGTCGATTCCCGAAGAAAACCTCCTGTCGGCCGAGAAACTACACAATGAAACCCATGCGCACAAGGCGCACCGTTTAAAAACATCTCCCCGCTACCGAATAAAATCCAACAAGCTGAGCTGAAGAATTTGCGCCGTCGAGGCAAACGCGGCTTCAAGCGTCGTTTGAAATACCGAAAACTCCGTAATGGCCTGGGTGAAATCCGTATCCTCTTCTTTGGACAGAATTTCTGCGAAGGCCAGGATCACCTCCTCGTTCCGGGCGCTGATCCTCTCGAACTGACGGACCACCTCCCCCACGATCACCTGCTGCAGGCCAATTCGGTCGAGGGTGGCTGTGAATTCATCCAACGTCTTCTGGATGGTATCCCCATCATTCCGCAATAGCGCCTCCCCCAACACATCAAGGAGTCCGACCAGATTGTTCCCCCCCTGGAACCCCAGGTCGCGGACCGAGGAGCCCGTGATATCCGTCAGCAGCGCGCTTGAATTCCCATCCCTCGAAGCGAGCTTCAGGTTTTTTCCATCCGCGCTGATCGTGGCCTCCGCATTCGCGGTAGTATTTTCCGAAATGGCTTTTAAAATGTCGCTCACAACGATTTTCGAGCCAAGGTCCAGATCGATTTCCGCGGCTCTCACCTTCACCGTTCCCAGCCGAACGCCCGCTCCGTCCCTGAGCGCCGATACCGCCGTTTCGGCGGATACTTTCGGGTCCATATCCCGGCCCGTTATATTCCCCGGAATATTCGCATCGATTCCAAGATCAAACGCCGTGGTCGTGCCCCCCACATCCTTGACGATGAGGTTGGACACGATGGGAGAATTCGAATCCGTCAGGATCAGCCTTTTCCCGTCGGCCCCGATCCTCACCTTTACACCCGTGACCGCCGCCTCGATTTTCGTGATGACATCGGTGATATCGGCTGCCGTGGAGAGATCGACCGTAAACGTCGCCCCGGCCCGGTTCGTGATTAATATCGAGCCGGACCTAACGCCTTTTCCGCCATTCAGGTCCGTGAGGCGGGTGGATTTCGACGCGACGAGCGTTGCCCCGTTCAGGTTGAGCGTGACAAGAATGTCCTGGGCCCCGTCGGGGGTCAGAGCGATCGAGGAACCCGCACCCACGCTGGGCGAAGTGACCGTGAAGCTGTCCTTGAACGACCCGTTGTAATCGACCTTCGCCCCGGTGAGGTTCGTGTCCGATGTGACCGAGGTGCTGAAGGGGGATGTCGCCGAAAAGCCCAAAAGAGAAGCCAGGTCGCTCTTTGTCACATCCACGCCCACCGAAACGGCCGGGTTGTCTTTTGTGATCGTAAATTTATCCGTCGCGGCGGTGTAAACCACCGTATACCCTACGGCCGCACCCGCGGCGGTTGCGCCCTTCAGCGTGGTGGAGGCATTGATGAGGGTTTGCAGCTCCAAAGCGATGGCCGCGCCGGTTCTCGTCCCCGCCACGATGGTGAATGTCTCCGAGCGAGCTCCGCCGTCTTCGAGGATCGTGATGGTGTTATTGGTGGCCGGAATTTGCTTCACGTTATTGTTGATGGTGAGTTCGATATTGGAGGCCAGGGATTCGCCCGTGAACACCCCAGGGCCGATGGTGATGACCGTGTTGCCTCCGCCGTCCACCGCGACGGAAAATCTGTCGTTGGCCCCGGCAAGGACGTTGAACGCCACTGCCGTTGAAGAGGTGGACGATTTCCCCTGGAGAGAGTCCGCCGAGAAACCAAATGCACTGGCGGCGGTGCTGGCGGCAGCCGTCCCCACGCTCAAAACCTGAAAGTCGGTCGCGCCGGTCCCGGACCGGGTGAATTTAAACTGGTCGGCCGCGCTGTCGTAGGTGACTTTGGTTCCGGTGAGCGCCTCGTCCGTTACCGTGGAGAGCGATGGAGTCGAGGGCTCCACCGTGAAGCCCATCAGCGTCCCCAGCGCCCCGTCGGTGGAGGCCACGCCCACTCTGACGGAGATCGATTCCGTCCCGCCCGTAATGGTGAACTCATCCGTCGCGACATTGTAGGTCACAGCATATCCAGTCCCGCCCGCGGCGGTTGCGCCCCTCAGCGCAGTGGATGCGTTAATTGCCGTTGCAAGCTCGGTGGCAAGAGCGGTCCCCGTCTTGATTCCCACTCCCACGTTAATTGTGTCGGTTGCTTTTCCGCCTTCCTCGATAATGGATATTGAGCTGTTGGTGGAGGTCACAACCTTGATAGTGTTGTTGATTTTAAGTTCGGCCTCGGCGGCGAGCACCGCGCCAGTACGCGTACCCGCCGCAATCGTGACGGTGGTGTCCGTCACCACGGGCTGCTGATCCCGGATGACGAGCTGATTGTTCGTTCCGTCTATGCGGAATTCATCCGTCACCGGCGCCGTGCCCTTGATGAAAGCGGAGGTTTGAAAAATATCCGGGTCGAGGTCCGTGGACAAAAAGCTCGAACCGGCGACGTTGATGGCGTTCGCTTGGCCGATCCCCACATTCACGTTGACCTTGCCCTGATTGCCCTGATATTCCCCGCTGCTGTTATAGGCGGCGGTGGCTATATCGGTGCCCGAGAAGATAAAGCGCTCCCCGACCTGGGTATTCGCCAGTTGGATGATGCTATCGCGAATACTCGATATCTGCACGGCCCCGCCGGCCCGGGTAACGGAGTCCGCAGGGGCCCCGGCCTCTTGAAGACCGATAACCCGCGCCTGGACGACCAGGTCGCGGATCTGCTGGAGGGTCTGATCGGTGACGTTGGAAAAGGCGGTGCTTCGCGTAATATTTCGGGTGAACTGGTTGCTGTCGGCAATGATTCGGCGGAGGTTCAGGATTTTCGAGAAGCTGCCCGGATCGTCCGATGCCTTCCGGACGCGCTTTCCGGTGACGATATCCTCCTGAACCTCCAGGACACGCCTCTGGGTCGTACGGATGGCGCTTTGGGCAATCCGGAAGCGCTGCGCCGTCGTGATTTTCGTATTGCCCATTTCCTACCGCTCCTCCAGACTCACCTTCATCTGATGATATCGATTACCTGCTGCAAAAGGTCGGTAATCGTGGAAATTACCTTCGCGCTCGCCGCGAAGTTTTGCTGAAACAGGATGATGGTCACCATCTCTTCGTCGATCGATACGCCAGACACCTCCTCGCGGTTGGTATTCAGGGCGTCTTTTACCTGGCTGGTGACTTCCTGGCGGTCGGTAATGTTTCTGCTCAGAGAGCCAAAATTTGAAATAATTCCGTTCATGAAATCGCTGATCGTCGCCGTATTCCGGCCCGCAACGACATCCCCCCGCAGGTTGGCGAGTTTCAGGGCGTTGGCGTTGTCTCCCGGGGAGCCCGGTACGCCGGCCGTGGCGATTTTACTGATGTCGGCCGCAAGGAGGTTGTTGAAGGCGAATTTCTTGGCGGCCCCCGTGCGGACGGAAACGGTGAAAGAATCCCCTGTTTGGGGGTCGCCGCTGAATTTTTGAACGACGATCCGGATTCCCTCGAATTCGGCCGTCACCGATCCGCCGGTAAAATTAAACGTGGTGACCGCCGGGTCCGTTCCCAGGGGACCTCCGTCAATCGACACCTGGGTGGCATTGAGCTTCTGGTTCGTGTCCGTGTCGGTGATGGTAAAGGTTGTCGAGGACGTAAATTCGAGTTTGTAATCCGCCATCGTGAGCGCCGTTGCGTCGAATATTTTTGAATTCGACAATACGGACTGTACATTGGGGTTGCCCGTCGCCACGTCCTTGCTGTTTGAACTGCCCCCCTTGAGGCTGACCTTAAGGGGCTGGAAAAAGTCCAGGTTGGTACTTCCGTCCAGGCCGAAACCCTGTTTATGGATGATGTTGACTTCGTTGACGATGGTCGCCGCGATGGTGTTGATGTCGTCGAGGAGATTTTTCAGCGTCGTATCCCGGAATTCGAGCAATCCCCCGATTTTGCCGTTCGTAATCCGCGAAGAGATATCGACTCGCACATTACCCCGGTCTTCGAATAAAACGCGCTGAAGGGCAACCGGCGGCGTGTTCCCAACCACGTTGTTGGGGTTTTGCTCTCCAACGAGTTTGTTGAATATTCTTCGTGAAACCAGGGGCGCACTTCTGCCGACGAAGATCAGCAATGAGCCGTTCGTCTCTTCAATAACGTTAACGTCCACTCGCTCGGAGAGATCCTCGAGAATTCGCCGGCGCTCGTCGCGAAGGTCGTTTTCGGTGTCTCCGCTGGCCTCGCCCACCAAAATATCGGAGTTTAACCGTGCGATGCGCTCCGCAAACTGGTTCACCTCGTCGATGGCACGGGTGATATTCCGGTCGGCCCCGATCTGCAGGTCCTCGACCGCTTTGCCCAGGCGGTTGAACTTTTCCGCCAAAATTCCGGCCGCGTTGACCAAACCGTTTCGCTCGGCGGCGCCTTCGGGCGTGGTGCCTAAATCCTCGGCCGCCGCGAAGAATTTATTGATGGCGCCGGCGATTCCGCCCTCGGTTCCGGACTCGTTCAGGAAGGCTTCGGTGGCCAGGACTCCACTGGCCTGGGCGCTGAGGGAGCCGTCCTCGGATTTAAAGCGTGCTATTTGAGCGTTCAGGAACCGGTCCACTACCTGGCGGACCGTTTCGAGACGCACGCCGGTGCCAATAAATCCCGTCACCGGCGGATTATTGACGAGGACGACCTCTTGACGCGAATAGCCCTCAACGCCGGCATTGGCGATATTATGGGCAACCGTCTGCAATGCCGCCTGGGTGACCAGGAGAGACTCTTTTCCGATGGTCAGTGCTGTCTGAAGTCCCATTTGCGCTTACCGCCTATGTCTCTAAACCGACTGAAAAACAAAATCGCCGCCCTGAACCCTTTTTTTGCCTAACTTCCCCTCGATGCCGTACATCGCCGGATCGGCGAACGCCGACTGAACGGAGTCCATCACCCCGTTCATGACCGAAAGAAGTTCCCCGATAATTTGGCGGTTGATCTCGTTAACCTGCTTCACCCGATCGGTCGTCTCACGAAGGCGGCCGCGTACATTCATAAATCTTTTGGCCAGCGGAGGGGGGGTGTTCCGCACCAGGTCGATGAGGTGAAGGTTTTTGGTGTCCTGGCCCTGCTCGGAGGAGAGGACGGCCATCAGCCGGGTCCGCTCCTGCTCCAGGGCGCGGATGCGGTGGACGACCTGGGCCTTCAAACCGATTTGCTCCTCGAAATTGGCGAACTTGGGGCGGCGCAGGACTTCCCTTTCCTTCAAGAGGATTCCCTCCAAATCCTCATAGGCCTCAAATTCTTTTTCGAGTACGTCGAGAAGATTCTCCGTATGATCATTCATAATATCCGCTCCCCGGTTGGGTCATCTCCGGACCGCCTGCCTCCGGTTTCCCGGCCGCATTTCGGGATGGGGCGGAATCCTCCACTTTTCCCCCGTTGGGCACCAGGTTGGAGTAGCGCCTGGTCACGTCCTCCTTCCGGGTCAGTTGCTCATAAATGACCTTGGACATTCCGATGCCGGTTCCCTTCGAGACTTCCTTTGAAATCGCTTCGTCGAACATGCTTTCGAACCAATCCATGCTGAGGTTCTTCTCCATCAAGCCACTCTTGGGCACGCTCTTGCGCATTTCCTTCAAAAGCCGCTGAACGAACAAGGATTCGAAATCCTGGCTGAATTGCTTTATCTTGGCATCGTCGCCGCTCGCCTTTAGGGTCTCGATTTGTTTTGACAAGGAACCGGAATTTTGGAGGGTCATGGCCCGCAAGTGTTCGGGAGATACGTTGCCCAGATTTCCAATCATTTCCCGCTCTCCTCGCCGGCCACAGCTTTTGCGAGTCAACCCGGGGCCGGCACTACAGCATGAACATTATGCAATCGGGCGCTCCGCGCGCCTTAAATCAATTTGATTTCGGCATCCAGGGCATTGGCCCCTTTGAGCGCCTGCAGGATGGCGATCAAGTCCCGCGGCGAGACCCCAATCGCATTGAGGCCCCGAACGACATCTCCGATGCTGACGGTTTTCTGCAAAACGACCAGGCTCCGTTTCTCCTGCGTCACCGTGATCTCCGTTTTCGGGATGATCTGGGTCTGCGCCGAATCCGGCGCAAATGCCTCGGGCTGAGAGACCAGGGAGTCTTCACGGATGACAATGTTGAGATTCCCGTGACTGATGGCCACGGTTGAGATCCGCACGTTTTCGCCCATGACGATGGTGCCCGTCCGCTCGTTGATCACGACAATGGCCTTTCGGTCCGTTACGACCTCGATGCGCTCGATCTGGGCGATGGCCTGCACCGCGTTTTTGGCGATGCCCCGAAGGTTTATATCCACCGTCCCGGAATCCCGGGCCTGGGCCACCTGATCCCCGAAAGCGCCGTTGATCGCTGTCACGACCCGCGAGACGGTTGTAAAATCCGGACTATTGAGAGCAAGCCGGATCGCCTTCTGGCGCCAGAAATTTTGTCTGATTTCCTTCTCCACGCTCCCGCCATTCGTGATGAGTCCGACGGTGGGATGATTCCGCTGAACACCGGTCCCCGTGGCTCCGGCGAACGCGAACCCGCCTCCGAGCGAAACCGCCCCTTGCACCACGACGTAGACCTCGCCATCCACTCCCCGAAGCGGACTCAAAAGGAGCGTTCCGCCGAGGAGGCTTTTGGCATCGCCGATGGTCGACACCGTTACATCGACTCGCGAACCCACGCGGGCGAAAGGCGGCAAGTCGGCCGTCAGCGCCACCGCGGCCACGTTTTTCACGTTAAACGAGCTTGCGGGGGTATTGATGCCGAGTTTTTTCAGAAAGCTCGACAGCGACTGCGCCGTAAAAGACGGGTCGTTTCCATCGCCCGTCCCGTTGAGGCCGACAACGAGCCCGTAGCCGATGAGCTGGTTCGACCGGACCCCTTTGACCGTGGCGATATCCTTGAGGCGGACGGCCTTGGCGGTGCCCGAGAGGAACACCATCACCCCCAAGACAAGGGCGGAGACAATGGCGGCCAGACGGAAGCGCCTATGCCAGCGGCAAATCTGCATTTCCAAATTACCCTCTAGAACGGCCATAGTTTCGTAACAACGCGTGTCAGCCACCCCGGCGACTGGGCTTCTTCGAGAATGCCGTCGCCCGTGTAGACGATTTTGGCATCCGCCATGAACTTGGATTGGATAGTGTTGTCCTGCGCTATGTCCTGCGGGCGGACAATTCCGCTCAACATGACGATCAGGGTCTCCTTTTGGGTCGTGAGCTCCTTTCGTCCCTCGATGAACAGATTGCCGTTCGGGAGCACTTCCACCACCTGGGCGGAAATGGTCGCGGTCAGATTGTCCGTCCGCTCGACATCCGTCTCGGCACTGTGATCGACCTTCGAAGTGGTCCGCAGGGCGTCGGAGGGGTCAAACCGCCTCGCCCGCGAACCGACGTTGGTGTTCGTCGGTTCGCCGTATCCCGGCAGGGACGGGACGGTAAAGGTCAGGTTGCTTTGCCTGTCGATAGAGGTATCGGCTTCTTTCTTCGAGTTCGATGACTCGCTGATGAGCACCGTAATAATGTCGCCCACGCGGGAGGCGCGTTTGTCCGTGAAGAAAAACGGGCTTCGATCGCTCCAGAGGGAGCCTTTATCCCGCCCGTCCAGGGAGGCGAAGACGCCCTTCTTCCCCGATTGGCCGGTTGGGCGCGCGGGCCGGGTCCGACGAAACGACTGGACGCTCCGGAAGCGCTTGGAGCCCCGCGACACTGTCCCCCTTCCTCCGGCGGGCTGCCCGTTGCTCTCAGGTGCGCTCACCGCAATCAAGGATAAGGAAAGCAACGAACAACCTATCGAACGGATAATGATGAGTCGCATGGCAGGTACCCTAGAAAAGGACTTCAACGGAGGAAGCTCCTACGATACGGGCGTGAACCGGCTTTTTCGAGTCGATGTTGATCACGCGGATCAAATCGCCTTTTCGTCCGGCGTCCAATGATTTTCCGATAGCCGTGATGGACAGCCCCCCACTGCGGGCGCTGATATGAACCAAATGCCCCCGCTTCACGAGATAGGGGAATTTGACATCCGACTTTCGAACCATGCTCCCCGGGCTGATCGCCCGGATGGCAATTGCGCCATGGAACTCTGGCACGGATGTGATGGTATCCGAGGGCATGGAAGCCATGTCCTGCCGGCGAAACTCGAAATCGGCCGCCTTCAAGGTCTCCATGGCCCGGATTGGCCTGCGGGCAACCGGAACATCCATGTAAATGGCGATCTCGGCGGTTACCCAAATTCGGCGAATTTCGGATGCCCCTCGAATGACCCTCAAAATCAAGGGGGTCCGCCCGATAAAGCGGGTGTTGGGCGGAGCCTGTACCGTCAGTTGAACATTCCCGCCGCCCGGCAGAAGAATTCTTTGCCTGGGAACGAAGATCGTTTTGATCTCGACATCCCCGTTCCGGTTGATCAGGCGGGATTTCAAAAAGCTCTGAACCGCGGAAACCATCTCTTGCTGATCCAATATCCGGGTGCTGTTCCGCACCCGAACCACACGCGCCCCCGCCAGGGTGACGCCCTCGATTCCAGCATTCCGGATGGACTTGCCCACTGTTTCGCGGCTGATCCGGAAACTCATGCCCGAAGGAGGGGCGGAAGCCAGGAAAACATCCTCGAGTTCGCCCCTGATCCTGCGCGATACTTTCGATAAATTTGCCACCTCCGCCAGAAACACCTCGCCCTCGTTCACTTCGACGGATGGGATGAGGCGGATTTCCACTGCCCCGGAGATGGCGGGAGCAACGGCTGAAATCGCAACGAAAATCGCCAGAATGATGCGCGGGATCAAGGTTCGCATTTTCAGCTCCTTATCGCTTGAGATCCGAAACTGTTCGAAGCATTTCATCGGCGGTCTGAACCGTGCGGCTATTGATTTCATAGGCCCGCTGGGCCTCAATCAGGGCGACGAGTTCATCGACGACCTTAACGTTGGAGTTTTCCACGAATCCCTGGGCGATGGTCCCGAACCCCTGCGTTCCGGGGGTTCCGGTCAAGGGAGCGCCCGATGCGGTGGTTTCGAGAAGCAGGTTCCGGCCCACGGAGTTCAAACCGGCTGGATTCTGGAATTTCACCAAGGTAAGGGTGCCAACGGTGGTGGGCGCCGTTGAGCCGGCATTGATGACCGACACCGTCCCGTCGGTTCCGATCGTAACGTTGAGCGCCGTTGTGGGAATCGTAACCCCCGGCGTAACGCGGAAGCCTTCGCTGGTCACGAGCTCCCCGGTGCTATTCACCTTGAAGGCGCCGGAGCGGGAATAAGCCGTTTGCCCGGTGGGCAGGGTGACCTGGAAGAAGCCGTCGCCTTCGATGGCGACATCCAGTTCGTTATCTGTCCGCTTGAATTCGCCTTCGGTGAAAATCCGCGACGTGGACGCGGGCCGGACGCCGGCTCCGATTTGAAGGCCCGTGGGAATCTGGTTTCCCTGGGCGGACGGCGCGCCCGCCGGAATAATGGTTTCGTAAAGCAGTTCCTGGAAATCGGCGCGCGATTTCTTGAAACCGATTGTGCTGACGTTCGCCAGGTTGTTCGCGATGACATCGACGTTGATCTGCTGGGCCTGCATTCCCGTGGCCCCGGTGAACAATGCGCGTAACAAGGCTCTTCCTCCTCAGGTGCGAAATCTATTGAATCTCTTCGACTCGGCCCAGGTCGTTAACCGCCCGGTCATCGATCGAATCAAAGGTTTTGATTGTTTTCTGATAAGTCTCATACAGGCGGCCAATTTCAATTAGCTTCACCATCTCTGCGATGGCATTCACGTTGGAGCCTTCGATATATCCCTGCAAGATATCGGTCGATTCCGGCTTAAAGGTTGCCTGGCCGGGAACGACCGTGGAGAAGCTGGAAAAACCCCGCTTCTCAAGAGCATAGGGCTTGGGAAAATCGATGATTTGAACTTGCCCGACAACCTCGCCGTTCGAGTAAACCTGCCCGGTCTGGTTGATGAAGATTCCGCTATTTTGGGAGCTGGCATTCGGAACCCGGATTTCCCCGTTGTCCACGCCCAGCAGGGGCCAGCCCTGCTTCGCGATCATGACCCCGTCGCGGTTCAGCCCGAACTGCCCCGCTCTGGAATATCGGAGGCCGCCGGGCGACCTGAGAACGAAAAAACCATCGCCGTTCAGGGCAAGATCCAAGGGATTGTTGGTTTTTCTGAAGCTGCCCTGCTTGTAATTAATGTGGGTAAACTTCCAGGCCGACTGCTGCACGACATCATCGCCCAATGCGCTGCCCTGACCGGCCGTCTTGGAGGTTTTTTCAATACGAAACACGGGGACATCGGCCTTGTATCCGGGAGTATTCACCTGGGCCAGATTGTTCGCCACGATCTCGAGGCGCCGCTGCTGGAGCATCGATGCGCCGACGACTGCATAAGATCCTGGTTCCATACCGTTTACCCTTCCTAGAGAGGATTCCGAATAATCCGCGCTCTCGGACGGGACGCCTCCTCGGGGCCGGTCCGATTGACTCATAGGAAAAGCAAGAGATGTGCCAGAGTTGCAGGAGGGAGAGGACTGCAATACTAAATATTATATACTTTTATTTTCAACATGTTACATGTATTTAACGATAATATACTTAAAACATACATGCCCCCGGAAACCGCCCATGGCACTATTTGCCGATGGATTTTTGACGCTGGAGCAGGTTTTGCCGCCCTCATTTTCATTGGACGATTTCGGGCGCCCGGGCCGGAGTCTCCGCCCCCGCCCTGTTTTCCTATCGGCCCGGCCTGCGTTCCCACCGGAGGGGTCAGGCGGCGTTTTCCCGCTTCCATTTTTCGTTGACGAAATAGATAAAAGCCAGGATTTCCGCGATCAGGCGGTAGAGGGAGGGAGGTATCTCGGTTTCAAGCTCCAGCTTTCCCAAAAGATGCGTCAAATCCGCATCCTCGCGAATGGGGATATTGTGAATCCGCGCTAGTTCGAGAATCCGCTCGGCATCCTCCCCGATCCCCTTGGCCGTCACCCGGGGAGCGCTCTCCGCCAGCGGGCGGTATTGAAGCGCAACCGCCTCCTTGGGAATAAATTCTCGAAGCTTGCGGTGTTCCTCCATGGTTTCCCCTCAAACTCTTAGATTAATAAAGGATTGCTCGCCCGATGGGGCCTCCGGATCCAGGGTGGGCACCAGCGGCTCCCCCTCGGGCCGGGCATGAATCCAGGAGAGCCCTTCGATGAGGAATTCCTGGCCCTCCATCGCATCGCGCAGGGCGGGAAGCTCGGCCTCGATGAACCGTCCCACCTCCTCGATTTGGGTGGTGAACCGGGCATGAACATGCTTTCCGCGCACCCCGGCGTCCACCCGGAGCGGGCCAAGCCCCTGAAGCTCCAGCAGGAACACCACCGAATGCTGCTCGTCCTCCCCGCCGCCCGCCTGGCGGCCCTCCCCGTCCCGGCGGACGACCACATCCAACGTCCCCTTCTCGCCCCCGAACGAAAACGGGATATGGGAATAACTCCCCTGATCGAGGATGTGGCGCAGCCCGTTCGCCGTCCGGAGGAATTCAACCGACGTGAGCGCCTGCTCGGCCTGGCCGCTGAGCTGGGACAGGGCGTTCCCCTCCGGAAGGCCGGCCTCGCGGACCGCTCTGAGGAACGATTGGAGATTTTCCCGAAGGTCCGGGGCGGCTCCCCCCCTGCCCCCGGGCGCGGCCTGATCCATCGAGGGCAACGAGCCCCCCTGCTGAATCGCCTCGCGGACCCTTCCGGGCGAAAGGCCATCCTCCTTGAGAACCGCCCGGTTCAAGGCCTCCATCAAATCCTCCGCGGCCTGGCCCGCCCCGCCCGGGACAGCCCGGTTGGCCGCGGCCAGCCCCTCGGCCAGGGAGATCAAATCGGACCCGAATCCCGAATTCCCCGCGCCTCCCGCGGGCAAATACGCGCCTCCCGCGCTCTGGGCGGCGGGCGCGAGGAGGACCAGATCGAGCAAGGGCGCCGTCCGGTTGACGAAAACGCGGACCGTGCTTCCGGCGGGAAAGGTGCTCGCCGCCTCGGGCGGCCAGGGAACCTCGGCATCGAACCCCCCGAAGCGGAGCAAGGCCGTGCGCCCGCCATCGGCCCCCGCCCTGGCGGACCCACCCGCTCTCGAAGCGCTTCCCGCCGCCGGGGCGGCTCCCGCGCCCCTGCCGGGCGCTCCTGGTATCGGAGGGCTTTGTCCCCCCGGGAATGGCTGGGGCGGATTGAGGGGATTGGGAGGAGCGCCTGACGGAGACTGTGGCCCGCCCGGAGGAAAAACCGCGCCCGTGGCCCCTGTTCCCGTGGCCCCTGGACTCCCGGCCCCGCCCGCCTGGGCCGGCATGACCCGGACAACCGTTCCCGTCAAAACCGTGCCCCGCACCGGAAGTCCGCCCGCCGCCGGGGCGGCCCGCGTCAGCGGCCCCGCCCCGAGAATCTGCATCCGGCCGGCCGGGCCGGCCAGGCCCGGGGCCGATCGGGGCCCTCCCCTTGCCAACACCCGCAGGCCGAGCGCGCCGCCCGCTGTCTGAGGCCGGATGAACAGCCGGTCTCCGCTTTTCGCCCCGCTGTCGAGCTGGAAATTCACCTGGAGCGAGCCGAGGCGCACCGGCGCCGAGCCCGGATTTTTGAAATCGAGAATCTGGCCGAGAATCGTCCCCCTCGCCTTCCCCAAAAGCGACTGGAGCCCCGCCGTCAACGGCTGGTTCCGGGCCAGGCGCACCTGCCCCGGAGCGAGCGCCTCGAATGCATCGCCCGGCCGCCCGGACTGGGCCACGAGGCGGAGGATCTGGCCCTTGCCCTTCCCCCCGGCCTCGGCCTCGGCCGCCACCCGCTCTCCCGGCTGAAGCGGAAACGCCGCACGGATCAAGACCGTTGTGCCCTGATCGAGCGCCAAAAGAACCGCGCCCATGGGCGAGCCCGGAGGAGCGGCCAGCACCGATGCCGAAAAGATTTGGCCCACGGGAAGCTGTGGCGTTTCCCCCGCGGGCGGCAGCGCCAGAGAGGCGGCCACGCCCGCAACGGGAACCTGGATAGGAGTATTCGGCATTATGCCGCAGGTTTGCTCAGTAAAATAACGGGCGCCGGGCTAGACCACCACATTAATGAGCCGGCCCTGGAGATCGTTATCGTCGTGGAAGGTGGAGCTCTCCCCCTCACCGGGGGCGGGTTCGGAATCGGGCTCCCGCTTGTTTTCGCTGGCCTCATACTCCTGGCCCTGGCGGCCCTCCTCGTCCACGTTGGGGTTTTCCGATTCCGCGGTTTCGTTCACGATTTCGGTCCGCATCTGCCGATCCTTGGCCGCATCTCCGGCGATCGAATGCTGCGCATTCACACCGGCGTTCTGAAGCTGGCTCTGCACCTTCTCCGCCGCCGTGATCTGCGGACTCGAGAGCGGAAAGCTGATCTCAACGGCCATGACCGAAACCCCCGTAAACCGGAAGGGCTGCCCTGTGCGCCCTCTTCCCTATATATCGGCGCGAAAGAGGACTCCTCAATTATAATATTTTGGCCCCGCCCCCTAAAGTCAAGAACATTCCGGCGAATTCCGCCCCCGGCATCTAGAACTTAGGCCCCGAAATCCATCCATGGCATTGAAATATCGATGCATACATGGTTTTGGGGCGAACGGAGCGCCCCCGGCCGGGGAAACGTTTGAGACAGGAAGCCCTTTTCCCCTTGTTCCGGGAGAGCTTTTTAACTTCTGCCCCCTCTCCCAAGACGGAGTCCCCGCCGAACATGGTTCGAGCGG
>DNYS01000195.1 GCA_003506735.1 Nitrospinota bacterium
CTTAGATGCCACGTCAACGGCACATGTGTCTCTTGGTTATAAGCGCTTGTTGTCCAAAAGGCTCTGACGACATACACCTCAGGCCATGGCCGTGGAGCTAACATAACGGTAGGTACAAAACCCTGAGCCGGATCAGACTCACGCGTGTAGCTGATCGATGCCTCCCCTCCACCTCAAATCATCCCCCAGGAGGTCGCTCGCTCGAGGGTGATGCGGATGAAGAGGCTATCCGGCCCGCCGAGTGGGACCGTCTCGTATTGGGAGTACTTCTCACGGAGAAGCGCTTCGGCACTTCGGCATTCCGCCTCCTCCTCAGCCGGGCGACCGTCCGCCGAGCCACCCTCCAGGATCATGGCGGTCCCCCGGATGAGGACAAAGCCGAGGCGCGTCCAGTCCTCCTCGTACCGGGACACCAGGAGGGAGACCCGGGGGTTTTCCCGGATGTTGCGCAGGCGGCGGAGCCCACGGGGGTCGCCCTTTGGTTTTCCATCGATGGGGGTGTAGATCCGTCCGTCATCGAGGACAAAGACGACGGGAACGACATGAGGATGCCCATCCCCATCGGCCGTGGCGAGGGCGCCCACGCGGGCGGCATCCAAAAAGCGGGTCTGATCGGGGGTCAAAGAACGCATGACCATTTCATCCTCGTGCCGGCTTGAGGCCTAACCTCCGCCCTTCTGCTCACGGCCATGAAAGGAGATGGTTCCCAATGCTCTTAGGCGCGGCTGCCCAATGGCTTTGCAAAGCTAATCTGATGCCCGTCCGGGTCAGTGAGGTGAAAAAAGCGCTCCCCCCATTCCGCATTTCGCGGCTCCGCCTCCGGTCGAAGTCCATGCAAGATAGCGTGCTCATATAAGGCATCGACATCGGAAGTATAAAAAATAACTCTTCCCGTCCATGGGTGTTGTTGATCGCTTGAACCGACAATGAGGTTCAGGTAACTGTTTCCCGCCCGGAAACTGGTGAACCGTGCGTCCTCTCCTCCGTGAAACAATTGAAATCCCAGCGTTCGGTAGAACTCCACCGACCGCTCCATATCTTGGATGACAAAAGTCACGGCGCTAATGCACTCGATATCCATTTTCGTTTCTTCTTAAAGATAAGGAAATTTCGATGCTTTCTAAGGAGATAACCGCTGTATTGTCCAGCTTCCATCCTTTTGAAGTTCGTACCAGATTCTGTCGTGAAGCCTGTCATCTCTGTGTTGCCAAAATTCCACCCTTCCAGGCAAGACGATAAACCCACCCCAGTGCTTGGGTCTGGGAATGGCACTCCCCGCGAACTTTTCCCTGAAATGTTCCACCCTTTCTTCCAGTGCTCCCCTGCCTTCAATCACCTCGCTTTGAGCGGACGCCCAGGCCCCCAGCTTTGACCCATCCTGCCTGGTTTCGAAGTATATGTCTGAGACTTCCTCTGGGACCTTTTGCGCGGTCCCCTGGATTCGAATCTGCCTGCGAAGTTCTTTCCAGAAAAAGGTTAAGGCAACACGTGGAAATTCCTCGATATCTCTGGATTTCGGGCTCTGAAAATTGGTAAAAAACAATAACCCCCCTTCCGGCAACCCATGTTTTTCGGGCTCTTTGTATAGGACAAATCGTCCTGTGGGAATTCCATGCCGGCCGGCTGTTGAAAGATGCATGGCTTCAGGCTGGAAGATTTCAGCGCACAGCGCATCTTTGTACCATCTCCTGAATTGCTTATATGGATCCAGTTCTACGGTCTCCACATCAAGGACTATATTATGGATTTCTTCAACAACGCTTTGATTCACCATTTTATTCAATCAACTCACAAGCCATGGCCCATTCTTCGTTCCCGGAGAATGGCGCGAATCTAATAATCCCAAAAAGAGCTTCCGTAGGATTAACGGCCCTCACAGTCATACCACTCCATTTAAGAATTGCGATTTCGTTGTCACAAGTGTGGCGAATAAAAAACCATCTTGTCCATCGCGCATTAATCATTATTTAAATCCGGCCCTCACCCTATCGAAAGTCACCACTCTCCCAACGTATATTCTAGTGAGCATTGAGTGCGACCCGGATTGCCTGAACCCGGCTTGAGAACTCATTCTTATCCAAAACATGCGTTGACCCATCCGTTCGTACATCTTCCTCTAAACTCACCCAGGATTTGCATCCTGCGTATTCGTCCCTCATCGGCAAATCAACCGTCTGGGGAAGGGCATAGACGCGTAGAATGAGGGCAAACAAAACGTTCTCGCCCCAACGGTGAAACCGCTCCTTAACGGCCTCATCTGACCAGATGTGAAATTCACGAAGGGAAAGAAGCCCTCTTAAATTATTTACCCGAATTGCTTCAGAAATTTCGGCAAAATGACTGAGTCGCAAAATTCCCGAGTCGGGTTGTTCCGCCATTACCTCCTGAAGCTTTGACCGAGCCTCCTGGGTGATGGTTTCCGAGGCCTGGTGAAAGTAGGTGGGAAATAGGAAGAATGCGGGATGATCGGGCCTAAATTCACCGCCTTCTTCTCTGATTCCTCCTTTCCGGAGGACTAGCGTCTGCCGCCCGGTGGCCAGGGCTCGGCAAATGAAGGCCCACTCTTTGAAGGCTATTTTCACCCTGTGCCCTCCTTTTATATCCGCTCTCAAGCGACCACAATTCACAGCGGCCGGACTCATATAAGGCGGGAAAGTCATGCCGGCCATTAGAATATTATTGCAATAAGCCGCCGAGCGCGCTTAAAAATAAAAGCCTTCAAGACCGGGATTTGAGAGATTTTCGGCGGCCCAGGAGCACCAAGAACATCACCTCTTTCCCCTGGGCGCGGGGCTCGAAAAAAGAAACCACCTCATCGTCAAAGAAGGTCAGGCCCGAGGCGGCGAGCCTTTGTGCGTAGGCCCCAAGATAGAGCTTGCCGCCCATGACCCCCGCCTCGAGCTGCGCCGCCCGGTATCCCCTGTCGCCAAAAGCGCCCAGAATTTTTTCAAGGTCGCACAAAAAATAGACGTTGACCGAAGCGTCGGCGGCGAGTTCCTGCTCCAGTCCCAGAACACCCGCCTCGCGGCGGAAGTCTCCCTCTTTCAACAGGACGAGAGTGTCCCGGTGGCGATCGAAAAAATAGGCTCCGGCGGGAAGTCCATCGACCGCGTTCACGATTAAAAACATTTCATTGAGCGCTGGCCGGACGCCGGGAAGAAAATCGGCTGGAACGGTTCGGGCCGCCGAACGCAAAATAAGGGACAGATCCTCGAATGGGATCGGGAAGCGCTCGAACCGCCGTGCCGATCCCCGGCGCAATATCACTTCGTCGATGGAGTCGCCGGAGGGTTCTCCCTCGGCCAGCGGAAATTTCCCAAATCCCTTTTCGCCCAAAGACCTTTCGGATTCGGGACCGGATTCGGGGCCGGCCCGAAGATTTTCATTCAGGAATTTTTCCGCATTCGAGCGCCATTCGAGAACTTCATCCCCACTTCCCAAAGATGAGGCGCCGTGTATTTCCCGAATCGCGGGATAGTCGACGTGACTTGCCGATAGGGGTTCCGTTTCAAATTCGAGCGGGGCCAATTCACCGGCTCCGGCCTGAATCGGGGTTCTTTCTCCCAGTTCCATGACAACCAGCGAAGCCTCATCCCGGGTGTCCAATCCCAAAAGGCCGTTCACCTCATTGTCCCTGAAACCTGCGTTTAACCGGACATCAAGGTCATAGGAGGCCACGGCCGCGAGAAAATGGGCCAGCATGGTTCCGCTGTCCCAAAAGCAGTGCCGGTAGGTGCGCGAGCGGTACTTCCACGAATTTCGCCAGTAGGTGCTCGTGAATACGAACGCCGCCTCGGGCGCTTCGCCCCGGCCCAATGACTCGGCGATCGAGGCCCGGAAATCTCCCCGCCGGAGGGGCCTGGCGGCATAGTCGTGTGCGGCAAGATGGTATACCCCCGCGGGGAGGCCCTCTCCCTCGCCGGAGGGTATATCGCCGCAAATCAGATAAAGCTCGATATGATAAAGAGCTCCTGTGCAGGCGGCGGCACGGAAATAGTGCGACCGCCCACCGGCTTCGATGCACTTGGTGATCCCCGCGGTAAGAAAAAAGATCCTCGCCAGAATCTCGAACGAAAGTGGTTCGTTTTCGCCGGCCCCCTCTCCTGCGGAAGAAATGGACTCGAAAACATTTCCGGTCGCGCGCGGCGGCTCCGCCGGCAGGGGGATCGGTTCGATGCCCCCGTACACCTTGAAGGGCATCGGCTGGTTGGGGAAATCCAAATAATGTAGATCCGAGCGCACACTTTGAAAGGAATGCTTCGTGCCGTTGTGATACATCCGGGCGGCCGATTCGGATCGCGCGATCATTTTTCCCCTCCGGCCGGCCGATGACCCGGCAACGGATCGAGGGGCGCTGTCCGGCCAGCCGTCCGATATGCCCGGCCTCGGTTCATTCAGGCCGGGGCGGCAAATGGAATCTATACGATTGGCGAAAAAATCCAAGATTGCAACAGGTCAGCCGGCGGGTTCTTTCCGGTTTTATGGTCTTAAAGTCCACGAGATTCCCGCTCTTTTTTTCACGAAATAGGATCGGGTGAGGCCGGAGAATTTTGGAGCGGATGGAAGGCTACTGGGATACCCGAGAACGATCGGTTCCGGGACTACCCTTCGAGGTGGTTGGAGACCGATGGGATCAAAACAAAAATCGCGATGGAACCATGGGTTCCCCGAAAATTTCCGGGCCTGAATCCGAACTTATTATCCACCGGTTGCGATATTCCCGATAAACTGGATGTCTTCATCTTTCAAACTGAAATCCAGCGCAAGGTCTTCTTTCATGTGGATCGGGCTGGTGGTCCCGGTTAGAGGCAAAATGCCTATATGCATGGAAAATCGAAATAAAACCTGCGCCGGTGTTTTGTTCGCTTCCTCCGCGATTTTCCGCACCTCGGGAAGAACGAACGGATTTGCCGTGAGGAGAGAAAATCCCTGATATATAATTCCGTTCTCCCCGCAAAATACCCTCACACCATTATCCCATCCCTGTTGCGCAAAGCATCTGTTCTGCACAAAAGCGGGGTTCACTTTCGCTCCATCCATCAGAATCTTTAATTGCTCGATGGTGATATTGCTTACTCCCAGATGCGTCACTCTCCCTTCCCGGTGGATGGCTTCCATCTCTCGCCAAACCCGCCAGTCGTCCGGCGCCAATCCATAACGAACCGATGGGCCATGCAATACGTATGAATCGATATAATCCACCTGCAAATGCTCGAGGGAGCTTTGAAAAGATTGCCGCACTTGTGTGCCGTAATCCGCGCGAATGTCGTAAGGCGTCCTGTGGTCTTGACCGCTAGCGTATGTGTATTTGGTTTGTATGAAAAAATCTTCCCGCCGGGCGCCACTCTTCAACACCTTGGAAATGGCACTGCCCACAGCCGCTTCGTTGTAATGGCGTCTTTGATTGGCGGTGTCGATTCCCCTGAAACCCATTTCGATCGCCGTGCAAACAAGATCTTCGGTGGCATCTTCTTTCCAGGCCGTGCCATAGATCATTTCGGGAATATTTTTCGCTCTTTCATCCGGTTCCATAAATCAAGCAATTCTCCATTTCATTCCGCATGGTCCCCTGTAAGGGGACACGTCGGGGCGCCCGAGGAATTTTATAAATAATCCCATCCCGCCCCGCGGTGGCCGAAGGCGAATTCGCCGGGGTGGAAAATTTCGGCCAGCATTTCGTGGGCTTCGACGAGGCGGGGACCTGGGCGGTTGAAGTATTGATTCCCGTCTGTGAGGCAAACCCTTTCTTCCCGCACAGCGCGGAGTTTACTCCATCCGGGCCTGGTGGTGAGAGGTCCCATCTCCTCCCGGGTCCGCCTGAGGTCGAAACCGCAGGGGAGCACCACAATGATTTCGGGATCTTTCGCTTCGAGTTCCTCCCATGTCATCCAGGGAGAGTGTTTGCCGGCCTCGCCAAACAGGTTTTCGCCGCCAGCCATCTCCACGAGTTCGGGCATCCAGTTCCCGGCGGCCATTAGGGGATCAATCCACTCGATGCAGGCGATTGTCGGGCGCCGGCTCAGGGAGGCAGTCTTTCGGTTTGTCTTTGCGATTTGGCTCTTGAGTTGATCGATCAGGCGGGCGCCCCGCTGGGGAGCTTCCAAGGCCCGGGCTACCTTGTCGATGTCGTGCCATACATCCTCGAGCGAATTCGGCTCCAGTGAGACAATATTCGTTGAGGAATCCACCCACTCCCCCACCACCTTTTCGACGTCGCTCAAACTGACGGCGCATACTTCGCACTGCGTTTGGGTCACGATCACGTCGGGCCTTAGGTCTTTCAGCAGATCCTCCTTGACCCGGTAAACGGACAGCGCCTCCTGAAGAATTTTTTTCACCTGGTTGTCAATCTCCCGGCTCGAGACGGAAGAGTCCAGATTCGCCTCGGTGCAGGAGGGGAGTTTTTTCACCGACAACGGGTAGTCGCACTCGTGCGAGCGGCCGACTATCTCTTTCTCGAAGCCTAACGCACAGACGATTTCGGTCGCGCTGGCGATGAGCGATACAATGCGTTTGCCGGACATGACGCTGTCCTCTTTAATCGACAAGGAGGCTTATGAGAGCGGTCAGGTGGAACCCAGCGAACCAACCGATCCTCGGATTCTGGAATCCGAATGCCTCATCTTTGTCCTTATCTCCTGAATGATGCGGCAACGGCCTCCATTTATCAATTTCCGGCCCCTTCACCCTATCCCCGGCCGATGCGCCGCCGCCCCGGCGTAAAAGGGGCCGGAGACGGTCGGGAGCGGCAGGAAAAACGGGAAGATTCGAGTCGAGATGAGATTCCGTTTGAGGGTGGGGCGTTTTCGAAAAAGCCGCTTTGCCCCCCCTCCCCCCCGATGGGGGGGGGGGGGCACCCCCCCC
>DNYS01000041.1 GCA_003506735.1 Nitrospinota bacterium
GGCAAATCACCGTTTGGCAAATCACCGTTTGGCAAATCACCGCTGGGCGGCTTTCCGCCGGAGGGCTCCCCATACGGGTTTCGGAACAAGTCCACCGCCAGAAAAACCACCCCGACGGTAATGCATGAATCGGCTAGATTAAAAGCCGGCCAGGCATAGCCCCGGTAGTAAAAGAGGACGAAGTCGATCACCTCACCGTAGGCCACCCGGTCCACGAGGTTTCCAAGGCCGCCGCCCGAAATCATAACCAGCCCCACCCGGCCCCAGCGGGTCTCGGGCGGGTTGAAGCGGTAAAGATAAAAAACGAACCCGAGGGCGGCGAGCGTCGCCACGATGAAAAACGTCCTCCCCCAGACAGGGGGCAGCCCGGCGAGCAGGCTGAAGGCCCCGCCCCGGTTCCGGTAGTAGGTGAAGCTAAAAAATCCGGGGATGATGGTCAGGCTCTCGCCCAGAGCGAAATTCGCCACGACGGCGAGTTTCATGATCTGGTCCGCAAGGGCGATCAGGACCGATGAAACGAAGAAGGGGACCAGCTTCGGGGCGCGGCTCACGAAATTTTTTCCGCCGCAATCCGGGCGCATCGGGCGGAGAGATCGGAGAAGCGGGGATCGGAGCCCACGTCCTCTGAAATTTTCCAGGACATGGCGCACTTTCGACCCGCCGCCTCGCTCACTTCGACGGCGAGGCCTTCGACCCCCTCGCTCCGGTAGGCGCCGCTGGGAGGCTCCTCCCCCTCCGGGGCCAGCGAGGCGCCCGAGACGATAAACACATCGGCCATCTCGTCCGCGAGCGGGGAGATTTTATCAAACAGGCCCTTGCCGGCGAACAGGCGGACCTGAAAATTGAGCGAGCTGCCCTTGCCCTTGCCCTGCTGATCCTGGCGCGTGCTCTCCAGCGCCTTGAGGACTTCCCCCCGTACGCGCAGGAGCGGCTCCCATTTCTCCTCGAGCGCCGGGTCGCGCCGCTCCGCCGAAGTGTCCGGGAAGGCCGCGAGGTGGATGCTCTCTCCGTGGGCCATCGGGGTGTGCCGGTAGACCTCCTCCGCCGTGAAGGTGAGGATGGGCGCCATCAGGCGAAGGAGAACATCGAGGATTTCGTGCATGGTGGTCATGCCCGCCATGCGGTCCCGGCCGCCGGGAAGGGCGATGTAGACCCGGTCCTTGAGCACGTCGAGGTAGAACGCCGAAAGATCCACCGCGCAAAAATTGTTCAGCGCGTGGTAGACGAGGTGAAAATCGTAGTCCGCATAGGCCTTTTTGATCCGCTCGATGAGGCAGTCGAGCCGGCTGACGATGAGGCGGTCGATCTCGGGCCGCTCCCGCAAGGGAACCGAATCGGTCCCGGGATCGAAATCCTCGTAGTCGTGCAGATTGCCCAGGAGAAAGCGGCAGGTGTTCCGGACCCGCCGGTAGGCCTCGGCCAGCCGGGTCAGGATTTCCTGCGAGATGCGGATGTCCTCGCGGTAGTTCTCCCCGGCCACCCAAAGGCGAAGAATCTCGGCCCCGTATTTTTTGATGACATCGTCGGGGGACATCGCGTTGCCCAGGCTCTTGCTCATCTTTTTGCCCCGCCCGTCCACGACATAGCCGTGGGTGAGGACCTCCCGGTAGGGCGCCGCGCCGCGCACGCCCACCGCCGCCAGAAGCGAGCTATGGAACCACCCGCGGTGCTGGTCGCTGCCCTCGAGGTACATGTCTGCCGGCCAGGTGAGATCGGAGCGTTTCTCGATGACGGCGGCCTGGCTCACACCCGAATCGAACCAGACGTCGAGGATGTCCATCTCTTTTTCGAACGAGTTCTCCCCGCACGAGGGGCACTCGAACCCGGGCGGAAGGAGTTCGGCCGCCTCTTTTTCGAACCAGATGTCCGCCCCCCGCTCCTCCATCTGGTCTGCCACATGATCGACCACCTTCGAGTCCACGACGGCATGCTTGCAGGCGGTGCAGTGGAACACCACGATCGGCACCCCCCATGAGCGCTGCCGCGAGATGCACCAGTCCGGGCGGTTTTCGATCATTCCGTATATGCGCTCTTCTCCCCAAGGGGGAATCCACCTCACCTTGCGGATTTCGTCGAGCGATTTTTGCCGGAGCCCGCCCTCGTCCATCGAGATGAACCACTGGGGGGTTGCCCGGAAGATGGTGGGCCGGTGGCTCCGCCAGTCGTGGGGATAGGGGTGCTCATAATCCTCCACGCCGAAAAGCCCGCCGCTGCCGCGCAAGAATTCGATGATATGGGGATCGGCGTCGAAAACGAACTGGCCCGCGAAATGTTCGATCTCTTCGGTGAATTTACCGTCGTCATCCACCGGGCTGTACACCTCGAGGCCGTGCTGGAGACCGGTTTCGTAGTCATCGCGCCCGTGGCCGGGGGCGGTGTGGACGACGCCCGTCCCCTGCTCGAGGGTCACGTAGTCGGCCGTGACGATGAGCGAGTCGCGGTCGATCCAGGCGTGGCGCGCCTTGAGCCCTTCGATCTCGCCGCCCTTGAAGGAGGCGATTTTTTCGAACCCCTTGGAACCTCCGGTTTCGCTCTCTTCGATCTGGGCCAGATGGGGCTGAAAATATTCGTGGAAGATCAGGATCTCATCGCCATGGCGGTAGAGGCCGTATTCCAGTCCCGCGTGAAACGCCAGCGCGAGGTTCGCGGGCAGCGTCCAGGGCGTGGTCGTCCAGATGAGGATGGAGGGGTTCCTGCCCTTGAGCAGGCCCTTTAAGGCGGGGACCTTTTCTTCCCATTCGCTCGCCTGATCGTCCGCAACGGGAAAGCGGACGTAGATGCTCCGGGTGGTCACGTCCTCGTATTCGACCTCGGCCTCGGCCAGCGCCGTCCGGAGGCCCGGCGCCCAGTGGACCGGCTTGAGGCCGAGATAGACGCTCCCGTTCTCCATGAAGCGGGCCAGTTCGCGGACGGTGCTCGCCTCATAGTCGTAGCTCATGGTGAGATACGGGTTCTCCCAGTCGCCGAACACGCCCAGGCGCTTGAATTCCCCTCGCTGGATGTCGATGAATTTTTCCGCATACTCGCGGCACATGCGGCGCTTTTCCACCGGATCGATCTCGAAGCGCCGGTCGCCGAGCTTTTTATCGACCTGATGTTCGATGGGCAGGCCGTGGCAGTCCCAGCCGGGGACGTAGACCGCGTTGAAGCCGGACATCTGTTTCGATTTGACAATAATGTCCTTGAGAACCTTGTTGAGAACGGTGCCCATGTGGATGTTGCCGTTCGCATAGGGCGGGCCGTCATGGAGGATGTACTTCTCCCTGTCTGCCGCGCTCGCGCGAAGCTTTTCGTATAATCCCGCCTCCTCCCAGGAGGCGAGCATCTCGGGCTCGCGGACGGGAAGGTTTCCCTTCATGGGAAACGAGGTCTTCGGCAGGTTGAGCAGCGATTTATAGTCCGCGGTCATTCCGTATCCATTCCGCTAGCGCGCCGTAGAGGGCTCGGCCGCCGGCACCGGCATCTTTCCGAGCCCGCATGCCTCGCGCACAAGCTTCATCGTCATTTGCGCCTCGGCCCGCGCGCGCGCGCCGCCCTGGGCCAAAACGGAGTCCACGTATCCCGGGTCTTTTTCCAGCCGCCGCCGCTCCTCGCGGAAGGGCCCGAACATTTCGTTGATTTTCTCGAGGAGCATCAATTTCGCCTCCCCGTATCCGAATCCGCCCCCCCGGTACTTTTGGGCGAGCGCCTCCTGCTCCCCTTCGCTGGAGACCAGTTGGTAGAGAGCAAATACGCTGCACCCACCGGGGTCCTTGGGATCCTCCAGAGGGGTCGAGTCGGTCACGATGGACATGACGCGCTTCCGAAGCGCCTTGCCCTCCTGGAAGATTTCGATCGTGTTGCCGTAGCTCTTGCTCATCTTTTGCCCGTCGAGGCCGGGCACCTTGGCTCCAGCGTCGAGGCGGGGCTTGGGCACGGGAAACACCTCCCCGTAGGCCTTGTTGAAGGCCTGCGCCATGTCCCGGGTCATCTCGATATGCTGAATTTGGTCTTCCCCGACGGGGACGACGTGGGATCGGTAGATGAGGATGTCCGCGGCCATGAGCATGGGATAGGTGTAGAGGCCCACCGAGGCCGAAATGCCGCGCTGGACCTTATCCTTATAAGAGGTGGCGCGGTCGAGGAGTCCCTTGGCCGTCACGCACGAGAGCACCCAAGCCAGTTCGGCCACCTCGGGCACTTCCGACTGGCGGAAGAAGATAGCCTTTTTCGGATCGAGGCCGAGCGCCAGGTAGTCGAGCGCCACTCCCAGGGTCTGCTCCTCCAGGAGGGCGCGGTCCTGGACCGTCGTCATCGCGTGATAGTTGGCGATGAA
>DNYS01000224.1:0-141 GCA_003506735.1 Nitrospinota bacterium
CCGGCCAGCGCCTCCATGCTCGGCTGGAAGGTTGTCGTGGTCACCTGCGACAAAGAAGGCAACGTCGATCTCGCCGATTTGCGCGAAAAGGCCGCCGCGCACGCGGAAAACCTCGCCGCTCTCATGATCACCTATCCCTCG
>DNYS01000224.1:179-6974 GCA_003506735.1 Nitrospinota bacterium
CACCTATCCCTCGACCCACGGTGTGTTCGAGGAGGCCGTCTCCGAGATATGCGGCATGATTCACGATTCCGGCGGTCAGGTGTACATGGACGGGGCCAACCTCAACGCCCTGGTGGGAATATGCCGGCCGGGCGAGTTCGGCCCCGATGTCATCCACATCAATTTGCACAAGACCTTCTCCATCCCGCATGGCGGCGGCGGGCCGGGCGCGGGCCCCATCTGCGTGTCCGCGCAGCTCTCGCCTTTTCTGCCCGCCCATTCGGTGGTGGCGGGCACGGGGCCCGGGAAGGGCATCTCCGCCGTCTCGGCCGCCCCTTGGGGGAACGCCGGTGTGCTCCCTATTTCGTGGTGCTATATCGCGATGATGGGCGCGAAAGGCCTCGCTCGGGCGACCCAGGTGGCTATCCTGAACGCCAACTACATCGCCCGCTGCCTTCAGCCTCACTACGATGTGCTGTACACAGGCAGGAACGGGATGGTGGCCCACGAGTGCATCATCGATCTGCGCCCCCTCAAGGAGGGCACCGATGTTTCCGCCGAGGACGTGGCCAAGCGGCTGATGGACTTTGGCTTCCATGCGCCCACGATGTCCTTTCCGGTCGTCGGAACCCTCATGATCGAGCCGACCGAGAGCGAGTCGAAGGATGAGCTCGACCGCTTCTGCGAGGCGATGATCGCCATCCGCGAGGAGATTCGGGAGGTCGAGCAGGGCCGAGCCAATTTGACCGACAACGTACTCAAAAACGCGCCGCACACCATGGCCGACATCGCCGCCGGGGAATGGACCCACCCCTACTCCAGGGAAAAGGCCGTTTTTCCGCTTCCCTGGGTCCGGCGGAACAAGTACTGGCCCCCCGTGAAACGGATCGACAATCCCTATGGGGACAAGAACCTGCTTTGCTCGTGCCAGCCCCTGGAGAGCTACGCCTAGACGGCCTCTGGGAGGCGGTATTCTCGATGACATCCCCAAACGCCAGGTTCCTCGATACCGGAGCGGCCCCGGCCGCCTGGAACATGGCCGTCGATGAGGTTCTCCTCGCGGGCTGCCGGTCCCATCTCGCTGCCGGCGGCGCGGCGGAGGATGCCCCCTTCACGTTCCGTGTTTATGGATGGTCCCCCCCCGCGCTCACCCTGGGAAGAAATCAGGCGGCCGGGCGGGACGTTTTTATCGGCCGGCTGCGGGAGGAGGGCGTGGATCTTTGCCGGAGGCTGACCGGCGGGCGCGCGGTCCTTCACGACCGGGAAGTGACTTACTCGGTGGCCGGTCCCGAGGGGCTATTGGGCGCGACGATCGAGGAAAGCTACCGGCGGATCAGCGAGGGGCTGGCGGCCGGCCTGCGCCGCCTTGGCGTGCCCGTCGAATTTGCTCCGCCCAGCGGAAGGGCCTATGCCTCCCAGCCCTCTTGTTTCGCCACGCCATCGGTGTGGGAACTCTCCATCGGCGGGCGCAAGGTGGCCGGCAGCGCCCAGTGCCGCGAGAGGGGCGCCGTTCTTCAACATGGGAGCATTCTTCTTCGGTCTCCCGGGGCGCGGCTGGCCTCCCTGCTCCGGGTCCGGACCCACGGAGAAGGCGAGGTTGCGCGGGAGAGCACGGATCACGCCGTCGGCCTTTCCGATGTCCTGGGCCGGGAGGTGAGTTATGGGGAAGGCGTCCGGGCGCTCCGGGAGGGGATGGCGGAGATTTTTGGCCCATTCCGCGAAGGTTCCTTGACCGACGATGAGATGGCGCGCGCCGGTGCCTTGGCAGCGCGGCGCTACGCCAACCCGGAATGGACGCATGGCCAAGCGGCGGCATCGCCTTCTTGACACTCTCCGCCGCCAAGTCCTATTGTCTGGGCCATAGGCGGGCGTAACTCAGTGGTAGAGTGCCAGCTTCCCAAGCTGGACGTCGTGGGTTCGAATCCCATCGCCCGCTCCATGTGTTTTTATACCCGTCTATGGCAGCCGCTGCGTCCGTGCCTTCCCGCCGCGCGGGCAGAGGGATGGGACCTTTCCGATGCCGTACTTCTCCTCCGGGCTCGATCTCCCCGACGATTCGCTGGCCGTTGATCTTCACCTTCACTCGAACGCCTCGGACGGAGAAGATCCGCCCCGGCGTGTGATGGAGCGGGCGAAAGCGGCCGGGCTTCGCGTCGTCTCGCTTACGGATCACGACACGGTGGCGGGCCTGGACGAGGCCCGGCGGGAGTCGGGGCGCCTGGAGCTGGAGTTTGTCGATGGCGTCGAACTCTCCTCGATTCATCGGGGGCGGATCGTCCACATGCTGGGTCATTTCATCCGGACCGCCGATCCGGAGTTGAGCGACCGGATGCGCCGCTATATGGGAAGCAGGAAAACCCGGGTGGCGGAAATGATCGGACGGCTCGGGGGGCTGGGGATCTCCATCGATCCGGACGATTTTTTCAGGGAATATGGAGGGGCGGCGAGCATCGGCCGGGGGCAATTGTCAGCCTATATGCTGAAAAAAAATCTCGTCGGCCACCGCGAGGAGATTTTTGAGAAATTCCTGGGCGAGGAGGCCTCCGCCTATGTGGAACTCGACATGATCTCGCCGGCCGAGGCGGTGCGGTTGATTGCCGGTGCCGGGGGGGCCGCGACGTTCGCGCACCCCAACTTGAGCGGTGTGGACGAGATCATTCCGGACCTGGTTTCCGCCGGGTTGGCCGGAATCGAGGCGGAACACCCATCCCAGGACGCCGATGAGCAAAAAAAATACCGGGAGATGGCGAAATGCTATAATCTGGTCGCCATGGGAGGCTCGGATTGCCACGGCTCCCGGCCGGGACCCGAGAGGCTCGGGCAGTATTCCCAGCCCGTACGCACATTTTTAGAGCTTCGCCGGAAGGCGTCCGGGGCGGATTGATCCCCGAGGCGGGCAGGATTGCCCAAAGGGGGTGCGCGGAACCTTCGAGTTGGGGTATTCTCGGGTGGAGCGGGACGGATGCGTGGCGTGCGGGGACGATGCCGCCGGCCGGCGGAAGGTCCGAAGCCGGGCCGCTCCGGTCCCAGGGAGGAAGAAGGGTGCGTTTGCGGAAAGAGATGATCGATCGGATTGCGAATAAAATTGTCGATCGTCTTCTCAGGCGAGAAGCGATTGAGATCGCTGGGACCGAAGAAGCGTTGCGCAACCGCATCACAAGCCTCATCGAAGCGGATCTTCTGGTGGAGGATCGGCTGAACTATGAGGTGAAGGAAATTCTCCTAGATCACCAAGATGAAATGGACAAGGACAACGTCGATTATAGCCGGATGTTCACGATGGTGAAGACCAAGCTTGCCCGGGAGCGGAATCTGGTCCTTTAGGCCGGGTGATTGATTGGCCGGTGCCAAATGAGGAGGGCGCGGCGATGCGCATCAGCCGCGAGAAGGTGAATCATCTCTCGAATCTCATCGTCAAGGATATGGAGGAGTCCGAGGACGTATCCTTCCTCGGCGAGGCCGTCGATGTCCGGATCAACATCGTCCGGGCGATCACGAATGAATTGGCCATCGACGATGAGATCGACGAAGAGGTCCGCCGGGAGCTCAGCAGCTACTCCAGCCGTCTCATCGAGGGGACGCGCGAGTGGGAGATACTCTATGCCAAGCACTACGACCAAGAGGCGAAGCGCCGGGGCGTGTAAGGTGGCCGGCTGGAGGTGATTTTGCTTCGCGTCGGCCTCACGGGCGGAATCGCCAGCGGCAAGAGCACCGTCAGCCTCCTGCTCAAGGAAAAAGGCATCCCCGTTATCGACTCCGATAAAATTGCACGCGATCTGGTCCAGTCCGGATCGGAGGCGCTTTCTGAAATCGCCGAAGCTTTCGGACCCGGTGTCCTGGCGGCCGATGGGACCCTCGATCGGACGCGTCTTGGACAAATCGTTTTTGCGGACGAATCCAAAAGACGCGAACTGGAGGGCATGCTCCATCCGCGGATCATGGCCGCCCAGGACAGGTGGCTGGAGCAGATGAGGGCTCGGGGCGATTCGCCGGTCGCCGTCGTGGATGCCGCGCTGATGATCGAATCCGGAGGGTGGGAGCGGTTCGATCGGATTGTGGTGGTGGATTGCGACGAAAGCCATCAGATGGCTCGGCTTGCAGAAAGGGAGGGCATGGATGAAGAGACCGCGCGCGCACGGCTCGCATCCCAGATGCCCCTTCCCGAAAAGGCCAAATATGCTGACCGGTTGGTGGATAACCGGGGAAGCCTGGAGGATTTGAAAGGGCGGGTGGACGAACTGGCCGCCTGGCTCCTGGATTCGGGGCTGGCAGCGAGAAAAAAGAGTGATTGACAGATTCGAACAGGACAGCTATATTGCTCCGTAGTTTAGATGTATCCTTGATCGTCAAATTGCCCGTATCTCCAATGCTGCTAACCAACATTCGGTTTTCATTGATTCGAGGCGGGTTTTCATAGCCGGGATTCTTTGCACCGGGTTTTGTTTTTATCGATATGTGTAGGCAAAACCACTGCTCGAAAATCTAACCCAAGGAATTATTCACGTCCCTGAATTCTAATCAACCTCTCGAAGATTCGAGATCGAACAAGAAGAGATGCAATCAGAATCGATAAATGCCGCCTGAGAATCGCAGCGAACCTGTTCGGTTAAAAGTTTGCTCAAAAAGGCAGTATTCACTAGTTTGTTCGTCGCCAGAGGCTGTAAGTGTGTGTGCCTCCCTGCATTGGGCGTGGCGGTGACGGCGCTAATCATGGTGCCGTTCCATGTCCCGGGCGGCGAACTTAAGCCCACCAAGTAAGGAGAAGGACGGAATGTCAGTTGCCACCCAGGAACGCGACCTGCATCTCGCAGAATTGAAGAAGAAAACCATCACCGATCTGAACTCGATCCTGAAAGAGCTCAAAGTGGATGGGGTGAGCGGTCTCCGAAAACAGGATCTGATCTTTAAAATTCTTGAGGCTCAGTCCGGGAAAGATCGCGATGGTGTGATTTACGGGGAGGGCGTGCTCGAAATCCTGCCCGATGGATTCGGATTTTTGCGCTCGACCGCATACAATTACCTGCCGGGCCCGGACGATATTTACGTATCCCCCAGCCAGATTCGGCGATTCGACCTGCGGACCGGCGATACAATCAACGGCCAGATTCGCCAGCCCAAGGAGGGCGAGCGCTATTTTGCCCTGCTCAAGGTCGAGAAGATCAATTATGAGTCCCCCGAGGCCAGCAAGGACAAGGTCCTGTTCGATAACCTCACGCCCTTGTACCCCGACCGGAGGATTGACCTGGAGGTTCCGGAAAGCAAGGACGCCTGCACCCGCGTATTGGATTTGATGACCCCCATCGGCTTCGGCCAGCGCGGTCTCATCGTCGCGGCCCCGCGAACGGGAAAGACCATGCTCCTCCAGGCCATCGCCAAGAGCGTCGCCGAAAACTTCCCGGAGGCGCACTTGATCGTATTGCTGATCGACGAGCGTCCCGAGGAGGTGACCGACATGGAGCGCTCCGTCAAGGGCGAGGTGGTCAGTTCCACCTTCGATGAACCGGCCACCCGTCACGTACAGGTTGCCGATATGGTGATCGAAAAAGCCAAGCGGCTGGTCGAGCACAAAAAAGACGTGGTCATTCTGCTGGATTCGATCACCCGCCTCGCCCGGGCGCACAACACCATCATTTCACCGAGCGGCAAGGTGCTCTCGGGCGGCGTGGACTCGAACGCCCTCCAGCGGCCCAAGCGCTTCTTCGGCGCGGCGCGGAATCTCGAAGAGGGCGGCAGCCTCACCATCCTGGCGACCGCGCTGGTCGAAACCGGAAGCCGGATGGACGATGTGATCTTCGAGGAGTTCAAGGGCACGGGCAACATGGAAGTCCACCTCGACCGCAAGCTCTCCGATAAGCGGGTTTTCCCCTCGATTGACATCAACAAGTCGGGAACCCGGAAAGAGGAACTCCTCATGGACGCGTCCGAGCTCAACCGGGTGTGGGTCCTCCGCAAGGTGCTTCAGCCCCTGGGCCCGGTGGATTCCATGGAACTTCTCCTCGAGAAGATCAACGAGACGGAGACAAACGAGGAATTCCTCCTCTCCATGAACAGTTAAATTTCGCTACGCAATCTATGGATCGGGTTTCGTGAGAGTCTCGGCCCCGCGCCCCGTCTCCCGGGGCTGGATTCCGCCTTTGAGCGCCTGGATTCTCCCATCTCCGCCCATCGCTCCCAGCCATTTGCGGTGCCTGCGCAACGGATCTCGGCGCTTTTCCGCGCGGGTGGACAAAAAAACCGAGTTTCGGTATAAAAACGCCTTCTTCACGGTCTTGCGTGAAGAAATTGTGGAGTGAGCCCGGACCCATATTCGGGATTCGGGAGTTTGCAGAGGTTTCCGGGGGCCACGCTTGGGTCCGGGACGCCTCCGGCTGGAAGGAGCCGCATTCGATGAAAGCCGATATTCATCCCGAACTGTATGAAACGACCGTGGTATGCAGCGGATGCCAGACCGAATTCAAGACCCATTCGACCCGGGAGTCGTTTCGCATCGAGATTTGCTCCAACTGCCATCCCTTCTATACCGGCAAGCAGTCCCGAATCATCGACACCGAAGGGCGCGTTGAGAAATTCGTCAAAAAATTCCAAGACCAGCAAACGCGCGTATCCAAGCGGAAACGGAGAATCGCGACGCGCGTGGCCGAAACCGCCGCCCAGGAAGAGCGCGAGAAGCAAAAAGCCATCGATGAAAAGACGGCCCGCGAGGAGGCCAGAATTCGCCGCCGCGAGGAGCAGGTAGCCTTGAGGGCCACCCGGGAAGCCGAGGAAAAGACCGTTGCCGATTCGAGAGCAGCGCAGGTAGCCGCGCCAGAGACCGAA
>DNYS01000224.1:7066-15642 GCA_003506735.1 Nitrospinota bacterium
AACCGAGCCCGCGCCCGAGGCGCAGGCATTCTCCGGAGATGCCGAGACGTCCTGAGTTTCTCCTCTCGAAATGAGGCTGAATCCGGAACGCCCCCACCTAGGAGCGCCGGCGGCTCTTCCGCTTCCCGCGGGGCTGGAGCCTCATTGTTATGTTCGAAAAACTCGACCTGATTATCGAGAAGCACAAAGCCCTCGAGGAGCGCCTTTCCGATCCCCGATTGGTCAAGGACCGCAAAAAATTCGAACAGACGGCCCGCGAGCACAAGGAAATATCGCGGATCGTCGGAGCCTTCGGGGAATGGCGCGCGTGCAGCGAGTCTCTTGAAGAGGCCCGCACCCTCTTAAACGATTCGGACGCCGATATCCGCGCATTGGCCAAGGAAGAGGCCGAGGCGCGCGAAGCCGAACTCTCCGAGTTGGAGCTTCGTCTGCGGCGGTTGATGCTCCCCAAAGATCCCAACGACCATAAAAACGTCATCATCGAGATTCGCGCCGGAACCGGCGGAAACGAGGCCGCCCTGTTCGCTTCGGACCTCTACCGGATGTATGCGCGCTACGCCGAGGCCCAGGGGTGGAGCGTCGAGGAGCTGAACCGGAACGAGAACAACCTGGGCGGCATCAAGGAGGTCGCCGCGCTGATTAAGGGCACGGGCGCCTACAGCCGCCTCAAATTTGAGAGCGGCACCCACCGGGTCCAGCGGGTTCCCGTCACCGAAAGCCAGGGACGCATCCACACCTCGGCGGCCACGGTGGCTATCCTTCCCGAAGCCGACGAGATCGAGGTGAACCTCGATGAAAACGATTTGCGGTTCGATGTCTACCGATCTTCGGGGCCGGGCGGCCAGAGCGTGAATACGACCGACTCCGCCGTCCGCGTTACCCACCTGCCGACCGGAATCGTCGTCACCTGCCAGGATGAAAAGAGCCAGCACAAGAACAAGGCCAAGGCATTGAAAATTCTCATGTCCCATCTTCTCGACCTGAAAATCCGCACCCAGAACGAAGCACGCTCCGCCGAGCGCAAGAGCCAGATCGGCTCGGGGGACCGGAGCGACCGCATCCGAACCTATAACTTTCCCCAAGACCGGGTGACCGACCACCGCATCGGCCATACCCAGCACAGCCTCGACAAATTTCTCGAAGGAGAGATTGAGGAGATGCTCAGGCGCGTGCTCGAGAGCCGCGAGGCGGAGCGCCTTGCGGAGTTCGATTCGGACCCCGGCGAGAAGGACGCAAAGTGAAAAGCACCTCGCCGGTGCCGGCCCGCTGGCCTGAGGGTTCCCTGGGCCATGAAGCCCAACGCCTGAGGCGCCGCTTCGCCGAGGCGGGAGTCGAGGACGCTGGCTCCGATGCCCATGCGCTGCTTTGCTGGGCGCTGAATTGCGATCGCTCTTATCTTCTGTCTCATGCCGAAGACCCGATCCCGCCCGGCGCACGGGCCGCGTTGTCCGAGGCGGCGCTGAGGCGGGAAAATCGAGAGCCGCTTGCCTATATCGTGGGAGAGCGGGAGTTCTGGTCGCTCCCCTTCCGGGCGGCGCCCGGCTGCCTCATCCCGAGGCCCGAAACCGAGCTTCTCGTCGAGCGGGCCGCCGCCCTTCTGGGCGATGCGGAATCTCCCCGGATTTTCGACCTTTGCACAGGGAGCGGGGCGATCGGAGTGGCGCTCGCGAAAGAGCTGCCAGGCGCCCGCATCGTGGCGGCGGACATCAGCGAGACCGCCCTGCGCCTCGCCCGGGAGAATGCGCGCCGCAATGGGGTGGAGAGCCGCTTCGAGGCCGTCCGCTCGAATTTATTCGAAGGCCTTCCGGATGAGAGGCTTTTCGATGCCCTCCTCTCGAATCCGCCCTATATCGCATCCGGCCGAATCGGCGGGCTCATGCCCGAGGTGGCGCGTTTTGAGCCGCGGGAGGCCCTGGACGGAGGGCCGGACGGCATGTGCTTGTTGCGCCGTATCATCATTGGCGCCCCTTCCCGCCTGAAGAGGGGAGGGCTGCTCATCCTGGAAATGGACCCGGAGCAAATTCTCCCGTGCCGCGATCAAATGCGCCTGAGCCGCGCATTCGGAGAGCCGAGAATCCGCCGCGATCTGGCCGGCCGCGAGCGTGTCATCGAAACGGAAACCGTCTAGGGCATGGATCAATTCCGCATTCACGGCGGCAAGGCCCTGCGCGGAGGCGTCGAGGCGACGGGTTCGAAGAACGCCACACTCCCGATTCTGGCGGCCTCTCTGTTGGCGGATGGTCCCTGCCGGATTCGGCGGGTGCCGAACTTGCGCGACACCGAAACCTTCCTCGGGCTTCTTGCGGAATTTGGTATCCGGTGCGAACGGACCACCCCGCGGGAAATCTCCATCGATACCACTCATGCCCACTCCGGCACCGCCCCTTACGATTTGGTGCGGACGATGCGGGCATCGGTCATGGTGCTGGGTCCCCTGCTGACGCGCTTCGGCGAAGCCGATGTCTCCCTTCCGGGGGGGTGCGCCATTGGCGCGCGCCCCATCGATCAGCACCTCAAGGGCCTCGAAGCCATGGGAGCCGAAATTGAACTGAAGGATGGCTACATCGGCGCGCGGGCCAAGCGGCTCAAGGGCGCCCGCATATTGTTCGACTTGGTGACGGTGACGGGAACGAAAAACCTGATGATGGCGGCGGCGCTCGCTGAGGGGACGACGACCCTGGAAAACGCCGCTCAGGAGCCCGAGGTGGCCATGCTCGCCGATCTGCTGAACCAGATGGGCGGGCAGGTTCGGGGCGCGGGGACGCCGATTATCGAAATCGAGGGCGTCGATCGGCTCGGCGGGTTCGACGTGAGCGTTCCGCCGGACCGGATCGAGACAGGGACCTTCATGATCGCGGGAGCCATCACCGGCGGGGACGTCACGATTCACCGCTGCATTCCAGAGCACGTCCGGGCGCTGACGCTCCGGCTTCGGGATGCGGGGTTCGAGGTCACCGAGGGTAACGATTGGGTGCGCGTTCACGCGAACGGCCCCCTCAAGCCGGTCAGCGTCAAGACAGCGGCGTATCCCGGTTTTCCGACTGACCTCCAGGCGCAATTCATGACCCTGATGACCCTGTCCGGGGGGGCCTGCGCCATCACCGAGACGATTTTCGAGAACCGCTTCATGCACGCGGCCGAACTCATCCGGATGGGCGCGAACATCTCGATCGATGGCCGGACGGCTCATGTCACCGGTGTGAAATCCCTAACGGGGGCGCACGTCATGGCCACGGACCTGCGCGCGAGCGCATCCCTGGTGCTCGCCGGTTTGGCCGCAAAAGGTGATACGATAGTCCGGCGGGTGTACCACATCGACCGGGGCTACGAGAGAATCGAGGAGCGTCTGCGGACGCTGGGCGCGGAAATCGAACGGGTGAGCGAATGAGCGAAAACAATGCCTCCGCCGGCTTGACGCTGGCCCTTCCGAAGGGAAGGATTTTCACCACGGCGGTGGAGCGCCTGCTGGAGGCGGGACTTCTCTCCAAGGCCATCTCGGATAAATCGCGCCTGCTCATCCATGAAGATAAAAAAACCGCCCTCCGGGTGCTGATTCTTCGCAACTACGACGTTCCCACCTATGTCGAGCGCGGGGCGGCGGACCTGGGCGTCATCGGAAAGGACGTGCTCCTCGAACAGGGCCCGGAGGTATATGAGCCGCTCGACCTTCATTTCGCGCGCTGCCGTCTGATGGTCGCCGTCCCGGAGGGAGTAACCTGGGAGGCGCTTTCCAGGCAGATGGGCGTCCGCGTGGCCACCAAATTTCCCGGAATCGCCGCACGCTATTTCGAGGACCAGGGAATTCAGGCACAAACGATCCGGCTCTACGGAAACGTCGAGATCGCGCCAGCGGCGGGGGTGGCGGACGCCGTTGTCGATCTGGTGGATACGGGGGGAACGCTCGATGCGAACGGGCTGGTCCCCATCCGAGAGATTTTCAGCGCCACCGCCCGACTCATCGTCAACCGGGCGAGCCTGAAAACCAAGCATGATCGAGTGAGCCGGTTCGTCTCTTTGCTCAAAAAAGTTTGCAGGCCCAAAAAACCGAAGGATCGGATATGAAGCGGATTCGGTGGGGCGATGTGAATGCGGCGGCCGAGCTGGATGCGCTTCCGTTCGCGGGCGAGACGATGTTCAAGAGCGCCGAGGAGAGGGTTCGCCCCATCCTCGACAACGTGCGCCAACACGGCGACACCGCCCTGCGGGAATATACGAAAACCTTCGATTTCGTGGACTTGAGCCCGGAGAAGGTTCCCGTTCCGGAGCGGGAGATGCAAGAGGCGCTGGAATCGCTGACCCCGGATGTCCGCGATGCGCTTTCGCTGGCGGCGGACCGCATTCGCGCCTTTCACGAGGCCTGCCTTCCCGAAATTATCGAGTTCGCGCCCATGCCGGGCGAGCGGTTTGCCCTTCGCCCGATTCCGCTCAAGCGGGTGGGCCTCTATGTGCCCGGGGGCAGGGCCGCGTACCCTTCGACGGTTCTCATGAGCGCCATTCCCGCCAAGGCGGCCGGGGTCGAGGAAATCGTCATGTGCTCGCCCCCGAACCGCGAGGGGGAGATTGCCCGATCCGTTCTGGCGGCGGCCGCGCTGACCGGCGTCAAGCACGTATTCCGGGCGGGCGGCGCCCAGGCGATTGCGGCGATGGCCTACGGGACGCCCACCATCGCGAAGGTGGACAAAATCGTGGGGCCCGGGAACATCTTCGTCGCGGCGGCCAAGCGCCTCGTCCGCGACGTGGCCGACGTGGACAAGGACGCGGGGCCGAGCGAGGTGGTCGTGGTTCTGGACGATCCGGGACGGGCCGAATGGGCCGCCGCCGACCTGCTCGCCCAGGCGGAGCATGATCCCACGGCCATGGCCGTGGGCGTGGCGGTGGGCCCTGAGGTGGCCGACCGGCTCGAAGCCGAGGTGGAGCGCCAGGTGGCCACCGCCACGAGGCGGGAGATCATCTCCGATGCGCTAAAGTCCCAAGGGGCCATCGTCGAGGTGGCCACCCGCGAGGAGGCCCTGGAGGTGGCCGAGCGCCTGGCTCCCGAGCATCTCGAACTCATGGTCGAACGTCCCGGCGAGGCGGCCGCCGGGATCCGCAATGCGGGGGCCATACTCTGTGGCCCGTGGAGCGCGGCGCCTTTCGGGGACTATCTCGCCGGTCCGAACCACATCCTTCCGACGGGCGGGGCGGCGCGATTTGCCTCGCCCCTGGGGGTTCTCGATTTTTTCAAGTGGTCGAGCGTGACCGAGCTGGGTCCGGAAGCGGCCGCCCGCTTGGCCGGGCCGGCGGCGGCGCTGGCCGACCTGGAAGGTTTTCCCGCCCATGCGCGCTCGCTGAGGCTGCGCTCGGGGGATTTGGCCCGCTAACTCTTCCGCCCCCTCTGGCGCCCGGCGACCCAATCGAATATATTGGCGCGCAAATTTCACGGGCCGGTGTGCCGATGCCCGTAAATAGTTGAATCTTATCGAGGAGACCCGCCGTGGCGGCGAAAATGCAGGGCCGCAAAGCCCAATCGAGCCGGAAGACCAAGGAGACGGATTTCACGGTTTCCCTCGATCTGGACGGAAGCGGAAAAGCAGATGTGCGCACGGGCCTGGAATTTTTCGACCACATGCTGGGCCAGATCGCCCGGCACGGCCTCGTCGATCTGAGTGTCCGGGGCAAGGGCGACCTTGAAGTGGACGGCCACCACACCGTCGAGGACGTGGGTATCCTCCTGGGCCAGACCCTCGCCAAGGCGCTGGGCGACCGCGCGGGGATCGCCCGCTATTCGAACGTGCGCCTCCCGATGATGGACGCACTCGCCCTGGTGGCGCTGGACGCCGGCGGGCGGGGGAACCTCGTTTTCCGCGGAAGCTTCCCCGAGGCCCGAATCGGCGCGTTCGATACGGCTCTCGTGCGCGAGTTTTTCTGGTCGCTGGCGACCCAGGCGGGCATCGACCTCCACATCGAGATCGCCTACGGCGAGAACAGCCACCACATGACCGAAGCCGTCTTCAAGGGCTTCGCGCGCGCGCTTCGGGCCGCCGCCGCCATCGATCTGCGCGAGACGGGGGTTCCCAGCACCAAGGGCGTACTCTAGCCGGGGCCGGCGGGAGACCGCGCGAGTATCGCCGGGCCCTCCTTCAGTCTTTCAAACACCTTCGGGAGATGAGATGGGAGCCCCCATCGTCGTCGTCGATTACGGGATGGGCAACGTCAGGAGCGTCGCCAACGGGCTGGGGAGCATCGGCGCGGCCTCGCGCCTTTCGGGCGACCCCGCGGATATCGCCGGGGCGTCCGGCATCATCCTCCCCGGTGTGGGCGGATTTCCCGAGTGCATGAACGCTCTCAACGCCGCCGGGCTGTCCGAGCCGATCAAAGAGGCCATCGCGCGCGGGGTGCCCTATCTGGGCATCTGCCTGGGCCTCCAGGTTCTCTTCGAGGCCAGCGAGGAATTTGGCGCAACGCCCGGCCTCGGCCTCTTACCCGGCCGCATCCTCAAGTTTCCCCAGGGTGCGCGCGAGGAAGGCCGGAGCCGGGACATCCGCATTCCCCATATGGGCTGGAACGAAATTTGTCTCGAAAACCCATCGCCGCTCCTGGACGGCGGAATTGAGGGACAGCACTTCTATTTTGTCCACTCCTACTATGCCGAATTGTCGGACGCCTGCCGCCCCTATATCGCAGCCACCTGCTCCTACGGCGTCCCCTTCATCGCCAGCGTCCGCAAGGACCGCCTCTTCGCCACCCAGTTCCACCCCGAAAAAAGCGGCGCGCGCGGGCTCGAAATCCTCAAGCGCTTCGCGGGGATCTGCCGCGAGACCGCTCCGGCGGCCCCCTAGCGGCTAGCGAATCATACTTTTTTGGCCCATAGCGCGCTCTGTCAGTGTTTCAAACTGATTAAACCCCTTTAAATTCAATTTGTTGAAGATGTACACGCCGGTCGGGGCTTTGTAAGATATCGGTACACTTGAATATAAAAGTACATAAGATTATATTTGTACGATGGAATACACGGTCTATATCATTCCATCGGCGATGAAAGCGTTAAGGAAATTTCGAAAAGCAGATCAGCAGAAGCTGTTGATGGCAATTCGGGCATTGGCGGACGAGCCGACGCCGCCCCGGAGCAAAAAGCTTTCCGGGATGAAAAACATCTGGCGAATTCGGGTGTTTGATAATTACCGCATAAGCTACGAAGTGGACCGGGGCGAACTCAGAGTGCTGGTAATTGAAATCGCCACCCGGGGGAGCGCGTACCGGAAATAGGGAAATACTTGGCGACGTATGCCCGGCACGAATAAGGCGAGGTAACGCCAGGAGAGGGATATGAAAACGACCGCGACGACCGTAAGCACGAGAGAGGCGCGCCAGAATTTTTCGGATGTAATTAACCGCGTCAGCTATGGCAAGGAGCGGGTGGGCATCACCCGCCGGGGAGAGGTGATCGCTTATCTTGTTCCGGTGGAAGCTGCGGAGGCTTTGGAAGAGCTGGAGGATGCCGAGGATTTGCGCTCCGCCGAGGCCGCCCTCGCCGATTTCGAGGGTAGCAACGAAAAGGCCATCACGCTTGAGGACGCCGCCCGGGAACTGGGCATCGAATTGCCCAAATAGAAACGAGGGAAGGAGCGCGCGGGGGCTAGAGATTTTGAAGAAGGTTCGCCGGGATCTGCGGGGGGGAGAAGGTGATGGTGTAAGGATATGGGGGTACTCTTGTTCGCTATCGATTTTAATCCTGTGGAGCGTGCCAAACCTGCACGTAAATGCCTACCTCGTTTGCCATATCCCCCTCATTCCACGAGATTGGATTTCCTGTCAAATTTAGTGCTTGAACGGTGACTTGAGGTAATCCAGTTGTAATTGAGGTATTGAAAGGAATCGTAACGACAAATCCATCTTTTTCTCCAAAGAACATGAATGCCTTGCAGTCCTACACCTTCCAGCCAGCTTCTGCAAAAACAGACATCAACGGCTCCTTCCATTGGTGTGCCTCAACATCCCCTTGAGTTGAGGCAAATCCGACAGTGCCCTTTTGATTCTGAGACAAATATTGAACCATCTGTTGCCGCGTCGAGTTTAAGAGATTTCGCCTTGGTGGTGATACGTTTGTTATGGAGTGGGCTGTCTGTCCTCCACTCTGATTAATGGAAATAACCGTAGAGCCTTTATTTTCGATATGGATTTCGATGGCTTTCTGTGCCATATGGTCATCAATCAACGGGCCTTTTGAGGAAACCATGCGTTCAAGGTGGTCCCGCTTCAAATTCTGAAGACGCTCAACTGTGTATGAATCGGGATCATCGTCAACGATTTTGTGGTGAACTCCACATAATAACAAGAGGTTATCATTTCCATGACGCTCCTTGTCAGTTTGGTTTGCATCATACCTTGGACCGTCAGGGTTTTTTCCCATGATGTGACATATCTGGCCTAGGATTGTACCCGAATCTGAATCAACCATCGGAGTGCTACATTTTGGATATGCACATTCGTTTCCGCATTCTGCAAATAGCTGCTTTACAGTCTTTTTCGATGGCTCGCTCATTTTCTCTCCCCGGTTCTTCTATTAAACCCATATTATGCAGCGAAACAGCGCAAAA
>DNYS01000139.1 GCA_003506735.1 Nitrospinota bacterium
CAATTTAGCCTACTGATAATTAAAGAGGCTGCTGAAAAACTATTTGTAGAGGTCTTCGACGAGTGATATTCCCTAAAAATTCATATCATAATAGAAGAAAATGGATATCATTTACTACTATTGGATAAGTTTTAGGTCCAGTGAAGCTCATTTGGGGACTTTTTCAGCAGCCTCTTATAGTTTACACCGGTTGAAGAAGGGTTGCGGGGGGTGGAAATTTTACCGGGATTGCTAGGCGTTCTTGGCGTATCCCCCTCCCTCCCCCGGCGTTTGGCCCGTAGGCGGCAGGGATTTACCCGGTTCCTCAAATATCGGAGTGATTAAAGTGACACCTTCCTATCTCGAACTTCGGCAAAGAACGCAATCCCGGGACCGCAGCCTGCGCGACAAGGTCATGACGCTCGAAGAGGCGGCCGCCCATGTCCACGACGGCGACCACGTGGCGCTGGGCGGCTCGGTCGCTTCCCGGACATCGTTCGCGATGTTGTGGTCCTTGATCCGGGCTCGAAAAAAAGACCTTACCTTTTCGCGCTCCATCGTTTCGACTGAAGGCGATCTCATTTTCGCATCGGGCATCAGCCGGCACATTCTCACCAGCTGGTTCAGCCAGGGAATCGTTTGGGGTGTCTCCCGCGTCATGCGCCACTACACCGAGAACAAGCTGGCCCGCTTCGAGGAGTGGAGCCATATGTCCATCGGCCTCCGTTATCGGGCCGGGGCCATGGGGGTTCCCTTCCTGCCCATGCGCTCCATGATGGGTTCCGACGTCGCCGGACTGTTGGACAATCTCCATGAAATGAACTGCCCGTTCACGGGAGAGAAGATTCTCCTGGTCCCGGCGCTCAATCCCGACGTGGCGCTCATTCATGTCCAGCGTTGCGACCCCTACGGAAACGCCCAGTTCGACGGCCTCACGTTCATGGATTTCGACTTGGCCATGGCGGCGAACCGGGTGATCATAACGGCCGAGCGCATCATCTCGAACGACCAGATTCGCCGCTTGCCGGACCGGACGAAAATACCGTTCTTCACCGTGGATGCTGTGGTGGAGGTTCCCTACGGGTGCGCTCCCCATGAATGCTTCGGCGTCTACGAGCCTTTTTACTCGCATATGGATTACTACGCCGAGTTGACCCGAAGCGACCCCGAAGCCGGCGCCGCCGAATACCTGAACCGGTTTTATTACGAGCCTGCGAGCTGGACCGAGTACCTCGATCGGATCGGCCTGGATCAACTGCTTGAAGCATCCAGGAGAGGGGTGAGCATCTATGACGACTGAGACGGGAAACTTCACGGCTTCCGAGCTTCTGTGCGTGATGAGCTCTAGGGTTCTCGAAGAGGGGCAGGTGGTCTTCGCAGGGGTGGGAATCCCCATTTTGGCGGCGACGCTGGCCCAGCGCCTTCACGCGCCGGGAGTCACGATCCTGTTCGAGGGCGGAATTATCGGCCCCCATGTGGTTCCGGGAGAACTCCCCCCCACCACGAACGAGCAGCGCGCTTCCCGGCGGGCGAACATGATCCTCGGCATCACCGAAGTCCTCCTTCTCCTCCAGCGGGGCTATGTCGATGTGGGCTTCATGGGAGGGGCCCAGATCGACCAGTACGGGAACCTGAACAGCTCTTTCATTGGTCCGGCGGACAGCCCTTCGGTGCGCCTGCCGGGAACCGGAGGCGGGAACGACATCGCGAGTCTCACGAAAATGATCGTCGCCATGCCGCAGGAAAAGCGCCGCTTCGTGGAAAAGGTGGACTTTGTGACGAGCCCCGGTTATCTGACGGGCGGAACCTCCCGCGTTGATTCGGGGCTGGTTGCGGGCGGCATGCACCGGGTGGTGACCGACCTCGCCATGCTGGGCTTTGAGGAGGAGTCGGGGCGGATGATGGTTCTCGAACTTCATCCGGGCGTCACGCCGGAGCGGGTGCGGGAAAACACCGGATTCGAACTCATCATCGGGCCGGACGTGGGCGTCACCGAGCCGCCCACCGATGAGGAGTTGGCGGCTCTGCGCCATCTTGACCCCGACAAAGTGTACATAGCCTGAGCCTTTTTATCCGGGAACAGCCATGAGCCGGAAAGCAAATATGAGCCGGAGAACACCATGAGCGCCGAGATCAGAAAAAAAATTCTTGCCGAGGTGGACGCGCGGCGCGAGGAAATTATCGAGTTTGTCCAGACCCTCGTCCGCATTCCGAGCGTTACGGGCAATGAGGGCGAGATTCAGAATTTCATCGCGGATTATTTGCGCGGCATGGGGCTTGAGACCGATGTCTGGGAGTCGGACTGGGAAGAGCTCAAAAAACATCCCGAGTACGTTCCCGTCACCCGAGGCTATGAAGGGCGGCCCAACGTGGTCAGCGTTTTGAAAGGGTCGGGCGGGGGGAAATCCCTGCTCATGAACGGCCACACCGACACCGTCCCGAACGGCCCGCCTGATGCCTGGGAGTATGGCCCGCTATCGGCGGATCTGGTGGACGGCCGGGTGTACGGGCGCGGGGCCTCGGACATGAAAAGCGGCGTTGCCGCCATCATCATGGCCGCGAAATGTTTTATGGAGGCGGGGCTCAGGCCCAAGGGCGATGTCATCCTGGATTTCGTGGTGGATGAGGAGCTGAGCGGCCACGGCACGCTGGATACGATATTACGCGGCTACACGGCGGACGCGGGGATTTGCTGCGAGACGAGCGAGAACGCCGTTCAGCCCGGCTGCATCGGGCGCATCTGGTTCGAGATTCTTGTAAGGGGAAAGGCGGCGGGGATTCAGCGCCGCTACGAGGGAGTGAACGCTATCGATCTGGGCTACAAGATCGTCCAGGCGGTGGCTGATCTGGAAAAAAAGCGCCTCGAAACGGTATCGCATCCGCTCTACCCCAATATTATCGACGCGATTCCCTGCATGGTGGGCTCGATGGAGGCGGGGAGTTTTCCGAGCGCGTTTCCGGACACCTGTGTGCTCAAGGGAAGCCTCGCCACCGTGCCGGGCGAGGATCACGGCGCGGCCAAACAGAGCCTGGTTGATGCGGTGGCCGAAGCCGCCCAGGCCAATCCATGGATGAAAGAGCTTCCGCCCGAGGTCAAATTCGTGGGCTACTATGCCGAGTCCGCCGCGGTCGATAAGGATCATCCCATCGTCCGCACGGTCGCCGGATGCTACGAGGAAGTATCGGGCAAGACGCCCGAGATTTCCGGGCGCCAGGGCGCGGCGGATACGCGATTTTTAAATGGTTTCGCAAACATCCCCACCGTAATTTTCGGCCCCGGCCCCACCACCCAGATGCACGCCAACAATGAATGGGTCGCAGTCGAGGACATCATCGACGCGACGAAGACGCTTGCCCTGTCCATCGTGGATTGGTGCGGCGCGGAAGAAAGGTAAAATTAGATGGCGGGTAAAGACGTCAAATTCGGAATCGCGATGCGGAACTTCACCGCGTATCCCCAGCTTCCCGACGCCGGGGCGCTGATCGACTACGGGGTGAAGATGGAGGAGCTGGGCTTCGAGTCGGTCTGGGTGTGGGACCACATCCTGCTCGGGGTGGATCCTCACTTTCCGATCATCGAATCCCTCACGCTGCTGACGGCGGTGGCCGCGCGGACCGAAAAAATCAAGCTGGGCACGGGGGTTCTCGTGCTCCCGCTGCGCAATCCTCTGGTCCTGGCGAAACAGCTCTCCAGCATCGACCTGATTTCGGGCGGCCGTCTTCTCGTCGGGATGGCCTCGGGCTGGTACAAGCGCGAATTCGACGCGGTGGGCGTTCCCTTCGAGAAGCGCGGAAACCTCATGGACCAGAACATCGAGATCATCACCCGGCTCTGGACGGAGGATATGGTCCGCGCCGAATACGGCCAGTACAACCTGCGGAATTCCGTCATGTACCCCAAACCGGTGCAGAAGCCGCGCCCGCCGATTCTCATCGGCGGCTATGTGGACCGGGTGCTGAAGCGGGCCGGAGAAAAAGGCGACGGCTGGCTCACCTACTTCTATACGCCGGAGAGTTTTACGAAATCGTGGGCAAAAGTTCTCCGCTTCGCCGAAGACGCCGGGCGGGACCCATCGGCGCTCGAGAGCACGAACCAGCTGCCCATCATGGTGGGTTCATCCCGCGCGGAGGTCGAAGGCCCCATGAACGAATGGCTGAACACCGAGTGGGACTACGCCGACTGGAGCGATTCCACCGCGAACAGCGCCATCATGGGTACGGCCGATGAGTGCGTGGAGCAGCTCCAGGCGCACATCGACACCGGGGTGAATCGGCTGATTTTCGTTCCTTATAAATATGAGATGGAACAAGTCGAGATTTTAGCGAAGGAAATTGTGCCTCGTTTGAAAGGTCTCTGATCGCTGCTTCGAGAGGCCTGTGTTCTTTGACGGGGGAGCCGATGCAAACGGATGAACTGGCGTGGGGCTCATCAAGCGCGTTTAGCGAGAATATTTTCGAGGCGGTGGGCGGCACGCCCCTGGTCAGGCTTGGCCGGCTGGCGCGAGGGGTGAAGCCGGAAATATTCGCCAAGGTCGAGTGGTATTCGCCCACGGGCAGCCTGAAGGACCGGATATACACGCAGATGATCTCCCGGGCCGAGGCGCGGGGGGATGACGATCCTGGAGTGCTCCTCGGGCAACGCGGGGATCGCCTGCGCGGCGGCGGCCGTCAAGGACTATGCCTGCATCATCGTCATGCCCGAGATGATGAGCGCCGAGCGGAAACTGATGATCCATGCCTACGGGGCGGAACTCGTTACCATCCCCGGCGGCGAGAGCGATGTGGATGTCGCCCTCAAGCGGATGAAGGAGATGGCGGCATCCGCGCCGGAGCGCTACTGGGTGCCGGGCGAATTCGAAAACCTCGATAACGTGGACACCCACTACACGACCTCGGGGCCGGAGGTATGGGAACAGCTCGAGGGAAACGTCGATGCGGTGATCGCCGCGGTGGGAACCGGCGGCTGGCTCACCGGGGTGGGGCGGTTTTTGAAGGAAAAAAACCCCGCCCTCAAGATATACGGGGTCGAGCCCACGGAGTCGCCTCTGATCAGCGGAGGGCTCTGCTGCGGGCACGGCATCGCCGGCATCGGAGGCGGGTTGATACCCAATATTCTGGACCTCTCGCTGCTCGACGGGATCATCACGAGTTCGACCGAGGAGGCGCTCCGGATGGCGCGGCGCGCTTCGCGCGAGGAGGGTCTGTTCTACGGAATTTCCTCGGGCTTCAACCTGGCCGCTGCGCTTAAATTTGCGCGCCCGTGTCCCGAGACGGGACGGATCGTGACGATTTTCGGGGATTCGGGCCAGCGCTATTTTTCCACCCCGCTCTGCCACGATGAGGCGGAGATGGAGGCGGCGCTTCAAAATGTGGTGGAGGGGGATCGCGATGCGATGCTGCGAAAGTTCCGGAAAACCTGGGACATCATCGATTGATCCGGATATTTTTTCGAAACCGCCGCGCTGTACGAGCGGGGAATACACGAAACGAAGTGAACGCTAAATGACGATTCAACGGCGCGCGTGGGATTCATACCGGCGCTATTCGGGACATATTTTCGACGCTATCGGCGGTACGCCACTGGTGCGGCTGAACAAAGTGAGCGCCGGCTTCGAGCCGGATATTTTCGTTAAGCTGGAGTGGTACTCGCCGACGGGCAGCCTCAAGGACCGGATTTACCAGAATATGCTCACCAAAGCCGAAGAGCGCGGGGACCTCAAGGCGGGGATGACGGTGCTGGAGTGCTCGACCGGCAACGCGGGGATCGCCTGCTCATTCGTGTCGGTGATGTTGGGCCACCCCTGCATCGTCGTGATGCCCGAGGGGATGAGCGATGAGCGGAAAAAGCTCATGCGCGCCTACGGGGCGGACCTTGTGTTCACCCCGGGCGGGGAGAGCGATGTCGATCTCGCTCTGGAAAAACTCGAAGAAATCCGCTCCGCCGATCCGGATAAATACTGGGTGCCCTCCCAGTTCGACAATCTTGACAACAACGAAGCCCACTACCTGACGACGGGTCCGGAGATTTGGGAACAGCTCGGCGGCAAGGTGGACGCCGTGATCGCCTCTCAGGGGACCGGCGGCTGGGTGAGCGGAGTTGGAAAATTCATCCGGGAGCAAAGTCCGGATGTGCGCCTGTATGCGGTCGAGCCCGAGGAGTGTCCGCTTCTGAGTGAGCGGGGCTGGGGCCCGCACGGGATCGAGGGCATCGGAGACGGTTTTGTCCCCAGGGCGCTGGACCTTTCTCTCTTGAACGGAATCGTAACGACAACGACGGATGAATCGCTCGAAATGGCCCGGCGGCTTGCCCGCGAGGAGGGTATTTTTTGCGGCATCTCATCGGGGTGCAACGTGGCGGCGGCGATCAAACTGGCGCGCTCACACCCCGAGCTCGGCGGCATCGTCACGAACATCAACGACACGGGGCAGCGTTATTTCACGACCGCCCTTTGCGGGGAGGAGAAACACGTCGAAATCCCCGAGCGGGATCACGCTGTGGACGCCTACAGCGCGGCGGAGCTGGATAAATACGCTCCTGAATGGGAGATCATCACCTAAATGCGGCCGGTAAACGGGCAGGACTTGAACTCATGCTCTATCTCCAGATTCTGATCAACAGCATTCTCCTCGGGGGTATCTACGCCTGCATCGCCGTGGGCTTTTCGCTCGTTTGGGGCGTGATGAACATCCTGAATATTTTGCACGGCACCTTCTTGATGTTGGGCGGATACATTACCTTCTGGTTGTTCAAGCTCTACGGTGTGGATCCGTTTTTCTCGCTGCCGGTTTCGGCTGCGGTGATGTTCTGCTCCGGCTACGTCATCCAGCGCGGGCTAATCAACAAAATCGTCCGCGCGCCGATGTTCATGTCGCTTATTCTCACGTTCGGGCTTCAGATGATCGTCGTGCGCCTGGCGATTTATTTTTTCACGGGCGATTTTCGAACGGTCCAGCCTTCGTATGCCAGCTTTTCTCTTTCATTTTACGGGCTGATCATTCCCTTCGTCCGGGTGGCCATTTTTGTTCTGGGCCTGATTCTTACCGCCCTTTTGTTCTGGTTCCTGGCGCGGACGCGCACGGGCCGGGCAATACGCGCCACGCGGATGGACCTGGATTCCGCTCAGTTGATGGGGGTGAACATCGGGAATATCTACGCCATCACCTACGGGCTGGGCGCGGCTGTGGCGGCCACCGCCGGTTCGCTCGTGAGCGTCGGATTCGCCATCTCTCCGGTAAGCGATGTCGAGTTTCTCTCCAAATCCTTCATCATCTGCACGATCGGCGGGCTGGGAAATATCATGGGCGCCCTCGCGGGCGGGCTGATCCTGGGGTTGGTCGAGAATTTCGGCGCCCTCTATCTGGGGCCGGGCCTCCAGAATGCCGTCGGCTACATGGTGCTCATTCTGGTGCTCTTCATCCGGCCGACGGGCCTGATGGGCCGCAAGGGGTTCGAATAACATGTTCAGGCCCTGGACAAAAAATCAGTGGATATTGATGGGGATGGGTGCGGTCGCCCTGATTCTCCTTCCCTCATTTTCGGAAAACGACGTCATCCGCAAATGGATGGACATCCTGATGATCGCCATCCTGGCGATAAGCTGGAACTTCATCGGCGGGCTGACGGGCTACCCCTCGTTTGCGCCGGCGGCCTTCTTTGGCCTGGGGGCATACGTCACCGCCATCTTGATGAAGGCCGGATTCAATTTTTTCTTCACCCTCGTGATCGGCTCCGCCTTCGGCGGGGTGATCGCGCTGGCGCTCGGGATTCCGATCCTGCGTCTTCGCGGGCATTATTTCGCCATCGCCACCTTCGGGGTGGCCGAGTTTTTCCGCGAGCTGGCCGACAACCTTCGCATCACCGGCGGGGGGGACGGCATCAATCTCCCTCAAATCACGGGGGGGCCGGACTATTTCACCCGCTTTTTCTATTTCTCGATGCTGGGCGTCGCCGTATTGGCATTTCTGGTTCAGTACTTCGTCACCCGCCACCGCCTGGGGTACGGGCTGGTGGCCATCCGGGAGAACGAAGCAGCCGCGGCGATGACCGGAATCGACACCACGAAATACAAGGTCATCGCTTTTGTTCTCTCCTCCGTTTTTCCCGCGATGGCGGGCGGGGTGTACGCCTATCGGGCCGCGTTTCTGGAGCCGATTGACGTCTTCGACATCCTTTTTTCGATCAAGGCCATCGTCATGACGATGCTCGGCGGGGTGGGGACGGTCATGGGCCCGATTGTGGGCGCGTTCATTATGGAATACCTGGCCGATTACCTCTGGGGCGCCTTCACGGAGTTCCACAGCGCGTTCCTGGGAATCATCATCGTTTTGATCGTTTTGTTTATTCCCCGGGGGCTGATGGCGATAATCCAGGAACTGCGGCTCAAGGGCTGGAGATCTCTGGGACCCATTCTGCGCAGCAATGTCCAGAGGTTCAAGGTATGAGCGAGGCGGTGCTCGAAGGGCGGGGGATCACCAAGCGCTTCGGCGGCCTGACGGCGGTCTCGGCGGTGGATTTCACCTTGCGCAAGGGCGAAATTCTCGGCCTGATCGGACCCAACGGCGCGGGGAAGACCACCCTCCTGAATTGCATCACGGGGTTCGACTCGCCGGACGAGGGCGAGGTTCTCTTGCAGGGGGAGCGGATCGAAACCCTCAAGCCACACGCCATCACGCGGAAGGGTATCGCCCGCACGTTTCAGATTGTCCAGCCGTTTCCGAGTCTCACCGTGCTGGACAACGTGACCATGGGAGCCCTGTTCGGCGCCCATAAAAAGGGGCAAGAAGTTGCCCGCGCGCGAGAGGCCGCGAAAGATAAACTCGAAATGGTCGGCCTGATCGAAAAGGCGGACCATTTGGCGTCCGAGCTTACCCTCGCCGAGCGAAAGCGGCTTGAACTGGCGAAATCACTCGCCACCGAGCCCGAGATTCTTTTGCTCGACGAGGTGAATGCGGGGCTGAACCCGACCGAGATTCAAGTCGCGATCTCACTGATCCAAAAGATCAGGGAGGGGGGCGTCACCATATTGGTGATCGAGCACCTGATGAAGGTCATTATGGGGCTCTCGGACCGCGTCATCGTTTTGCACCACGGGGAAAAAATCGCAGAAGGGCCTCCCCGGGAGGTGACGAGCGACGAGCGGGTGATCAAGGCGTATCTGGGCGATAAATACGCCGCAATGATGGACAAGATGAGCTGAGGCGGGGCGCAAGGATATGACGGCATCACCGGAAAACGGAGCGAATCTGCTGGAGGTCCGGGATCTCCAGGGTGGATACGGCGACGTGCAGGTCCTCTGGGGGATCGGGCTCGATGTCAGAGCCGGTGAAATCGTTGCGATTGTGGGAAGCAACGGCGCCGGAAAATCGACCTTTTTGCGTATGCTCTCGGGCGTTCTGCCGCGCCGGGCGGGGACGGTTTTCCTCGAGGGCGAGTCCATGGAGGGCATGGGTCCCGACGTTGTCGTTGCGAAGGGGATTTCGCATGTGCCCGAGGGCCGAGGCCTCTTCGCGGCGATGAGTGTCGAGGAGAATTTGTTGATGGGCGGATACGCCCGGAACATGACGGATGATGAGCTCGGCGGGGAGCTCGACCGGGTGTACGGGTTTTTCCCGCGCCTGGCGGAGCGGAAAAACCAGCTGGCGGGAAGCATGTCGGGAGGGGAGCAGCAGATGTGCGCCATCGGGCGCGGGTTGATGGCGCGGCCCAAGCTTCTTCTTATCGACGAGCTTTCCCTCGGCCTGGCGCCCCGGCTGGTGGAGGAGCTTTGCGGATTTGTGAAGCAAATTAACGAGGAAGGGGTGACCATCATGCTCGTGGAGCAGGATGTCCTGACGGCTTTCGAACTCGCCAGCCGGGCCTATGTATTCGAATCCGGGCGGGTGGCGATGTCTGGTCCGACGGGGGAGTTGCTGGAAAACCCCGAGGTGAAAAAAGCGTATCTGGGCATTTAGCCCGGTTGATTGGAGCGGAAACACAAGGGGCGGGCCTTGCTCGAATGCATGGCCCGGTGAAGTGAACATCCAATGGGAGGCGCATAACATGAAACGTCGTGGATTGTTGTTTACACTCGTTGCGGTATTCCTTTTTTCGCTGGCCGTGGCTGGAATTCCCGGTCCGCAAGAGGCCCAAGCGGCAAGAATGATCAAGCTGGGCGCGGCCCTGCCGCTCACGGGGCCCCTGGCCACCGAGGGCAAGAAGCAGCGGGCGGGTTATGAGATTTGGCGCGAGCGTGTGAACGCTCAGGGCGGCGTGAACGTCGGCGGCAAAAAGATGAAGGTCAAGATCATTTACTTCGATTATGAGAGCAAAACCCCCACGGCCACCAAGCTGGCCGAAAGGCTCATCACCCGGGAAAAGGTGGACCTGATTCTCGGTCCCTTCGGAAGCGGAGCGACCAAATCCGTCGGCGCCATCACCGAGCGCTATCAGATTCCCATGATCGCCCCGGTGGCCAGCTCCGAACCGATTTTCAGCCAAGGCTACAAATATATGTTCGGGTTGCTGGCGCCGAACTCCTTTTTGCCCAACAACTTCTTTGCGCTTCTCAAAAAGCAGAACCCGAGGCCCAAAACGATGGCCTTCGCCACGCGGAATGACTTTTTCCCGCGCTATATCACCAAGGCGATTCGCTCGCAGGCGAAGAAACACGGATTCACGGATGTCTACTACGCCGAGTTCCCGAAGGACTCTAAAGACCACTCCACCTGGCTCACGGTGGTGAAGGGCAAAAAGCCGGACGTCTTGATGATAGCGGGCTACCTGCCGGACACCCTGCTCGCCACCAAGCAGGCGAACGAGCTGGGCGTTAAACCGAAAATCCTGTTCACCATGGTCGGGCCGGTCTACTCGCAGTTCACCGATGCGCTCGGATCGACCGCGAACAACATTCTGACTGCGGCCTGGTGGGGAGAGGCGCTGGACTATAAGGGCAACTTTATCGGAACCGCCCAGGACTTCGGCAAGATCTGGAGAAAGAAATTCAACAAGGAGCCGGACTACGTGGCAGCGGCTTCGACGGCGGCGGGTATCGTGGCGCAGCGGGCTTTCGAGGCCGCCGGCTCCTTGAACAAGAAAAAAGTCCGGGACGCCATCGCCAATACCAATATCCAGACTTTCTTCGGTCCCGTGAAGTTCGATAAGCGCGGCCAAAACACCGCGAGCGCCATCGTTCTCTTTCAGGTGCAGGGCGGAAAGCGCAAGACGGTGTGGCCGCCGAGCGTGGCCAACGGCAAGTTCATTTACCCCAGATAACAATCATCACCGGGCGGGTGCGCCGCTATGGAAATAATGGCGGCGCACCCATTCCCAAAGGCGGATCGACATGCCGACTATCCGGCTACCGAACGATGACGAAGTGCCCGAAGCGGCCAGAGAGCTGGTTAAGCGGATCAAGACCCGCGAAAAGCGCGTGTTCGGGATCGATACGCTTTCGAACGTCTGGCGGGCGATGGCCCATCATCCCGAATACATGCACGCGAATTGGGAACGATCTCGCGCGACCATGCAGCGGGGCGATGTGCCTCCGCTCATCAAGGAGATGGTCGCCTCGTCGGTTTCGGTCATGAATGCGTGCGAGTACTGAATGGACTCTCATATCGCCGCGGTCATGCGGATGGGAATTGATGAGAAGGGAATTACAGAGCTGATCGGCCTTGCGGATCACGTATCGGGTATGAACAAGGTCGCTTTCGGCCTCTTGCTGGATGAGGAGGACGGGGACGGCGCGCCGCTCCTGCCCTATCCGGAGGAGAGCGAGATCGAACCCTCCGTCCGCGAGATGCTCTCCGAGGTGGAGGAGATGGAGTCGGCCCGGCTGGGCCGGCCGGGCGTGCCGGCCTACTGGCGCTCCCTGGCCCGGAACCGGCATTACTTCGGATCAACATGGAAAAAGCACCGCCTCATGCTGGACGGAGGGGTGCTCGATCCGGAGGCGAAGGCGGCGGTTGGCCTGGGCGTGAGCGCGACGAACGGGAGCCGCTATTTCATCCGGTATTTTCACGCGGCCCTGGTCAATATCGGCTGGGAGCCGGGGCGTATCCTGGAGATTTTCGGGGTGGTTGATCACTACAACAGCTTCAACACCCTGGCGACTGGGATGCAGATCGAGTCGGACATCAAGCCGTAATACCGGCGAAACGCGCCGGAGAGGAAGGCCCATGGAATACATACGCGCCTCGTCTGTCGATGAAGCCATTGCCGCCGCCGGCTCGGGCGCCGCCATCGTGGCGGGCGGGACGAACCTCGTGCCCGATGTGCTCTTCGGGCGGAACGCGGTGGAGCGGGTGGTCGATATCAGCCGCCTGGACGAGTTGCGATTTATCGAAAGCGCCGGCGGTCGAATCCGCATGGGGGCGCTTGCGACGGTGACGGACCTGCTCGGATCGGACCTGATCCAGCGGGAGGCAACGCCGCTGCACGAGAGCGCCGTGGAATTCGCGGCCCCCCTGGTCCGCAACCGGGCCACGGTGGCGGGCAATATCATGGACGCATCTCCCGCCGCGGACCTGGCTCCGCCCCTGCTCGCCCAGGACGCTGATGTTGAGCTGACCTCGGCGGCGGGCCGGCGGACTCTTCCGCTTTGCGAATTTTTCCTGGACTACCGGAAGACAGCCGTCCGGTCGGGGGAACTCGTGACGGCAATTTCGATACGCCCGCTGGGCGAGGGTGGCCGGGCCGCCTATTGCAAACTCCAGCTCCGGCGGGCGATGGCCATTTCAGTGGTGAGCGTGGCGGTCGCCCTTTGGATGAACGAGGACACCTGCGTGGACGCCGGCATAGGCCTCGGCGCCGCCGCCGCGGTGCCGTACCGGGCGGAAGCGGCCGAGGAGGCTTTGCGGGGCCGGGTGGTTGGCGAGGCGGAAATCGATGCGGCGGCGGACGCCGCCCGCGAGAGCGCATCGCCCATCGATGATGTCCGTGCCTCGGTGGACTACCGGAGGAAAATGTGCGGGGTGCTTGTGCGGCGCATGTTGCGGAAGGCGATGGGATTGCCCGAGGCCGCGCGAGCGTGAGGCGCGCCTTTTATCCGATGAATGAGGAAGTGGGACCATGAGCGATTATGAGATTCGCCTGGTTGTGAACGGCAAGAGCGAGACGGTGACCGCCGAAGGCGGCGAAACCCTCCTTCGCGCATTGCGCAGGATGGGCCATGCCGATGTCAAACTCAGCTGCGAGGGCGGCGACTGCGGGGCATGCGCGGTGATTCTCGACGGAGTGGCCGTGAACGCCTGTCTGGTCTTCGCGGTTCAGGCGGATGGATGTGAGGTCACCACCGTCCGGGGAATCGGGACCGAGGACGGCCTTCATCCGATCCAGCTCCGAATGATCGAAAAAGGCGGGGTGCAGTGCGGCTTCTGCACCCCCGGGGTGATCGTCTCCGCCAAGGCGCTCATCGACGAAAACCCGGACCCCACCCGGGAGGACATTCAGCGGGGCCTGGCTGGAAATCTTTGCCGCTGCACGGGCTACAAGAAAATTTTCGAGGCCGTCGAGGCGGCCGCCGGGGACATCCGGAAAGGAGACGGCGCATGAGCGAGCGCATAATTGGCCGTCCCATGCCCATCATCGACGCCGTGGAGAAGGTCTCGGGCGCGACAGTTTTCATCAACGACCTGGAGCTTCCCGGCGCGCTTGTCGGCAAGGCGCTCAGAAGTCCGCATCCCCACGCGAGGATTTTGAACATCGATACATCGCGGGCGGAGCGCCTTCCCGGGGTGGCGGCCGTGCTCTCGCGGAACAACACGCCGGAGGCGCCCTTCGGAATCAACATCAAGGATGAGGCCGCGTTCTGCCGGGAGAAGGTACGCTACGAAGGCGACGAGGTGGCCGCCGTCGCGGCGGTGGACGAGGACACCGCGCGGGAGGCGCTTTCGCTTATCGAGGTGGAATACGAGGTTCTCCCCTCCGCGACGGACCCTTTCGCCGCCCTGGAAGAGGGGGCTCCCATCGTGCACGATTACGCCTCCGGAAACATCGCCAACCAGTTCCATATCAAGCGGGGCGAAATCGACGAGGCGTTCAAGAACGCCGAGGCCGTCTTTTCGGACGATTTTCATACCCACTTCGCGCACCAGGCATATATCGAGCCCACCGGCTGCGCCGCCCGGTGGCATCCCGACGGGCGCATCTCTCTATGGGGCTGCCTCCAGTCGGTTTTCCTGATCCCCACCTTCATGCTCTCTCCGGTCATGGGGATGCCGGCCGGCAAATTTCGGGTGACGCAGACCAAGCCCGGGGGCGCTTTCGGCGGAAAGCTCGACGTGAAGGCCGCACTGATGGCGGCCATGCTCAGCCGGGCGGCCCAGAAGCCGGTGAGGTTCATTCTCTCCCTCGAGGAAGATCTCGTTTCCATGCGCCCCCGGATGCCGGTCCATATCTCCCTCGAATCCGCCTGGAATAAAAACGGCGCGCTGGCTGGAAAGCGGGTCAAAATCGTTGCCGAAAACGGCGCTTATTGCTCGCTTTCGCCTGCTATCATGAGCTCCATCGCGCTCCGCACCGATAATCTCTACAAAACCCCGGCGGCGGAGATCGAGGGCAAGCTTGTTTACACCAACGTCATTCCCTCGGGACAGATGCGGGGTTTCGGCAACGTTCAGGCCACCTATTCATGGGAGAGTCACCTCGACAACGTGGCCGATGGCCTGGGGATCGACCCGGCGGAACTTCGCCTCAAAAACTATGTGGAAACGGGAGACCTCACCATCCATGGCTGGAAGATCGAAAGCTGCGCCGTGGCAGACGCCACCAGATACGTGGTTGATAAAATTGATTGGAAGGCCAAGCGCGAACAGGGCGGCAAGGGACGCGGGGTCGGTCTCGCGAGTTGCATCCACGTAACGGGCAACAAGGGCTTTTCCGCCGCACTCGGTCCCGACGGTACAGACCCATCGAGCGGGGTGGTGCGGATCGACGAAGAGGGCCAGGTGGAAATCTGGTCGGGCGAGTCCGACCTTGGCCAAGGCGCGACCAGCGTGATGGCTTACATCGCCTCGGAAGTCCTGGGAATTCCGGTTGCCCGCTTCAAGGTGCCCCCGACCGATACGGGCTACATGCCCTACGGGCTGGGGGCGTTCGCGAGCCGAATCACCCTCCTCGCGGGAAACGCTGTCAAGCTCGCTGCCGAGGATGCCCGGAAGAACCTGCTCGAGGCGGCCGCCGAGGCGATGGAAATTCCAGCCTCCGACCTTGAGATCGTAGAGGGGGAGGTGATGGCGAAATCCCTCTCGGACCGGAGCATGCCGGTGGGAGAAGTTGTCCGGAAAGCCGGAAGCATCATCGAGGGCAGCGGAAAATGGCTGGCCGGGGGAGACGTTCTGGACGATCAAAAATACGGCAACCCCTCGACGACATACTCCTTCAGCACCCACGCCGCCGAGGTGGATGTCGATATGGAGACCGGGGTCGTCACCGTGCTTCAGATTTGCGCCGGGCACGATCCGGGCCGGGTCATCAACCGGCTCGGCGCGGAGGGCCAGGTCGAGGGCGGCGTGGTTCAGGGAATGAGCTACTCCATGATGGAGGGGCTCGCGCCGGACGCCGGCCATGTGCGCGGCCGGAATTTTCACGACTATCTCATCGCCACCTCGATGGATATCCCTCCGGTGGAGCACGAATTTTTTGAATCCATGGACCCGCATGGTCCATATGGAGCGAAGGGCCTGGCCGAGGTGGCGATCAATCCCATCACCGCCGCCATCTGCAACGCCATCTATCACGCCACCGGCGGCGCGAGAATCCACTCCCTGCCGATCTCGCCCGAGCGTGTTCTTGAGGCTATCGACGAGGTGCGCGCCGGATCGTAAGGGTCTCCAACAGCCGTCTGGGAAGCTGGGAATTGGGGGGGGATGGGGGGTCCATTCGCGGCGGCGGGGGGTGATGAATGATCATGGCCGATTCAGCCGATAATCTCCTTTTGGGGATAACGGGCGAGATTCAGTCGCGGCCCGATCTCTGGCGCACATTTCTCGGCCTCTGCGATCTGGGTCCGCGTTTTTGCGGTACGCCCTCGGAGCGAGCGGCCCTGGAATACATCGAGGCGAAATTAAAAGGGTGGGGCGCCGCGGACGTTTCCCGCTGGGAATTCGATTACACCGGCTGGCGGTGCGATCTGTGCGAACTCTCGATTCCCGCGCCTCCGCCCGGCTGGGAGTTCGGAATTCTTCCCCTGGTGTATAGCGCCGGGACACCCACCGGCGGAATCGATCTTGAGACGATCGATCTGAGGCGCGGAACGCCCGGGGATTTCGAGCGCGCGGGCGATGCGATCCGGGGCCGGGCGGTCATCGTGGACGCCGACTACTCCTTCGCCACCCATTCGATTCACCGGCGGCGGAAGTTTCTTCCCTCCGTCGAGGGCGGCGCCGCGGCCCTGTTCTTGGTGAATCCGAGGCCGGGCCGATTCCCGGTGACGGGCTCCACCACGGCCTCGGGCTCGTCGATTCCGGCGGCCGGAATATCGAGGGAGGATGGCGCGTTGCTGCGCCGCCTGGGCGGAAAGGTCCATCTGAATCTTCAGGTCGAAACGTCGCCGGCACGGGCGGCGAATTTGATCGCCCGCCTGCCGGGCCGGGGCGAAGGCCGGACCGTCGTCCTCAGCGCCCACTACGATGGGCACAACTGCGGCGAGTCCGCGCTCGACAACGCCACCGGGGTCGCGGTGACCCTCGAGATGGCCCGGCTGCTCGTGCCCTACACAGGCAAATTTTTCAACGACCTGGAGATTCACTTTTTTACGGTGGAGGAATGGAGCCTTCAGGGCTCCCGCGCCTACGCAGATTCGCTCTCTGAAGATAATGTGAAGCAAATCGCCCTGAATCTGAATCTGGATGTCGTTGCGGGAAGCCCGAAGCTCACTTTTTTGTGCAACGGGTTCGGCGATTTGGCCGAATGGGCGCGCGAGACCCTTCGCGATGAACCCGCCCGGTGCGAGGTGAGCGAATGGGTGGCGCACAATTCCGACCACGCGAACTTCCTCCGGCGGGGGATTCCCTCGATCCGGCTTCTCGCGGGGATGAACGAGGAGGACTCCGATTGCGGGTTTCATCTTTCGCCGGCCGATACAACGGACAAGGTCCGTAGGGAGGACCTCGCGGCTGCCGCCGGCGCAGCCGCCCGGGTTCTGCTGGCGGCCCTAGATTCGGAGTTGCCCCTGGCTCGGATGCGCACCGGGGCCGAGGCCGCCGCGCTTCTTCCCCACTACGGATTCGCTCCGCCTCCGGGAGAGGGGGAATGATGAATATTCTTCATTTGTTTCCCTTTTTGACCCCGTTAATATTCATCCGTTCCTCAATTTTCTCCATGCGCATGAAGAATCGGGTTATTTTTCGGGTGGCCGGTCCCGGGCGGACGGACCCAGATTCACGGAAGAGGGGCCAGCGCGCTGAGGCACGCCCATGAGTTATTTCCCCACCGACAGAGGTTTATTGAAATGAGCGATTTTCACTTCGGATACTTGCTTCCCACGCGCGGGGTCGTCGTTCAGGCCGATGGCGGGCCGACGGACGGAGCCCCCATCCTCGCCCTGGCGGAAAAGGCCGAAGACCTGGGGCTGGATTCGGTCTGGATTGGCGACAGTGTGCTGGCGAAGCCCCGCCTGGAGAGTTTCACGACTTGGGCCGCCGTTCTCGCGGCGACAAAAAAGGTCCAGGTCGGAACCGCGGTCATGCTCGCCGCTCTGCGCCACCCGATCATGCTCGCCCAGTCACTCGCCACCCTGGACTGCCTGTTTCCCGGAAGGGTGATCCCCGGCCTTGGGGTGGGCCGGCCCGACCTCAAGGTGGAATTCGAGACGCTGGGCGTGCCGCTCAACGAACGGGCACGGCGCTTCAGCGAGACCGTTGAGATCGTCAAGCTGCTCATGAAGGAGTCCAAGGCCGGCTACGCCGGAAAATATTTTTCGTTCCAAGATATCGAACTCGAACCCCGGCCCCAAACGCCGGGCGGGCCGCCGATCTGGATATCGAGTAACCTGGTGGATTCGGGCCTCAGGCGCGTCGCGCAATTTGCCGACGGATGGATCACCAACTCGATCACGGCCGATCTCTACCGGCAATGCTGGGAGAAGATTCTCGCCTTCGCGGACGAGGCGGGCCGCAGTGGGATCGAGGAAATCTCCCAGTGCCTCTACGTAACAATGAACATCAATCCCGACGGTGCGAAGGCGGAAAAAGAGTGTGGAGATTTTCTTTCCGCCTACTATCACAAGCCGTTCGAGGAGGTGCGAAAGCAACTTCTCGTCATCGTGGGCGACGGCGCCCAGGTCGAAAAGCAGCTCCGGGGCTACAGCGAGGCGGGCGCACGCGTGTTCGTCGTCCGCTTCGCCGGCGGCAGCCAGGAGGAGCAGCTCGACAACTTCGTTTCCGAGCTGTTGCCGAGGTTTTCCTGATGGTAATCGAGAGCGGCGCAGGAATGACGAAGGAGGAAATTCAAAAGCGCCTCGTCCGCGTCCGTGCTCTGATGGGAGAGGAGGGACTGGACGTTCTCCTCGTCATCGGCCGATCGTTCTATGACCGGATGGGGAGCCTGACCTACCTGACGAATCACTTTCCGCCCTTTCCGTCGGGAGCCTTCAGCGACAAGGTGCGTGGTATGGGCCACGGGCTGCTGGTCCTGCCCGCCGAGGGCGAGCCGGTCCTGTTCGTCGATCACCGGAACTTCCGCCGCGAGATGGTCCACATCGAGGACGTGCGGCCCGAGTCCAACATCTCCCTCGCCATCCTGAATCAACTCAAGCGCCTGGGGGCGGAAGACGGGCGGATCGGAATCTCGGGCGAGGACATCATGCCCGCGACGATGTACCGGGATCTGACCGAAGCCTTGCCCGGGGCCCGGTTCTCCAATGCGAACGCCCTGGTTGACGGAATGCGGGCAAGCAAGAGCCCGGCGGAGGTGGCCTACCTCAAGGGGGCCGCCAAGATCGTCGAGGCGGGTTATGAGGCGATTTTTGCGGCCATTGAGCCGGGGGCGAGGGAGAGTGATTTGTGCGCTGAGGGCCATGCAGCCGGGATGCGTGCGGGCGCCGATTTCGTGCGCTACGTCCGCGTCCACAGCGGCCCCTGGAGCAGCTGGGGATCGCGATGGCCCCAGGCCACCCAAAGACGGCTCGAACCGGGCGACGTGATCCGCTTCGATTACGTGGGGGCCTTCGAGGGATACGGCTTCGACGTGAACCGGACGGCAGTCGTTCCCGGCAAGAAGCTGGACCCGAGGGTGGAGGAGATGCTCGAGCTCTGCGCCGGGGCGACTGAAGCCGCCGTCGGCGCGGTTCGCGCCGGTGTCCAGGCGGCGGATATCCACCGGGCCGGTGCAGATTTTCTCGACGAGAACGCGGACGGGGCGAGCCAGTACATGTTCCCCATGGCGGGCCACGGCATCGGCCTCGAAACGGTGGAGGCGCCGCTCATCCTGCCCGAAAACGCGGCCCTCCTCGAGGCGGGCACCGTGATATGCGTCGAGCCTCAGTTCAGTCTACCTGAGGTGGGGGGGGCCAACGTCGAGCAGATGGTTCTCGTAATGGATGAGGGGAGTGAGCTTCTTTCCTTGACCTCCACCCGGCCCTGGCTCGCGGGGAGCTGAAAAGCCGTGCTGCCGCCGATGGATGAGGATAGAAATCTCTTATGGCCTCGGACAACTTTATGCTGAAAAAATTTCTTCACCCGGTCGCCATTCTCGCCATCGTCTGGGCGGCCACCCAGCTCTATTGGGCCTTTTTCGGTATGCTCCACGTCTTCATCGCCCGGCCCATCCATCTGAGCTTCGCCCTCGGCATTGTCTTTCTCACCAAACCAGCTCGTAAGGAAGGCCGGGTCGGCCTCCTCGACTACCTTCTCGCCGCCGTGGCGATAGGCATCGCTTTTTTGTACCTCGCCGAGTGGAACTTCCTGAACGAGCGCATCCGAGACGTCGATCCCGTCCCTCTCCGCTATCTCATCCTGGGCCCCGTCTACATCCTCCTGACCGTCGAGGCCTCCAGGCGCTATCTTGGCTGGGGAGTCACCTCGGTCGCCGTCGTGGCGATCGCCTACAATTTTCTGGGCCATCTCATCCCGGGGGCGCTTGGCCATCGGGTCATCCAGCTTCCCTCATCGGTCGAGTTTCAGATCCTCGGCGTCGAGGGCCTCCTCGGCGTCCCCCTCGGGGTGAGCGCCGAGGTCGTCTTTTACTTCATACTCTTCTCGGCTGCCCTCGAGGTTTCCGGCGGCGGACGCTTGTTCATCGACCTCGCCATCCGGCTGACCGGCTCCTTCCGCGGCGGGCCTGCCAAGGCCGCCATCGTCAGCAGCAGCCTCATGGGTACCATCAGTGGCAGCGCAACCGCCAACGTCGTCGGAACCGGGATATTCACCATCCCCCTGATGAAGCGCCTTGGCTTCGCCCCGCACTACGCCGGCGCCGTCGAGGCGGTCGCCTCCACCGGCGGCCAGCTCATGCCCCCCATCATGGGGGCGGGCGCCTTCATCCTCGCGGACATGACGGGCACCCCTTATCTGCGGGTGGCGGCGGCCGCCGCCATCCCGGCGATTATCTATTACTTCTCGCTCTTCTTCATGGTGGACCTCGAGGCCAAAAAACTCGGCCTCCGGGGCATATCCAGGGACGATATGCCCGATCTTCAGGAAATCATGCTCGAGCGCGGTCTGCTGCTCTTGCCCATCGTTTTGATCCTCGGCTACATGATCGCCGGCTTCACCCTGATGTGGTCGGCCACCTCGGCCGCCCTCGGGGTCGTCGTCCTGAGCTGGGTCCGGAAATCCACCCGGATGGGACCGGCCGGTATTCTCGAGGCGCTCGAGAAAGCGAGCCGGATGACCGTCGCCGTCGCTATTCCCTGCGCCGTGGCTGGAATCGTCGTGGGGGTGGTGGACGACACCGGTATCGGACTGAAATTCTCCGGACTCATCGTGAATCTCTCGAGTGGGATGATTCTCCCCGCCCTGGTGATGACCCTGGTCGGCTGCATCATCATGGGAATGGGAATGCCCACGGCCGCCGCCTACATCATGGCGGCCACCCTCCTGGGACCCGCCCTCGCCAAGCTGGGGATTCCCGTCCTCGCCGCCCATATGTTCATTTACTACTTCGCCATTCTCTCGATGCTGCCCCCGCCAGTGGCGCTTTCAGCCTACGTCGCCTCCGGGGTGGCGGGGTCCGACCTGACCAAAACCGGATGGAAGGCGTTTCAACTGTCACTCGCGGGTTTCCTTATTCCCTTCGCCTTTGTCTATAATCCTTCTATGCTCTTCATCGGATCGCTCGGTGATACTGTATGGATAACCATCACCAGCATCGCCGGAGTGGCTGCGCTCGCGGCGTCGATTACGGGCCACCTTTCCGCCGACTTGTTGGGATGGGAAAGGGTGGCGTTGCTGGTTTGCTCGCTGGCGCTGATCGTCCCGGAGAAGATCACCGATTTCGCCGGGATCGGATCGCTGATTCTGATCGTTTGGGTTCATGTTATGCGGGCGCGGAAAAATGCCCCGCTTACTACACCTGCGGGGCAGGTGTGAATCGCGGGAATGGGACATTCCCCTGGTGACTCTTTCCGAAAAGGAGGAAAGGAAATGATGAAACGGGCACGGAAACTCGGTTTTTCTTTTCTGTCGTTTGCGGTGATCTTTTTCTTCGTCGCAGACCAGGCTGGGGCGGCCAAGCGCCTCACCATGGGAAGCTGGAAAAAGGGAAGCGGCTGGCACGTCTACTCCGCGACCATGGCCAACATCGTGAACAACGCCAATCTCGGATTCCAGATCGATGCGCTCTCGAAGGGCGGCGGTGTCGGCAACCCGATCAACGTGGGCACGGGCAAGTACAACATGGCGCTTACCTTCAGCGTCGCGGCGAGCTGGGGCTACCAGGGCAAGGTCGCCTACAAGAGGGCCTACAAGAACCTCCGCGGGCTCATCGGCGGGCTTGACCAATACTACCTGGGAATCGTCACGACAAATCCGAAGGTAAGCAGCATCAACGATCTCAAGAAGGTTAAAGTGAACTACGTGACCGTTCCCCGCGGGGGGCTGGGCCAATGGGCCACGCGCGCCATGCTGGGTGCGCACGGGATCACCTATGCGGACATCAAGAAAATGGGCGGCTCGGTCACCCATACCGGATTCGGGGCCATCAAAAGCCGGATGAAGGACGGCCAGGCCGACATGCTGAGCCACACGGTGAACGCCGGCCATCCCGCGCTGACCTCCATCGCGGTGCAAAAAAAGCTGAAATTCCTCGGAATCGAGGAACAGTACCGCGACAAGCTCCTCGGCATCGGTTTCCTCAAGGCCATCCTGCCGGCAAACACCTTTCCCGGCCAGAAAAAGCCACTGAAGACGTTCGGCTTCACCACGGCCGTAATCGCCTCCACTTCGATGGACAACGGCACGGCCTATAAGATCGTCAAGGCGCTGCTCGACAACTTGAGCGACCTTCGAGCGGGCCACAAGGGTCTCAGGAATTTCGACCCGGCAAAGACCGGGTGGCAGGAATCCCAGATGGGCGCTCCGGCTCACCCCGGCGCGGCGCGGTATTTCAAGGAAAAGGGCTGGTCGAAATAGCCGGATTTTGTTTGCGTCCCGGCCGCTCCCTCTCGCCTGATGAGGGGGCGGCCTCGAGGCCATTCGCCTTGACCTGCCGAACGGCGGACCTGTCTTTAAATTGAGAATAAATATGGCCTATCGATTTGTGGATCTCACGCTGGTGGTCGACCCGGCGGATACCTACGTTCAGTTTCCAAGAGACGAAATTTACGACAAGCCCGCACCGGGCACGACGATTTCTCCGATCGCTGTCTTGGATACGGACCACATCTGCAATTTCGGCTTCACGACCACCACCCAAAGCTACACCCACTACGACGCCCCTTACCATTTTTTTCACGACGGGCTGAAAAACCACGAGGTTCCGCTGGATCACCTCTGTGGCGATGCGTGTGTCCTCAAGGTCCCGGGCAAGGGAAACTCCGAGACAGTGACGGCCAAGGATTTGGAAGCCACGGGCGTCGAGGTGCGCCCCGGCGACATCGCCATCGTGAGCACGGAATGGACGGACCGGATGTGGGGCTCCCGGGACTTTTGGGAACACATGGTTTATCTGTCTACCGACGCGGCCGACTGGCTGATCGAAAGGGGCATCAAGGCGCTCGTCCAGGATTTCATGACCTGTGATTCCCCCCTCTATCCGCCCGAGGAGCGCCGCTGGCCCGCTCCCAACTGGAGCCCAAATCATATCAAGTTTCTCGAGCGGGGCATCTGCCTGATCGAGTGGTGCACGAACATCGGCGCCATCTACCAAGAGCGAGTCCTGCTCGTTACCGGGGCGATGAAGCTCAAGGATACCGAGGGCGCTCCCGCGCGCGTCATCGCCATCGAGGTGGTGGATGAAGAGCCGCCACGCGGCGCTTTGCCCCCGCTTCCTCCCCTCGGCGAGCCCTATAAAGACCGCGGCGCTTGGGAGAAATAAATATGGCGGACCAAAGTCTGCGCGGCTTCCTGGAAATGGTGGAGCGGGATTTTCCCGAGGAGTTGGTGCGAATCAAGGAGCCGGTTGAGCGCACCGACATTACGCCGACGGTATTTGAATTTGAGCGTGCCGGGCGATCACCCGTTATCGTCTTTGAGCGGGTGGAGGGCTTCGAGCATTCCGTTGTGACGAATATCGCGGGAAACCGGAAGCTGCTCGCGGTGTGTCTGGGTGTGGAACCCGGAGAGCTTCCCGCCGCCTACAAGGACCGGTGCCAAAACTATTTTCCGGTGGAAATCGCCGAATCGGCGCCCTGGCGGGAAGTGGTCATCGAGGGCGACGATGTAGACCTGAACAAGCTGCCGATACCGTTTCATTTTCCGATCGATGCCGCGCCCTACATCACGGCGGGGCAGATCGTCGCCCGTGACCCAGAGACGGGCGTAGACACCACCGGGTTTCACCGCCTCATGCTCGCGGGCAAAAACCGCCTGGGGGTGTCGCTCCACTCCCGGCGGCGGATGTACCACTTTCACCAAAAGGCGGAGGCGCGGGGGGAGCCGCTCCAGGCCGCCGTCTCCATCGGGGTTCATCCGGTGCACTATATGGGTTCGATGGCCTATCACTACCCGCCGGGTGTGCGGAAGTACGAGATCATCGGCGCGTTGTTCGGGGAGCCCTACCGCGTGGCGAAGTGTGGAACGGATGGTCTGGAAGTGCCCGAGGGGGCGGAAATCGTCCTGGAGGGGGAAATCCTCAACGATGTGCACGAGCCCGAGGGCCCTTTTGGTGAGTTCACCGGCTACGCATCCTACCGCAGCACTCAGAATGTATTTGTCGTCAAGCGCGTCTATATGCGGAAAGACGCCATCTTCCACAGTGTGGCATCGGGGATGTCCGCCGATCATATCCTGATTTCGTGCGTGAGCCGGGAGGCGGAAATCCTCAATACCCTCCGGCGTAACTTGCCGAATGTAATTTCCGTCCACGTTCCCTCGAACACGGCCGGCGCCTTGCTGGCGATTGTCCAGATGAAGAAGACCGCCGAGGGCCAACCCCAACAGGCGATCATGGCGGCGCTGGGGACGGAGTTTTACTGTAAGTGCGTGGTGGTGGTGGATGAGGACGTGGACATCTTCAACCTCTCGGACGTCGCCTGGGCGGTCATCACACGGACCCGCGCCGAGAAGGATATCAACTTCATCCACGGGGCTATGGGTGCGATCCTCGACCCGATTTCCGATCCGGAAGACCACACCCTCACCAAAATTGGGATCGACGCGACAAAACCCGCCGGCCGCGATTTCGCCGAAAGGCTCGAAATCTCGGAAGAGCAGCGTGAGCGCGTGCGCGGCATCCTTGAAAGCGCGGGCGTCCAGCTCTAGGCCCGGGGAATCGGAAATGGCCCAAAGGCGCGTCAAGCTCGGCGTTCTCCTCCCGACGCGGGGGGTGCTTTTGTGGAATAAAGGGGCCCCGGGGCTGGGGCCGGTCGCCGATCTGGCCGTCCGCGCCGAAGAGTTGGAGTACGACTCGGTTTTCGTGGGTGATTCGATCCTCGCCAAACCGAGGCTCGAGGCGCTTTCGGTCCTCTCCGCCCTGGCCGCCAGGACCGAATTCGTCAAGCTGGGCACGGCGGTTTTTTTGCCATGCCTCCGGCATCCCGTGTTCCTGGCCTATCAACTGGCCACGCTCGATGTCATCAGCGGCGGAAGAGTCATCCTCGGGGTGGGCATCGGGCCGCCCAAGCCCATAGATTGCGAACACGAGTTCGAGACCATGGGTGTGCCGTTCCGCAAGCGCATGTTTTACATGCAAGAGCACATGACCCTCATGCGCCGCCTCTGGAGTGAGGATAACGTCACCTTCGAGGGAAAATACTACCGGTGCGAAAACGTTACCGTCCTGCCCAAGCCGATCCAGCGCCCCATCCCCATGTGGATCGCATCGGCCATCGTCGATACGGCCTGGAGGCGTGTCGCCCGCTTTGGAGACGGCTGGTTTCCGAACCGCGTTACGCCCGGGGAATTCAAGGAGACCTGGGAGAAGATCAAGGACGAGGCGGCGGCCCAGGGCCGCGATCCCGGAGTTCCCGCCTGGTACATGACCACCTGCCTGGACGACAACAAGGAAAAGGCCATGAAAAACGGCGAAGAGTTCCTTCTCTCCTACTACTTCACCCCCTTCTGGGGGGACAGCATCGAGGAGTGGGGCACCTACGGGCCGGCCGGTGATTTGATCGAGCGGATCAACGCTTTTATCGATGCGGGGGCTGAGCACATCTCGCTCCGCTTCACCCATAAGGATCAGCTGGGCCAGCTCGAGCGCTTTACGAAAGAGGTGCTGCCCCACCTGAATCTGAATTAGCCGGGCAACAAAGAGCGGTCGCTCCGCTCCCCGGAGCTCCCCTCAAATCTCCGCTTCATCCTCACCCGGAATCCGCAGGGACCGGAATTTTCCTTCCAGAGCGCCCACCGGCACGGTGGCGTCCATCCCCATTTTGGCGGTGACGCCATCCTCGGCGGAGGGATCGAGCCGGCTGCCCCAGGCGCCCGGGACGACGAATAGATCCTTGTCGGCCTGAAAGCGGGTGGCGAGGGCCCAGTCCACCTGGGCCGGATCGTGGATGTCGATGTCATGATCGACGGCGATGGCGTGTTTCACATCGTAATGGGCGGCGAGGGCGGCCATGAGCGCGCTTTTGGCCTCGCCCTCGTTTTGCTTTTGGAGCTGGATGACGCAGTGGTAGCGCCCAGCGCCCGAAAGGGGGAGGACAGCGTCCCGCACCGATGGCACGGCCCTCTGGAGGTCGCGCAAAAGGCCTGCCTCGCGCGGTATGGCGCCCATCAGCAGATGGTCGAAGCCCGCCGGCAGGATGGAGTGGAAAACGGCGCCGCTGCGGTGGGCGACGGATCGAACCTGAAAGATCTCCCGCTCGGCGGCGGGGCTGTAGTAGCGGGGAAACTCCCCGAACGGCCCCTCGCGGCGGTTTTCGTCCGGGGGGATCTCCCCCTCGATGATAATCTCGGCACCGGCGGGGACAGGGATTCCCGACCAGGGGGCGGGGGCCACCTCAACGGCCCTGCCGAGGAGGCCGCCGGCGGCGCACAGCTCGTCCTCGCCCGGAGAGAGGACAAGCTGGCTTGCCAGGAGGAGAAGCGGATCGAGTCCGATGGCCACGGCGGCCTTGAGCGGTTCGCCACGCGCGCCCGCCCTTCGAATCATTCCCTTGAGGTGCCTCGGTAGCACCAGGAGCCCGAACAGATCGCTCTCCAGGCAGTGCATTCGGTGGATCGAGACATTGCCCGTGCCGGTGTCCGGATCCTGGACGAAGAAAACCCCCGCCGAAATGTAAGCTCCCCCGTCAAGCTCGTGATAGGTGGGAAGCGGAAGGATTTTCCGGACATCGATGTTTTTGGAAACGACATTTTCCAAAAACGGAGCGTCCAGAGCTGCTGCGGGAGAGATACGGATGTCCTGACGATCCTGAAGCGCTGCCAGCAGTTCGCCCGGCGGCACGCCGAGGGAGTCCGCGTACCATTCCCTGCGGCAGGCGACGTTGGCGGCGATGGGCATGGCGGGGCCGTCGGTGGATTCGAACAATAGGGCGGATTCGCCGTCGTATTTCTTGGATATCGCTGCCAGCTCGTACACCAGGCGCACTTCTCGCCCGACGCGCCTTAGGCGGCCGCTGGCTTCCAGGGCTTCGATCCAGGCCCGCAGGCTGGAAGGCGGGTTCATGGTTGGCATGATCCTCCAAAGGGTTTGATGGACCCGAAATAATTTTCGACCTTTGGGTCCCGCATCCCGTTTTATTTCAGATTCGGGGCCCTTGCTACCCGGTGGAGAGGAACGGATTCCCCTGCCGGATTTCCCCGTTTATGAAACATTTGAAATACCTGGAAATCATAGTAACGAAAAAATGAGTCCTATGCTCCGCAAAATTGGATCCCCAGTAAAATGAATGAATTGTCGAGGTCGATGGATCGAATCTCGCCGTGGCATGAGGCGTGTCATGGACATAATCAGAACGATTTGTCAGGTGCGAACAGATGTCATTTCAATCATTTCTCGTTTTCACCCCTCGCATTCCGACCTGGTGGCTGAAAATATCTTTCTCGGAAAGCGGCTCGCCATGTATTAGGAGCGAGGCAAGAAACCAGGTCGTGTCGATTCCGCTAAGAAGCTCACTCTGCTTGTCCTCTCCAAGCTTTTTAATTGGAAAGACTCATTGGTGGTCATTCAGCCTAAGACTCTCGTTCGGTGGCATCGTGAAGGCTTTAGACTGTTATGGCGCTGGAAGTCGAGAAAAGGCTGGCCCCAAATCTCTGAAGACCTCAGAAAAATTATCCGGCAGATAGCCCGGAAAAACCTTTTGTGGGGAGAGGAGCGAATCGCGAACGACCTCCTCCTTAAATTAGACATAAAAATCTCGCTCGATTTGTTCAGAAATACATATCGAAAAGCGTCTTACCCAAATTTTCGAACGATTCTAAATGTATTGATTTCGCAAATTACTGCCTGGCCATTTCTCTGAGACTAGGACTTTACGGACGATGCCTGGTTGGTGGTTTTAGATTCGGATGAGTTTTGGACAGAACGAGCACGCAGCATCTAAAGCGGCGGATGCGCATAAGGGGAGCGCACCGGCCGGATTTGGATCGGGTCTCCGTCGCTTAACGATAGTATACTCATTCCGATGGGTCCGATCGGCGTCTCATCCCCCGCGATTTTATCCGAAATTTTGACCCATGCTCGAAGCGGGGCGGCCCTTTGAGGAATGTACTCGATGAGCTGCCCGTCCCTAAAACCGAAGCGCCTGGCAGCCTCCCCGGAAATCCGGCACAGCCGCCGCACCCCGGCATATTCGTCATCGGCGGTGGGGCGGGTTTTCATGTACACCCGTGCGTCTTTTATCCGGCTCCGTTCGGAGGCGGTGCTTTTTTCGTCGATCTTCCCGTCCGATAATACGACGCCATACTCACTGGCGGCTTCATCCCCGGCAATGTAGCCCAGGCGGACATCCTCCAAAACCGCGTCCGGGTCCCTCGCCAGCGGGTCGCCCAGCCCGCCGCCGCCCGCGGATCGGAGCACCACGACATCGCCCCGAAGAAGCTCGAACGCCGTGGCTTTGCCCGGCACATCCGACAGTTCCACCTTCTTCCCATCCCGGATAACAATGAACCGGTTGCCCTTGCTCGCCCCTCCGGTTTCGACTCCATAGGGAGGAATCATGACGCGATCCGTGAGGACGGTGAGGGCCGCTCCCTCCGCCTCCACGCGAATTCGCCGCTCCAGTCCGAGGCCGCCGCGCCAGCGGCCGTGGCCACATGAGCCCGGGCGGAGGTCGCTTCTTTCGAACAGGACCGGCAGCGTGCCCTCCAGGCTCTCCACCGGCTGGATAGAGTTGAAGTCTCCCTCGGTGTAGGTGCGGAGAAAATGGTCCCCGTCGCTTCCCTCGACCGCGCCCGTGCCGCCGGCGGGGTACTCGTAATAGAGGAACGCCTCTCCCGATCCCGGATGGCGGCCCGAGATGTAGCAATGATTCGCGCACCCCTTGGTGTCACCCGCGGAAAAACCCGGAATGGCCTGGATCGCCGCCCCCAGCACGGTGGCCTCGACAGTTCGCCTCAGATCCGACGCCCCGCCAAAGGGTGCGGGGAACTGGGCGTTCAGGATACTGCCCTCCGGGGCCGCGACCGAAAGAGGGCGAAAGCAGCCCGCATTCACGCTCGCGCCCGGGTCCAGTGCGGATTTCAGGACCATGAAGCAAGAGGTGGCCGCCGTGGCCGGGCCCGCGTTCATCGGGCCATTCACCTGATCCGAGGTTCCGGAAAAATCGCAGTGGACCCGGTCACCCGCCACTTCGAGGCGGAGAGAGATGCGAAGGGGTTCCGTACCGGTCCCGCTATTGTCCGTGTAGTTTTCATAATAGTAATTTCCGTCCGGAACCTTCTCGATGGATTGGCGGATGCGCCTTTCGGAGCGGCCGAGTAGGATTTCAGACGCGGCCTGGACGGTATCCGCCCCGTACCGGTTCTCGAAATCCGCGATGCGGCGGGTGGCCAACCGGCAGGTGCCCAGCATGGCCATCAGGTCTCCATGCCGATCGCGGCGGCCGCGCATGTTGGCGAGGATAATTTCGAGGCATTCCTTGTTCAACTCCCCGCGAGAATAGAGGCGCAAAGGCGGAATAATGGTCCCTTCCATGAAAATGTGGGAAGAGTCACCCGACAGGCTCCCCGCGACCGAGCCGCCGACATCCCCCCAGTGGGCCCGGATGGTGGGAAAAATTAGCCCGCGGTCGTCCTGAAAGCGCGGACAAAATATCGCGACGTCGTTCATGTGGGTTCCGCAGATATAGGGGTCGTTCAGGATAAATATATCGTCCGGATGAATGTCACCGGCGTAGCGCGAGAAAATCTCCCTGGCCGCGTAAGAGAGGGGGAAAATATGGCCGGGATTGTCCTCGGACAGGGCGATGAGTTCCCCTTCGGCCGAAAGCAAGGCGCAAGAAAAATCGTGGCCCTCGTTGATGATGGACGAGAAGGCGCTCCGGGAGAATGTCACCCGCATTTCGCGGACCACGGAGACGAGCAGTTCCTCGAGAACCGACACCGTCACCGGGTCCACCGCTTCGAGCGGCTGTGGCAACTTCCCTTCTCCTCGATGGGCGGGGCTTCGGCTAGGCTCCCGCTGGAGAAACCTCTTTGGGACGAAGAAGAATGTGGCCGCTCGGATGAACGCGGCCGGCCCACCCGGGAGGAATCACCGTCGTGGCGCCGCTCTCCTCCACCAGGGAGGGCCCTTCCAGGACCGAATCCGCCGCCAGCCGGGTCCGGTCCCAAACGCGCGTCTCTTGCCATCTCCCTCCGAACCAGGTTTGCCGGGAATCCGGCGCGGCTGAGCCGACCGGCGGACCGGGATGCCATATCTCCGGAGGCAGCTCCTGAACCTGTCCCTCGCCTATCGCGCGCAGGGTAATGATCTCGAACTCGATTTCCGGCTCGGGCGGGCGTCCGTATCTCCCGCCGTAGGCTTCCCGGAACGCAGTCTGGATGAGCGGAAGACCGATGGCGCTCCGGTCCTCTCCCAAGGGAACGGATATTTCGTGTGCCTGTCCCCGGCAGCGCATGTCGAGAAAATAGGAAACAGAAATGGTCTCGGGAAGCGCATTTTGCCCGATCAGGCGCTCCCGGGCCTCATCCCCTATCCCTCCGAGACTGTCCAGGAGATCGTCCGTATCCAGGCTGGAGGAGCGCGCGAGGTAGGTCGCCGTGATGTCCTGGCGGACGTTCGCCGCCACCAGGCCAAGAGCGGAGAAGTTCCCCGGGTGGTTGGGGACGATCACGGTTTCGATTCCGATCCCCTCGGCGATGAAGGCGGCGTGCATGGGCCCGGCCCCGCCGAAGGCAACGAGGGAAAAATCGCGTGGGTCGTGGCCCCGCTCCAGGGAAATCTCGCGGATAGCCCGAATGGTCCTGGCGACCAGGATGCTAATGGCACCCTCGGCGGCCTCGAGCCCCGAGGCAAAGCCCTGTTTTTCCTGAACGGCGGCGAAGGATTGCAAAGCCCGCCCGGCATCGACGCGGATGATCCCGCCCAGGACGGCGGTGTCTCTAATCCGGTTCATCACGACGTTGGCATCGGTGATGGTGGGCTCCTTGCCCCCGTTGCCGTAACAGGCAGGGCCGGGCGAGGAACCCGCGCTTCTGGGCCCCACCCGGAAGGCGCCGTCAACGTCGGTCCAGATAATGCTCCCCGCTCCCGCTCCGACGGTGTTGATCTCCATCTGCGCCGCGCGGATCGGGATGCCGGCCAGGACGGTTTCGTTCGCAAAGGCCGGGCGGTTTCCGGGCAACAGAGCAACGTCGGCACTGGTTCCGCCCATGTCGCAGGTGATCAGGTTGCCGATACCCAATTCATTTCCGGCGGCGCGTGCAACGGTTACACCCCCCGCCGGGCCCGAAAGGATAGTCCGGACCGGAAAAGCGCGCGCGGTTTCGATGTTCATCACCCCGCCTGCGGAACCCATGATATACACCGCGTCCTCGCTCAATCCCGGGATGGGTTTTCCCTGGAAGCTGCCGAGATAGCTGCCGATGGGGGGTCCGACGTACCCGTTCACCGCCGCCGTCGAGAAGCGCTCGAACTCGCGGTACTGGGGATTTACCTGGCTCGAAAGGGAGAGAAAAACGCCGGGGCCCAGAACCTCACGCAAGATTTCGGCTGCGGTCTCTTCGTGGGCGGGGTTGGCGTAGGAATGAAGAAAGCAGACGGCGACGGCTTCGACGTTTTGGCGTTTCAACTCCTCCGCCGCCCTCGCCACATCTTCTCTCGAAAGGGGCGCCGCGACATCTCCGTTATAGCGAATGCGCTCGGTGACCTCGAACCTCCGGTCGCGGGGAATGAGAGGTTTCGGCCGGCGGAACCGGATGTCGAACATTCCGCCCTGGGCGAGGCGGCGGCCCCGGCCGACCTCCAGCGTGTCCCGAAACCCGCGGGTGGTCAGCATGCCCGTCACCGCACCCCGGCGCTCGAGTAGGGCGTTGGTGGCAACGGTGGTGCCGTTCACGAGCCGCCCCACGCCCTCCTCGTCCAAGCGGAGTTCCTTCACTCCCTGGAGAATGGCCTTTACCGGGTCATCCCGGACGGTGGGGATTTTCGCCGTCCGCACCTCGGTGCCCGCGCCGTTGACCGCTACCAGGTCGGTAAAGGTTCCCCCCACATCGACACCCAAGGTGAACAAAGGATTCCGCCTCCCATGGCCCATGTTTTGGGGCAGGTATCCGCAGGGGTTCCATCAGCGGAGCAGCACAAGGCAAAAGATGAATTTCCGTGAAGCCAAAGAATAGCACGGATTGGCCCTTTCGGGCGGGACGGCAGGCCCGGCCCACGCGGGCGGGTGCGGCGCCGGTTTCAGCATCTGCTTTGGCGTCGGCAAGGAAAGTGGTATCGTGGGACATCCGAATATAAATGGAGGATAGGACCGAATGAGCGAGCGGGTTGCCTACGTCAAGGGCCAATTTGTCCCCGAAAGGGACGCTAACGTATCCATTCTGGACCGGGGGTTTCTCTACGGCGACAGCGTCTATGACGCATCGCGCACCTTCAACGGAGAACCCTGGCACCTGAGAGGCCACATCGACCGGCTCTATCTCTCATGCCGCTACGCACGCCTCGATCCCGGGATGAGCGCCGATGAGATGGAGCGTCTCACCCTCGACCTCGTCGAGCGAAACCGCGGGGTCTACGAGGAGGGCGAGGAGTTTCGGATCAATCACTGGGTGACGCGCGGCGGGGGCACATCATCCGCCGCTAGCCACACCTTCGGCGCCCACACGGTGGTCATCTTTACGCTACCCATCGATTACAGCCGCTTCGCCCACGGGTACCGCGAAGGCGTCCCCTCGGTCGTCACCGGGGTCCGGAGAATCCCGCCCGAATGCATCGAGCCCAGGGCCAAGGTCGGCAACAAGATGAACCACGTCCAGGCCGAGTTTCAGGCGCGCGAGGCGGGCGCATGGCCGATCATGCTGGATATCCACGGCTTCGTCGCCGAAGGGTCGAGTTATAATTGTTTCTTTGTGCGGGACGGAAAATTGCTCACCCCCACGGACCGCAACTGCCTCGTGGGCGTGACGCGGACCCACGTCATCGACATGGCCAAGGAACTCGGAATTCCCGTCCAGGAAACCGATCTCACGCGCTACGACCTGCTCGTCGCGGACGAAGCCTTCCACACCGGAAACAGCATCTGTATCCTCCCCGTGAGCTCCATCGACGGCGTAAAAATGACCCACGGCACCCCCGGCCCCGTCACGAAAAAGCTCATGGACCTGTGGGCCAGCCAGGTCCAATGCGATTGGGTGAAAAAATCCCTGGATGCCCTGAAAGTCCAGGCCTGATTTGTTCCCGTTGGATGTGCATGGCGAATTCCTAATTAAGCGGCCATGAGTGTATGAAACCGACATTTCCCATATGG
>DNYS01000203.1 GCA_003506735.1 Nitrospinota bacterium
TTGCCCGCGCCGTTGGGGCCGATCAGGCTCAAAATTTCACCGGGCCGCACCTCGAAACTCAGCGCATCGAGCGCCATCACGCCGCCGAAGCGCCGCTTGAGCTCCCGGCATTCGAGAAGGCCGCTCACGCTTCACCCCCGGGCCGCGGTTTTTCCCCGGCCCCCTCCATCCCGCCGGGCGGGATCGCCGAGGGCGGAAGGCGCTGGCCGCGCATCTTGAGAAACCCCTGCGGGCGGAGAATCATCATCAGCACCATCGACCCGCCCAGGAGCATCGGGCGGTAAAGGGTCAGATCCCGCAGGGCCTCGGGCAACACGGTGAGCACCAGCGCCCCGAGGATGACGCCGGGTATGCTGCCCATGCCGCCGAGAACCACCATGCACAGGATGATCACGGATTCGAAAAAGTTAAAACTTTCGGGCGAGATGAACGTCTGCTTGGCCGCGAAAATCACCCCGCCGATTCCGGCCCAGGTGGCCCCGAAGGCGAAGGCGGTAAGCTTGGTATAGGTGATGTTGATGCCCATGCACTCGGCGGCGGTTTCGTCCTCGCGCAGCGCCGCCCAGGCGCGCCCGAGGCGGCTTCGGTCGAGGCGTCCGACGACGAACATCGTCATAAAGCAAAGGAAGACGACGAGATAGAAGAAATGAATCGGCTGGTAGAGCTTCATCCCTCCGATGACGGGGCGGCCGATGCCCAGAATGCCGTTCGGGCCGTTGGTCAGATCGTCCCAGTTATTGAGGACGAGGCGGATGATCTCGCCGAAGCCCAGCGTGACGATGGCCAAGTAATCTCCCCGGAGGCGGAGAACCGGGATGCCCAGAAGCACCCCGAACACCATCGATAGCGCGCCGCCGGCGAGGAGCGCCGGCCAGAAGGAAAGGCCTATCCAGGAGTTGAGCAAGGCGTAGGTATAGGCGCCCACGGCGTAGAAGGCGACGTAGCCCAGATCCAGCAGCCCGGCGAACCCCACCACAACGTTGAGGCCCAGGGCGAGCATGACGTAGATGCCGGTGACGACGAGAATATCCGTCGCGTAGGGATTCAGCACCCAGGGAAGCGAAAATAGAAGGAGAATGAAAACCGGCGCTATCCTTCGATCGCACGCCAGGCCGGCCGCCCGGCCCCACATCCGGCCCGACGCCCCCCCCAGGCGGCCCATCATCTCCGCCGCCGGGCCCGCCGCAAGGGCCGCCCGGAAAAGTTTTGCCGCCAGATACAGGAGCGCGCAGGCGGCTCCGATCCAGGCGGCGCCCCGGGGCCCCGAAATGGGGAACGCCAGGAAGGCAAACCAAAGGCCCACCAGCGGCACGTTCCAATAGCCCACGGACCCTATCCCCTGTCCGAGCTGTCCGAGCCGCCGAGGATGCCCTGGGGCCGGAAGATGAGGAGCACCACCAAAATGGCGAAGGCGAATACGTCCTTGTAGACCGCCGAAACGTAGCCCGCCCAGAAGCTTTCGAGCATGGCCAGCAGAAACCCGCCGAGCAAGGCACCCGCCACGTTTCCGATGCCCCCGAGGACGGCCGCCGTGAACGCTTTGATCCCGGCGAGAAAGCCGATGTAGTGGTTCACGAGGCCGTAGTACATGCCCACCATCACGCCCGCGATGGCCGCGAGGGCCGAGCCGATGGCGAAGGTGGCGGCGATGACGCGGTTGACGTCCACGCCCACCAGGGAGGCCATGGTCCGGTCCTGGGCGGTGGCCCGCATGGCCTTGCCCATTCGGGTCTTCTTGATAAACAGCTGAAGGGCGGCCATGACCCCGACGGCGGTGGCGAGAATGAAAATTTGGATGCCGGAGATGTAGGCCCCCATGAAGTCGAATCCCCCGAGATCCAGCAGGTTGGGAAAGGCCTTGTCCCTGGCCCCCTGGCCGACCTGGACATAGTTTTGAAGGAAAATGCTCATCCCGATGGCGCTGATGAGGGGCGAGAGGCGGGGAGCGCCCCGAAGGGGCCGGTAGGCGATGCGCTCCAGGGTGATTCCGTAGGCGGCGCAATAGATGATGGGAATGAGAAATACGAGAACGATGGTGAGGACGATGCTCGTCTGCGTGATGCCCATCGTCCCCAGAACCCCCAGGGTGGCGATGCCGACGTAGGCGCCGATCATGTAGATTTCGCCGTGGGCGAAATTGATGAGCTTGAGGATGCCGTAGACCAGCGTATAGCCGAGCGCGATGAGGGCGTAGACCGAGCCGACAACGATTCCGTTGACGAGCTGCTGGGTGAACATGAACGTCCCTTCGGCTGTCGTTGAGAAAAAGGGGGAAGACCTTTCAGCCTCCCCCCCGGATTACCGAATCAAGAACCACAGCGGTTAATTGAGCTGGACAAATTTGCCCCCCTTGACCTGCCAGAAAACATAGGGACTCTCCAGCACATCGCCCTTTTTGTTGAACTGGATTTCCCCCAATGCGGTCGCCCAGGTTTTGCTCCGCAAGTGGGCCGCAATTTTTTTCCCCTTGGTGGAGCCCGTCTCGGCGATCGAGGCCAGGATCATGTTCGCCGCAACGTAGCTGTAAATCGTGTAGGCGCCCACCTCTTTTCCGAACCGTTTGCGGTGCATCTGGATCACATTTTTGGCCTCGGGAATTTTGTTCTGATCCGGAGAGAATGACAGATAGGTGCCCTCGGCGGATTTGCCGGCGATTTTATAGAATTCATCCACAAAAACGCCGTCGCCGGACATGAAGTCGGCCTTGATGCCCAGCCGCTCGCGCATCTGCTTGACCAGCAGGATAGCCTCCGGATGGATTCCGCCGAAATACACGACTTCGGGCTTTTTCTGCTTCATCGCCGTGAGGACGGGCGAGAAATCCTTGTCCCCCTGGATGATGCCGCTGTAGAAAACCGGCTTGACCCCCTTGAGCGCGAGAAAACGCTTGGTTTCGTTGGCGAGGCCCTGGCCGTAGGTGGTTTTATCGTGAAGGATCGCCACCCGCTTTTTGCCCAGCTTGTCGACGATGAAGGCGGCGGCCACCTCGCCCTGCTGATCGTCTCGTCCACAGACGCGGAATACGGTGGAGAACCCTTGTTCGGTCAGCTTCGGGTTGGTCGAGGCGGGCGTGATCTGAACGACGCCGGCCTCGGCGTAGACGGTCGAGGCCGGGATGGAAACCGAGCTGTTGAAATGGCCCACAACGCCGACGACCCCGGAATTCACGAATTTATGCGCGATGGAGACACCCTCGCGGGGGTCGTGCCTGTCGTCTCCCCAGATGATTTCCACCTTCATTTTCTTGCCGCCGACGGTGATGCCGCCCCGGTTGTTCCACTCCGATACGGCGAGGAGCACGCCGTTTTTGAGCATATCACCGAAGGCCGCCTGATCCCCCGTCAACGGGCCGGCGACGCCGATTTTTATCGCCGCCGCTCTCGCCCCCGAAGGAGCGGCAAGGAGTGCCATGAAAACCACAAGACCGGCTGCGCGCAACGCCATTCGGAACATTTTTCACCTCCGCCTATTCCGTCCACTGGATGAACTGAAATTCAATTCGGTTCCGCCGGATGCGCCGGACCA
>DNYS01000084.1:0-128 GCA_003506735.1 Nitrospinota bacterium
TCAACACAGAACGGGACATCCCCGGGGAAGAATGGGAAAAGAAAGTTGAACAATTAGAAACATCCGAAAATACAAAAAATATCTTGGATGTTCCTCCCCTATTCTATGGATTGGCAAAACCGGAAGAA
>DNYS01000084.1:193-7006 GCA_003506735.1 Nitrospinota bacterium
GGTGTTTTAAGTAGGAAGAGTTTTTCTCTATCTAAAATTTTAATTGCTGTTAGTTTGATCGTGTCGATTTTTTGGCTTGCTCTTATCATCTATTCATGGCTCAAAATATTTAGCGTGGAAGAGATTGTTATATTTTTCAAAAAATAGGTTTTTTGATTAGGCTGGTAATTTCTGTGGCGACACCTTTCGGGTTCTATCGCCTATTAATGTGTCGATCAGACTTAGAACCCGAGGAAGATCGAATCAAAAAATGGAAAGAATTTTTTAATACTAAAAAAGGGCGATCTGATTCCCCCCAAGATTACGAAAACCGACGAGGAGTGGAAAAAACATCTCACGCGAGAGCAGTACGCCGTCGCGCGGATGGGCGGGACCGAGCCCGCCTTTTCGGGCAAGTACAACGCATGCAAGGACGAGGGAACCTACATCTGCGTCTGCTGTGGGGACCCGCTGTTCGAGTCGGACAAAAAATTCGACTCGGGCACCGGCTGGCCGAGCTTCTGGGAGCCGGGGGTGGCCGAGAACGTCACCGAGATCGAAGATGTGAGCCACGGCATGCGGCGGGTCGAGGTTGCCTGCACCTCCTGCGGCGGCCACCTCGGCCACGTCTTCCCGGACGGCCCCCCGCCCACCGGCCTGCGCTACTGCATCAACTCGGCTTCCATCGCGCTGGATAGGAAAGGGTAGCTTGTAGGAACCACCCGGGTCGTCCGCTCCGGTTCCGGGTGGGCTGGCCGGCGCAACCAGGCCACCCACGCCGTGGCCGCACCTCCGCGCATTTCCTGTGGCGGGGATTTCGTCGAACCGTTGTATGTCTATCTCACTGGCGGGCGGATTCGCCGCCGGATGGGGCGTGATGCGCGCAACGGGGCTGTTTGAAGGGGTTTGGGGGAGTTTAAGGCGAACTTGTTAGGGGTGTTTTGTCCTACCCCACCCTCGCGACGACCCGCGCGGGGGCGCCCTCGATCTTGTAGAGCTTGAGGGGAAACGCGAACATCTCGAATTCGGTCTCCTCGAAGGTGTCCAAATCGATGACGTGCTCGATGAGGGGGACGCCGCGCCCGAGGACGGTCCGGTGGCCGGGAGAGTCGCCCTTTTGGGCGGTGCCGCCGGGGCGCATTCCGGGGTCGATGGCGTGGTCCATGCAAAGGGCCTTGATGCCGAGATCGCACAGAAAGGCGCAGGCCTCGGCGTCGAGGTAGGGGTTGGGCCCAAAATAGTCCGGGGTGAAGATGGCCTCCTTGGACCAGCCGGACCAGCTGACGGCGATGGCGCCCTTCAGCCGCGAGGGCTCGAAGCCGGGCGAGCCTTCGATGTGGGCGCGGGTGATGGGCTGCTCGCGCTTGGAGGTGGCGCGCACGTCGATCTTCACCGCCCGCCCGCAGAAGATTTCCAGCGGCATCTCGTCGATGGTCGCTCCGTCCGCAAAGAAGTGGTTCGGCGCGTCGAGGTGGGTGCCCTGGTGGATCGCCATGGTGACGGCGCTGTTCTGGCGGCCGTGGGTTTCGTGTTCGTGAAACTGCGAGAATGTAACTTCGGGGAACGTCGGCACCAAGCACAGGTCGGGATGCCCCAGCGGGGCGGTCAGGTCGATGAGGCGCGGCATGGCAAATTTCTCCTTCATGGCGGGCAGCTTCGCCCGCCGCTAGGTTCCGGGGGCGATCAGGCCGTGCGCCCTCAGGAAGTCATCGAGAACCATTTGAAACGAATCCGGCGCGTCGAGCTGGGCGCAGTGGCCGGCGCCGCCGATGATGGCCGCCGTGCCGCCGGGGATCGACGAGGCAAAGCGTTCGGCGTCGGGATGCCGGTCCGGGTCGAGCTCCCCCGCCACCGCGAGCGCCGGGCACTGTATCTCCCCGAGCCTGCCAGTCAGGTCGACGGCCCCGAGCGCAGCGGCGCAGGAGGCAGCGTATCCGGCGGGATCGTTCCGGAGGAAGAGGCGGTGGTGCTCGGCTCGCTCACGGGACTTCATCCCCCGTGGTCCCCGGCCCCGGGCCTTTCGCGCCCGGTAGGCGGCGGCCATGTTGCCCTTTGCCGCGCAGTCTCTCATCTTGCCGAGCGCGCCGCGAGCGCCCTCGCCGGGGGGGCCCGTTTCGGCGCCGATGAGGACAAGCCCGGCCGCGAACTCGGGTTTTTCGATGGCGAGGAGCAGCGCGAGATGCGCCCCGAAGCCCTGGGCGATAACCGTGGGTCGGGAGATGCCCAGATTTTCCGCCAGAAGAGCCAGATCGCCCGCCATCTCTTCCGTTGTATAGGAGCCGGCCGGGCTCGCCGAGCGCCCGTGGCCCCGAAGCTCGACGGCGAAGACCCGGCTGCGCAGCTGAAGGGCGGGGATGAGCCGCCGCCATACCCACACCGTATCGCCCAGCCCCGGCATGAGCATGACGGGCGGTCCGTCCCCGGCGATTTCGCAGCATAAAATCACCGGGTCGGCCACGGATGGCGGGGAGAGCTTGATGTACCGGGCGGTTCGGGGGGATTCTCCAGCGATGCGTGCCATGAGGGTTTACAGGGAGGCGAGGGATTGGATGATGTCGCGCAGGCGCTCGGCGGTCGCCTCGTAGAACTTTTCCCCGTTTTCGGCGGTCGCCACGGAGGGGTCGCCCGAGACGCCGAGGGGCTTGGTGTCCCGCGTGAAGTCGGCCGGTGCGTTCAGGAGGCCCCCCCGGTGCATGTCCTGGGTCATGAGGGGATGGGCGCGCTTCCATACCTGCTTTTCGGCGGCCTCCATGTCCACGAGATCGGGCCGAAGGTGGAGCATCATCGAGGTCTCGAACTCGCCGCTGTGGCCCATGCTCCCGATCTCGCCATGGCGTATCTTCTCTGCAATCTCGTTGCCGAGGCGGAAGTAGGTCACCATCCAGATGGTGATGCCGAGTTCGTGTTTGAGGGAAAGGGCGGCGGCCTGGAGGGAGGCGACGTTGCCCCCGTGCCCGTTGACGAGGAGAACCTTCTTGTAACCGTGGCGGGCCACGGAGCGGACGAGATCCTGGATGACGGCCAGATAGGTTTCGAGGGAGAGGGTCAGGGTGCCCGGAAATTCCATGTGATGGGGAGAAAGGCCGGCCCACATGGTCGGGGTGAGGAGGACATTCTCCATCCCATCGACGGCTTTTTGGCATACGCTGGTGGAGAGGCAGGTATCCACCACGACAGGGTTGTGGGGGCCATGCTGCTCGATGGCGGCGAAGGGCATGACCACGGTTGCGCCCGCCGCCACCGTTTTTTCATGTTTCGGCCAACTGAGTTCTTCCCATAGCATAGGCGGCGTCTTTCCGGCGCGATATCCCTGCGCCCTTGATGGAGAACAAAATCGGGATGGGTTCCGGCTCCCATTCAGCCTCGCAGGATTTGCGCCGCGAGGTCAACCGTGGGGAGCGAATCGGGGGCCTTTGAATTCTCCGAGCCTTGCCCCGGGTGCGGGAACATGGTTTATTGGCACGTTGGTGCGGGCGGGTCGGTTCTTTTTGGGCCCATTTCAGGAGCAAGGAGAAAGCTTTGGAGCTTCATTCGCTGGATCAAGTGCGCGAGGATCACCGCTGGATGGCCGAGGCGCTCAAACTGGCCGAGCGGGCCGAGGCGGCCGGGGATGTGCCCGTCGGCGCGCTCCTCGTGCGGGACGGCCGGGTCATCGGCCGGGGTTACAACCGGCGGGAGGCGGCCTGCGACCCGACGGCCCACGCCGAGATCCTGGCGCTCCGGGAGGCGGCCGCGACGGATGGCCTCTGGCGCCTGGACGGGGCGGCAATGTACGTCACCCTCGAGCCGTGCCCGATGTGCGCGGGAGCGCTGGTGAATGCGCGGATCGCCCGCCTGGTGTACGGGGCGCTCGATCCCAAGGGCGGCGCCTGCGGCTCGGTGTTCGACATACCGTCCGATCCGAGGGTGAATCACAGGATTCCGATCACCAAGGGGATTCTCGCCGATGAAAGCGCGGTCCTTTTGCGCGCGTTTTTCGGGGAGCGGAGGCGCATGGCCCGAGTGGCGCGCGAGGCCCAGCGGTAAAGTTTGTCCATTCCGGCCCATTCGGAGGCCGCTTGCCACGGAGAGGTGGCCGAGCCAGGTTTAAGGCGGCAGACTCGAAATCTGTTGTGCGGGCAACCGTACCGGGGGTTCGAATCCCTCCCTCTCCNNTCTATTTCCCTGATAATTCTATGTAATTCCCTGTTAAATATTTAAAATTCCCTGTTCCGATTTCTGGTCGGAATCCCGAAAACTCCTTAATTCATGGGCATATTCGGGGGATTTCGCCGGTGCAATAGGCCAAAATCGTTAAAATTCCCTGTATTTTCCCTGTTAAACAGGGAATTGAGCAGAGAAGGGTTCGCAGGAGACTCCGCCCACCGCCACGCATAAGTCGTTGTTATTGCTTGTGTTGTAGTTTTTTCGGCCCTCCCCGTTTTCTCCCGTACACACGCCCGATCCGGGCAACCGAGAATTTCCCAGTCGCTGGGTGAGACGATCCGGTGCGGCGATCTCCACTCTATTTTCCCGAATATCTCTTTGGGCCTGTTTTGCAGTGCGGCTCGGGTGGAGATGGAGCCACCCTTCGGCTGGAGTTGGGGATGAATGTACCGAATGGAACCAGGTGTGCATGGCGGAGGTGTGGGCTGAGGAGGCCGCGCGGTTCGAGTATTCTTCGATGTCTTCCTAGATAAATCCCAGGACGCGGCGCTGCTCATCCCAATCCAGCGGGAAGCGGGTGTCCCGCATGAGACGGACTCCGGTGAGTTCGGGTGGGTGCCTGCCCTCGAGAATAGCCTTTGTGATGTCGGGTGCGAGGAACGTCAGACGGAACAGGCGTGAGATATAGGAGTCTCCCACGCCGTGATGCTTCGCCAGTTCACTGAGCTCCATGCCGCTGCAGGCGGGAAGACTTTCCCTCACGGTGTGCGCCTTGACGATGAGCCGAACCAGGCTGGAATCGGGTTTGTTCTTTCCTGAATCCCCGCTGATGAGTATCTTCATCTCCATGCCGGTTCGCTTGAGTTGGGCCGGGACGCTCAGGACCGACTCGGTCTCTTCGCGAGGGGATTGATGTGCCGGCGGAAGTTCTACCCTCCCGCTCCGCAAGACCTTGGCCAGACGGGAGGGTGCGATATGGATGTTTACGCTGGTTTTGAGCACCTCGATCCGAAAAATGGTGGCGAGCAGCATCCCCCGGATTCTGGATCGCTCAAAATCTGTCCAGCCCCTGGCGAGTGAAGCCGCAGCGCCCAAAAAGTTCTTTTGATCGATGGCTTCTGGGGCGTGCGCTTCCAGGGTCCCGAGCAACTCGGCGGGATCAGATAAAAACTCTTGCATCCTTCGGGTGACAATGTGCTCGATATCCCCGGCCGGGATGCGGCGGATAGAGGGTGAGTCTCCACTCGGAGAGTCTTCGCGATTCTGTGATACGTAATAGCGGTAGCGCCTTCCCTTTTTGACCGCATGTGTGGGTGTTAAGCGCTCGCCCCGCTCTCCGTAGAGGAGCCCAGCGAGCAAACTGGGGTTTTGGGCGTTGGTTCCGTTCTGTCGATCCACACGGTTACTGGTGAGCTTTGCCTGCGCTCGATCCCAGAGCGGCCGATCAACTATTGCGTCATGCTCGCCCGGATAGCTCTTGTCCTTGTGGACGATCTCGCCGAGGTAGATACGGTTTTGCAGCATCAAGTAGAGTGCACCCTGGGCTATAGGCTTCCCTCCCTGGACCAGACCGGTCCGGGTTTTCCGCACCTTGCTGACGATTCCTTCAGAGTCGAGTGCGTTCTTTAAAAGACGAACTGACCCCGCCTCAACATATTTTTGGAAGATGCGGCGAACGGTCTTGGCCTCTCCTTCGTTCACCACAAGTTTTCGATCTTTCACGTCATAACCCAAAGGCGGAAGTCCCCCCATCCACATGCCTTTTTTCTTGGAGGCAGCAATCTTGTCCCGGATCCGCTCGCCCGTGACCTCCCGCTCGAACTGGGCGAAGGAAAGCAGGACATTGAGGGTCAGTCTTCCCATCGAGGAGGTGGTGTTGAACTGCTGGGTTACCGAGACGAATGACACCGAATGGGCGTCGAAGGTCTCGACCATCCGGACGAAGTCAGATAGCGCGCGGGTAAGGCGGTCCACCTTGTAGACGACGACCACATCGACCCGGCCCGCCTTGACGTCATCCAGAAGGTGCTTAAGCGCCGGTCGTTCAATCGTTCCTCCTGAAAAGCCACCGTCGTCGTAGCGTTCCGGCAATGGCACCCACCCTTCAGCCCGCTGGCTTTTGATGTATGCCTCGCACGATTCCCGCTGGGCATCGAGTGAGTTGAATTCCTGCTCCAAACCTTCTTCCGAGGATTTCCTCGTGTAGATGGCGCAGCGTATTCGCAGCATCATCTTTTTCGCGCTGGCCGGACTCACGATGACTCTCCTTCAAGTGCGGGAGGAGATTGTTCTTTTTTCGCGAGGCCGAAAAAGCGCCGCCCCGACCAGTGCGCTCCGGTGATTTCTTGGGCGATTCTTGAAAGTGAACGGTATCGCTCCCCGTCAAATTCAAATCCGTCCTCCAGCACGGCAACCCGGTAGGTTTTTCCGTGCCATTCGCGGATCAGTTTTGCGCCCGGCTTGAGGGATGGGCCTGAGGAGATGGGCAGTCGGCCATCGGTCTCAAGGGTCCGGGCAAGGGTTCGAAGCCTGCGTTTGGTTTTCTGGTCCAGGCCGCCCAGGGCGCGCTCCTGGATCTGGTAGGCGACGGCGCGCATGAGGAGGTCGCGGGGAATCCGCCTCGGGGGCTCTGTGCGATAGATTTTCCGCCAATGTTCGCGGAGCTTATGGGTTGGCATCTGGTTCAGG
>DNYS01000012.1:0-211 GCA_003506735.1 Nitrospinota bacterium
GGCCGCCTCGGGGGCTTCGGTGCACATCACGAGCGAGGTCGAGGAGGCCTGCGCCGACGCCCACGCCATCTATACGGACGTCTGGGTCTCGATGGGCCAGGAAAACGAGGCCAACCGGAGAAAGAAGGCGCTCGCCCCCTACCGGGTGACCGGGGAGGTATTCCGGAACGCGGACCCCGAGGCCGTATTCATGCACTGTCTTCCGGCCCAC
>DNYS01000012.1:269-5184 GCA_003506735.1 Nitrospinota bacterium
TTCATGCACTGTCTTCCGGCCCACCGGGGCGAGGAGGTGGAATCCGATATAATCGACGGGGCCAGGAGCGTCGTTTTTCAGCAGGCGGGAAACCGGCTCCACGCCCTGAAGATCCTCCTGGAAATTCTCGTTGGAGATAACAATGGCGCCTAATCCCAAAAAAATCGTCGTGGCCTACTCCGGAGGGCTGGACACCTCGGTGATGCTTCGATGGATCAAGGAGAAATATGGGTGCGCCATCGTGGCGTACGCCGCCAACGTCGGCCAGGGGAACGAGGAACTCGAGGGCCTCGAAGAGAAGGCGCTCGCCACCGGCGCGGACGAGTGCTATGTCATCGACCTGCAGGATGAATTCGCGAGCGATTATATTTTTCCGATGCTCCGGGCGGGGGCGGTCTATGAGGGCAGCTATCTTCTCGGAACCTCCATCGCGCGGCCCATCATCGCCAAGGGGCAGATGGACATCGTTCGCAAAACCGGGGCGGACGCCGTCGCCCACGGGGCCACCGGAAAGGGCAACGATCAGGTCCGGTTCGAGCTGACCTACAATGCCATCGACCCCGATATCCGGATCATCGCGCCCTGGCGCGAGTGGGATTTCGGCGGGCGGACCCAGCTCATCGCCTATGCGGAGGCCCACGGCATCCCGGTTCCGGTAACGGCCGAGAAGCCCTACTCGATGGACCGGAATCTCCTCCATATCAGCTTCGAGGGAGGGGTCCTCGAGGATCCGTGGACGGAGCCGCCCGAGGATATGTTCCGGCTGACGGTCTCGCCGGAAAAAGCCCCAGATTCACCCGCTTATGTCGAAATCGGATTCGAGGCGGGGGACCCGGTGTCCCTCGACGGAGACTTTCTCGGCCCCCGGTTTCTGATGGAGCGCCTGAACGCCGTCGCGGGCGAGAATGGGGTGGGGCGCGCCGATCTGGTGGAAAACCGGTTCGTGGGCATGAAGAGCAGGGGCGTCTACGAAACCCCGGCGGGGACCGTTCTCCACTGCGCCCGGCGGGCAGTGGAATCGCTCACCCTGGACCGCGAGGTGCTTCATCTGCGCGATTCCCTCATCCCCAAATATGCCGAACTGGTCTACAATGGGTTCTGGTTCGCGCCCGAGCGTGCGTTTTTGCAGTGCGCCATCGACGAGGCGATGAAGGCGGTGACGGGGGTGGCCCGGGTGAAACTCTACAAGGGCTCCTGTCAGGTGGTGGGCCGGAAGGCGCCTTCCGAAAACAATCTCTACCGGCCCGAACTGGCGACCTTCGAGGAGGATTCGGTTTACTCCCAAAAGGATGCCGAAGGGTTCATCCGGCTGAATGCGCTTCGCCTCGGGGTGAGGGTGCGGAAATCCGGCGGGAAACGCTAACCGGAAAGGCCATCGGCAACCGTTTCGAGGATGCCGGCCGTTTCAAGGATGGATAACGAAGGGAATCATTTGGCGCCGCCGCGGTTAAAGGGTGGGAGTTTTCCGGGCCGACCAAGGTGTCTTGCGGAGATTTACGTGAGATATAAATCGTTATTTATCAATAAAATAGCCATGTTATCCTTCCTTGTTGCTTTAACCCTGATCGGGGGCCGGGAGACCGCCTCCGCCAAGCACGCCGACGGGCTCAAGGCCGCCACCATGCCCTCCCTCATGAGCGACATGAAGGTCCAGGCCCTCAAGCCTGTACCCCTTCCGGCGTTCACCCTGCCCGACGTTTTCGATCAACCCTTTAAGATTAAGGACCAGGTCGGCAAGGTCATTCTCATCAATTTCTGGACGACGTATTGACACTATTGCGCCAGGGAGCGGGCCGCTCTCGAAAATATGTACAAAAAATACCGCGGCGCTGGATTTGTCGTCGTTGCGATTTCGATGGACAGGAATACATCCCTGGTGAAGCCGTATGTGAAAAGGTACGGCCTGACCTTCCCCAACCTTCTGGATCCTTTCGGCAAGGTCTATCCCATGTTTAACGCCCGCTACACGCCCACCAATTTCCTGGTGAACCGATCGGGCTACGTCATCGGCGGAAGCCTCGGCTACCGGAACTGGGAGAGCCCCGAAGCCATCCGCCTCATCGAGGCCCTGCTCGCCGAGAAAAAGAGCGGCCCAAAAAGCTAGCCCGTAATCCACTCCGCGCCCGTTTGTCCCCGAAATAATGGACGCCGCCGAACCTTCGTCAATTTGACCGGAAATATTTCACCTAACCGCCGGGGGGGCCATCCGCCAAATCGGCAATGTTGCGCGTGGGGGCGCCTGGGGGTGTTGATGGTGCGTCTAGAGGTGTTGGTTGCGTCTGGAGGGGATGGGTCGCCGAAAGGGGGAGCTAGGCCTTGGCCGCCGATTTTTTCCCTTGGGCCAGCTTGCGCGATGCGCCGCTCCCGCCGGGCCACACCAGAAGGAGCGGGGTGGCGACGTAGATGGACGAATAGGTGCCGGCGATGATGCCGACCACCAGCGTGAACGCCACGTCGGAGATCACATCGCCGCCCAGAATGAGGAACGCGATGACGGCGACGAGGGTTGTCCCGGAGGTGATGATCGTCCGGGAGAGGGTCTGATTCACGGACCGGTTGATGAGGTCGATAAATTCGGAGCGGCGGGAGAGCCTGGTATTCTCCCGGATGCGGTCGAAGACGACGATGGTGTCGTTGAGCGAATATCCGATGATGGTCAGGAGCGCCGCCACGATCGGGAGTGAGAACTCTTTTCCGGACAAGGCGAAGACGCCCGCCGTGATGATGACGTCGTGAAGCAGGGCGATGACGGCGGCGACCGCCTGGCGGAACTGAAAGCGGAGGCTGACGTAAATCAGGATGCCAATGAGGGCGAAGAACATGCTGCTCATCGCCTTTTCGCGAAGATCGGAGCCCACCTTGGGACCCACGCTTTCGGTGCGCCGAATTTCGAACGTGCCCTTGCCAAAATCCTTGCTCAAGATGCCGGCGACCCTCTCGCCGACCCCGCGCGTTGTGCCCAGGCTTTTTTCGACGCGGATCAAATACTCGCGATCCGAGCCGAAGTTCTGGACCACGGTGTCACCGAGCGAGAGCGAGGCCACGGACGAGCGGATCTTAGCGATGGGCTGGGCCTTTTTGAACTGGACCTGGACCAGCGTGCCGCCCGTGAAATCGATCCCCATATTGAGGCCCTTGACCCCGAGCAGCAGAAGCGACAAGACGACCGCCACCATGGAGGTGCCCGCGAAGACCCTCCATTTTCCAACAATGTCGAACCGGATGTCTGGCGGAAAGATTTCCATTAGATGCTCAGGCTCCTGATGTCTTTACGGGTGAGCGCAAAATCGTACACAAACCGCGTCACGAAGATGGCGGTGAACATGCTGGCCACGATCCCGATGCTCAGGGTGATGGCGAAGCCCTTGATGGGGCCCGTCCCGAACTGGAGGAGGACCAGGGCGGCGATCAGGGTGGTGACGTTGGCATCGAGAATGGTCAAAAAGGCCTTGCCGTAGCCGGCATCGATGGCCGAGCGCACCGTCTTGCCCAGGCGCAGCTCCTCGCGGATGCGCTCGAAAATGAGGACGTTCGCGTCCACGGCCATGCCCACCGTCAGGACCACGCCCGCGATTCCCGGGAGCGTCAGCGTCGCCTCGAAAAAGCCCAGCGCCCCGACCAGCAGGATCAGGTTCAGCAACAGCGCCAGGATCGCCACCCCGCCGCTCATCCGGTAGTAGACCGCCATGAACACCATGACCAGGATGAAGCCCACGATGATGCTGATAACGCCCTGGCGGATCGAATCGGCGCCCAGCGAGGGGCCCACGTTGCGCTCCTCGAGCACCTCGACCGGCGCCGGCAGCGCCCCGGCCCGGAGGGCGATGGCCAAATCGGTAGCCTCGTTCATCGTAAAGCCACCCGAAATCTGCGCCCGGCCGCCCGGGATGGGCTCCTGAATAACGGGCGCGCTGTAGACCACCCCGTCCAGAATGATGGCCATCCGCCGGCCCACGTTGGCCGCCGTAAGCCTGCCGAATATGCCCGCGCCCACCGAATCGAAACTCACCGTGACATAGGGCTGGCTGAAGCGGTCGCCGATCTCAACGCGCGCGTTCGTCAAGTGATCGCCCGTCAAGGCGGATTCTTTCTTCACCAGGACCGGATCCCGGCTAACGACCTCCCCCGTCACCTTATCGCGCTCGATTTGATAGAGAAGCAGTAGCCCCTCGGGCGCCCCCGATTTGACCGCCTCGGCGGGGTCGGCGTTCTGGGCCATCATCTTGAACTCCAGAAGAGCCGTCTTTCCGATCAGCGCCTTGGCGCGCGAGGGGTCCTTGACGCCCGGAAGCTGGATGATGATCCGCCGCTCCCCCTGGCGCTGGAGGGTCGGTTCGCGGACGCCGAACTGGTCGATTCGGTTGCGGATCGTTTCGAGCGCCTGGGAGATGGCCTGCTCCATCGTCCGGCGCGCGACCTTGGCCGGATAGGCGTAGACGAAGACGGGCGGCTTTCCATTGACGGTTTGAAGAGCGAGGTCCGGATATTCCGCCATCAGAGCGGTCAGCTTCGCTCGGTCCGATTCGCGGTGAAGGCCGATGGTGACGCGGCGGCCCTTCCGGCGAAGAGTGCGGGTGCGGATATCGTCTTTTTCCAGGCGGCTTTTCAGCTCCCCGAAATAGCGGTCGATTTTCGCCTCCACCGCCTTTTCAGCCTGCACCTCCAGGACCAGATGAATCCCCCCCTGGAGATCCAGCCCCAGTTTGATGCGCTCGCCCGGAGGAATGATGAAAAAGACCGCGACCAGAACGACGACAGCGATCAGTCCTCCGCGCCAATCCAGCCTTTTCATTTACCCTTCCTCACCACAGCACGAAGCCTCCCCTCGGCTTCTCCCACGGGGAGAGACCGAATCGGGAAGACCCGGGAAACCGACGGTTAATCCGAAGACTTGTCCTTTGCCTTGTCCGATGGG
>DNYS01000012.1:5251-9831 GCA_003506735.1 Nitrospinota bacterium
CTTGTCCGATGGGGCCTCTTTGGAAGTCAGACCCGTAATCGACGACCTCATCACGCGGATACGAACGTTGTCGGCGATTTTCACATAGATTATATCGTCCTTGATCCGGGTGATCTCGCCGTAGATTCCGCTGGCCACTACGTTATCGTTCACCTTCAGGGACTGAAGCATGGCCTGTTGTTCCTGCGCCTTCTTTTGCTGGGGGCGAATCATCAGGAAATAAATAATTCCGAATACCATGAGGAACGGTAAAATCATCCCGATTATGGATTGATCGCCACCGCCGCCCCCACCGAGCCCGGCCAGCGCATAGGCGTTCGTCGGACCGCCCAGGATTTCCGTCAATTGATTCCACATAGCCAAATCCTTTATCGAATCTTTATGAAAAAGACGCCCGGCAGGGCGCCCCCCGGTTTGGTAGCAAAGGGAACTGGGCTTGTCAAGCAAACGCATTCAGAATCAAGCCTTTACTCTGAACTCCCCCTCTCTCTCCCTCCCCTGCCGCCGGGGGGGCCGCCTGGATCGGCGCCCAGCGGCCCCGCAAGAAGTTCCCGGGCGAAGGAGGCGAACCCACCCGATCGGATGGCCTCGCGCGCCCGCCCCAGGAGGTCGTGATAAAAGAAAAGATTGTGCATCGTCATGAGGCGGTAGCCCAGCATCTCCTCCGCCTGAAAAAGGTGCCGCAAATAGGCGCGGCTGAACCCCTGGCGGCAGGTGGGGCAGCCGCACCCCTCATCAATAGGCGATTGATTTTCGGCGTTTTCGGCGTTTTTGATCGAAATCCGCCCGGCCCACATAAAAAGGTTTCCCCTGCGGGCGTGGCGGGTCGGCATCACGCAATCGAACATATCGGCCCCGCGCCCGACCCCCCGGAGAAGGTCCCCCGGCGTCCCCATACCCATCACATAGCGCGGCTTATCGACCGGGAGATCGTCCGTTGCCGCATCCAGCAGCGCGTCCGTCTCGCGCTTTCCCTCCCCCAGGGAAAGCCCCCCCACGGCGTAGCCGTCCAGGTCCAGTTCCACCAGTTGCCCGGCGCTTTCCTTTCGCAAATCCGCGAAGGCTCCCCCCTGCACGATCCCGAAGAGCGCCTGATCCTCCCGGCGGTGGGCCCTCTTCGAGCGCATCGCCCAAGCCGTCGTCCGGCGCAGCGCCTCCGCCGCCTCGTCCCGCGTGTGGGGGAACCCCAGCGGCTCATCCAGAACCATGGCGATATCGGGCCCAAGCGCCTCCTGAATCTCCACCGCCCGCTCCGGGGTGAGATTCATCCGGGTGCCGTCCAGATGACTCTGAAAGGCGATCCCCTCGTCCGTCACCTTGGCCAGCGGGGCCAGGCTGAATAGCTGATACCCGCCGCTGTCGGTAAGGAGGGGGCCGCTCCAGCGCATGAATTCGTGGAGACCGCCGAACCGGGAGATCCGCTCCGCTCCCGGCCGCAGGGAAAGATGATACGCATTGGCCAGTATGATTTGGGAGCCTACCGCCGATAAATCCGCCGGACCCAGAGTCTTGACGGTCGCCTGGGTGCCCACCGCCATGAAAGCGGGGGTGTCCACGGCGCCATGCGGCGTCTCCAGCCTTCCGGCGCGCGCCTTTCCCTCCGGCTCGGACGCCAGGACCTCGAACCGGATCGCGCCGCTCACAGGACCTGAATCGGGCCTTCCGAACTGCCCGCGAGGAATTGGCGGATAACGGGGTTATCCGAGGAGGAAATTTCTTGGGGGCTGCCGTGGGCGAGAATTTTGCCCTCATAGAGCATGGCGACCGAGTGGGCGAATTCCATCGCCCGCTGGATATCGTGACTGATGATGAGCGAGGTGATGCTCAGGGTCTCCTCCATCCGCACGATGAGCTGGTCGATGGAATCGGCCAGGATCGGGTCCAGGCCCGTCGTCGGCTCGTCGTACAGGAGAATCTCCGGCTCCCGGATGATGGCCCGCGCCAGCCCGACCCGCTTTTGCATCCCTCCCGAGAGCTGGGAGGGCATCCTGTCCTCGATGCCGTCCAGCCCCACCAGGTGAAGTTTTTCGCGGACCTTTTCCGAAATTTCACGGGGAGAAAGGCGGGTGTGCTCCCGGAGCGGAAACGAGACGTTCTCCTCCACCGTCATCGAATCGAAAAGCGCTCCTCCCTGGAACAGCATTCCGAACTTGGCGCGCAACTCCCCCAGCCCAGCGGCGCGAAAGGGGGCGATGTCGGTCCCGTCGATCAGGACCTGCCCCCGGTCCGGACGCAGGAGCCGGATGACGTGCTTGATCAAAACGCTTTTCCCCTCGCCGCTCCGCCCGATGATAACGGTGATCTCTCCTGCGGGAATCCGGAGGTCCACCCCCCGGAGGACATGGTTGCCGCCGAAGGATTTCTCCACGCCGCGAAACTCGATCTTGATCTTTTCGCTCACGGCGGCCCGCCTCCCAGTATCCGGCTGCCCACTGCGCGTCCATCCTTCAGGAAAATCCGGGGAACCCGAACCCCCAGACGCGACAATATCTCATAGGTTATCGTTTCGGACCGCGCGGCCAGCTCCTCGCAGGCGATATGATCCGTCCCCTGCGCTCCGATCAAAACCACCTCGTCCCCCACCGATGCGTCCTCGATTCCGCTGACATCGATCGTCAGCATATCCATCGACACGCGGCCCGCGACGGGGACCCGCCTTCCCCGCACGAGGACATCGGCGCGGTTCGACAGGAGCCTCGGGTAGCCGTCCGCATATCCGATGGGCACGACCGCCACGCGCCCGGCGGCGCTTCTACTGTAGATTCCCCCGTAGCCGACCGCCTCATTCGCGGCCACCTCCCTCACCTGGACAATCGCGCTCTTCAGGGTCATGGCGGGCCGCAGGTCCACCCCGGGGGCCGGCACAGGGGGGCAACCATACAGGGCGATTCCCGCGCGGACCATCCCTCCCGGCGCATCGGGAAAGGCCAGCGCCCCGGCGCTGTTGGCGGCATGAACGATTGCGGGAAGAACCCCCTTCGCCCGAAAATCGTCAAGCAGAGCCCGGATGACCTCGAATTGGGCCTCCGTGGCCTCCGCGCCATCCTCCTCATCGGCCCGGGCAAGGTGACTCATCAGGCCGGCGATTTCCACTCCCTTCAACTTCCCGGCCCTGGCGAGGAATTCCGCTGCCTCTCCGGGGGGAATGCCAAGACGGCGCATTCCGGAATCCACCTTCACATGGATTCGGGCCCTCTGTCCCACAGCCGAGGTGGCGGCCGAGAGCGCCTCGGCCTGGTCCAGATTCCACACCACCGCATCGAGCCCGGCCGCGACCGTGCGGGAAGCGAGACCGGAAAAGGCTCCGCTCATCACCAGGACACGCACCGCATCTCCTGCAGCCGCGGGAACCTTCCGAAGCTGCTCCCCTTCCTCCACCGTGGCCACCCCGAGCCAGGCGGCGCCCGCTTCGATGAAGGCGGTGGCCGCCTCGGCGGCGCCGTGCCCGTAGGCTTCGGCCTTGACCACGGCCAGGACGCCGCGCTGGGATCCGATGGATTCGGAAAGGGAGCGAAAATTAGCGGCGAGGATATCGAGATCGACGAAAGCGGCGGTCGGCCTGCCACCGGGAAAAAAATTGTCCATCCTGCCTCCGGGGCCGGGCTCGGGATCGGGATTGGGATCGAAATTCGGGGGGGGGGCGGCGGTCAAAAGCCCACCTCCTCCTGTTCCTCGAACACCTCGGCGGCGGGCGTGGGGGACCCTTCGTGAAAGGTATCCAGGTTCGTGAAGCGGGCGTAGTCCGGGAAGAACCGGAGCTGCACATCGTCGGTTGGCCCGTTGCGCTGCTTGGCGACGATGAGGGTGGCCTCGCCCTTCCGGTCGGACTCGCGGTCGTAGTAATCCTCGCGGTAAAGAAGGGCGACCAGATCGGCGTCCTGCTCGATGGAGCCCGACTCGCGGAGGTCGGCGAGGTTGGGCCGCTTTCCCTCGCGGGATTCCACCTGGCGCGACAGCTGGCTCAGCGCCACCACGGGAACATCCAGCTCCTTGGCCAGGCCCTTGAGGCTGCGGGTGATTTCGCTGATCTCGAGGTGGCGGCTCTCGTAGCGGCGGGTCCGCTGAGACACAAGCTGGAGGTAATCCACGATGACGAGGCCGAGGCCCTGATCCGACTGGAGCCGCCGGCACTTCGCCCGGACGTCGAAGGCGGAAAGATCCGTCGAATCGTCCACGAAAAGGGAGGCATCGGAAAGCTCGCCCGCCGCGCGAATCAGGTCGGGCCACCTCCTGGAGGGCATGTAGCCGCTCTGGAGTTGTTTGGCGTTCACCATGGCGCGGCCGCACATCATCCGGATGGCCAGCGCCCGCGCGCTCATCTCGAGGCTGAAGATGGCGGTGGGCACCTTGGCGCTCACGGCGGCGTATTCGGCGATGCAAAGGGCCAGGGCGGTTTTCCCCATGCTGGGCCGGCCCGCGATGATGATGAGCTCTCCCTTCTGGAACCCGCTGGTCAGCTTGTCGAGGTCGGAGAACCCGGTCGGAACGCCCGTCACCAGCTCTTTTTTGTCGTAGAGCTCCTCGAGATGGGGAAAGGTGGTTTTGACGATGTCCTTCATGGATCTGATTTTTTGCTCGAA
>DNYS01000012.1:9983-11958 GCA_003506735.1 Nitrospinota bacterium
ATCAGGCTGCGGGCGAGATAGGTGGCGCGGACCAACTTGGCGTAGGCGACCGCGCGGCGCGCGCTCGACACATCGTCGGACAGGCGGGCCACATATTCCTGGCCGCCCGCCTCGTCGAGCTTGCCTATTTTCTTGAGGGCATCGACCACGGTGAGGATGTCGATCGGATCGCTCCGCTCGAAGAGGACGATCATCGCCTCGAAGATGACCCGGTGGCTCGGGCGGTAGCAATGCTCGGGCCGGAGAACTTCCATGACGGAGGCGACGGTGCTACCCTCGCCGCCGTCGAGGAGGATGGCCCCCAGGACGCGCTGTTCGGCCTCGATATTTTGGGGCGGAAGATGCCCCTGGCCTTTTCCGTTTTCTTGGGTATCGAGCGGAGCTTCCACAGGCAAACTCAGCGGGCGGAGCGGCCTGAATCCACATCAGGAGTTCGATAAGAGTACCGCAATTCACCCGAAAAACGAACCCCAAAGTTTCGGAATTCGAACGGGAATCAGACGATATAGCGGCGAATAAGGAAAAAAAGGAGGCCGCTCGCATAGCGGCCCTCTTCCGTTGTTCGGCAATTCTTCGCCCGGCGGAACTTCCACCCCTCCCGGCACCCCGCCCAGCGATGGGGCCCTACTCCGCGGCGGCGGGCTCCTCTTCTCCGGCCTCATCCTCCGAGGCGGCATCGGCGCCCTCGCCAGCTTCTTCCACGGCGTCCTCGGCGGCGGCCCCCTCAGAGCCATCCTCCACGGGCGGTGCCGTCTCGTCGGCCACGACCAGGACCTTCACGGCCGCCCGCACATCGGGATGAAGGCGAATGGCTACCTCGTACTCGCCCACGCGTCGGATCGGCTCCTCGAGGATGATTTTTCGGCGGCTCACCTCGATGCCCTTCTCGGCCAAGGCGGCCTCGATATCGCGGTTGGTCACCGAGCCGAAAAGGCGCCCGTCCTCGCCCGCGCGGACGGTGAACTCCACCTCCGAGCCGACAAATATTTCCGCCTCCTTCTCGGATTCCCGCCTAGCGACCCGAATCTGCGCCTCACGGAGCATCTGCTCGTGCTGGGCGGCGCGTACGGAATTCGCCGTGGCATGAATAGCCAAACCCTTGGGAATCAGGTGGTTCATCCCGTAGCCGTCGGCGACCTCGACCACATCCCCGACATCGCCCAGCGCTTCTACCTCTTTTCGCAAAATCACGCGCATCGAACTTCTCCTCCGCCCCTAGCTGTTGTCCACGATATAGGGCATCAGAGCCATGTAGCGCGCCCGTTTAATGGCATTTGTAAGCTGGCGCTGGAAGCGGGCCGAAGTCCCCGTCACGCGCCGGGGAATGATCTTCCCCCTCTCGCTCACCATATTCCGCAGTGTTTTTATGTCCTTGTAGTCGATGTAGGCGATGCCGTCCGCCGTGAACCGGCATATTTTCTTGCGAACGAACCGCTTCTTCTTTTTCTTTTTTGGGCCGGCTTTCCGGCTTGCCGCAAATACCATGTCGTCCTCCGAAACTTATTTTCGATTCGCCATCCGGCTAAAAAGGAATATCGTCGTCCGTCATCGGCGGAGAATCGCCCGCCGGCTGTCCGGACCAACTGGCGCCCGATTCCTGCTCGGCCTGCTGGCCCTGGGGGTTTCCGACCCCCTGGCCCCCCTCGTCGCGGCGCGAGAGGAAGTGGACGTTGAATGCCACGACCTCATGCTTGCTTCGCCGGGTGCCGTCCTTTGCTTCCCATGTATTAAAGCTCAGGCGCCCCTCGATCAGCACGGGGCTGCCCTTGGAGCAATTTTCCATGGTCCAGTCCCCCTGGCGCCCGAACACGACAATATCGACGAAACAAGTGTCTTCCTTCCAATCATCGCCCGACCGATACCGCCGGTTGACGGCCAACCCAAAATTCACGACCGAGGTGCCCGAGGGCAAAAATCGCTTTTCCGGATCCCGGGTGAGGTTTCCTCTCAACATCACCTGATTTAGCTGGGCCAT
>DNYS01000271.1:0-4748 GCA_003506735.1 Nitrospinota bacterium
GTCGGAAAACGCGGGCTGGGCTGGATGATCTTCACCGCCCAGGACACCGACCACACCGATGAGGTCATCCTCGGGATGGTGATGATCGGAGTCATCTGGATCCTGATCGACCGCTTCGCGCTCCGCCCGATTGAGGCCGACACCATTCAGAGATGGGGGCTCGTCCAGCGATGAATTCCATCCAAACCGCCTCCATCGCCCTTCAGAAGCGCTTCGGGCGCCAGCGTCTGCGGAAAATTCTCCTTGGCATCATCCCGTTCATCGTGATGTTCTCCCTCTGGCACATGAACACGGTCAACGCGTGGCTGCCGCCGGTCTATATCCCGCCCATCGGGTCGGTCTTCGAGGCGGTCTCGACCCTCCAGGACGAATGCACGGGCTTTTACGGAATCGTCTCGATGAATCCGGGCTGCCTTTTCACGAACCATGTCCTTTCGAGCCTTGGGCGCGTCGGAATGGCCCTGGTCCTGGGAATCCCATTCGGCATCGTCATCGGCGTCCTCGCGGGGATGAACCGGCGGATCAGCAACGCCCTTGAGCCAATCGGGGTGTTCGCCAACGCCATCTCGGGCATTGCCTGGTTGCCGCTCGCCATCGTCTGGTTCGGCATCGGCACCATGACCACCCTTTTCATTCTCCTCAACACAATATTCTGGCTCGTCTTCTTCAACACCCTCCTCGGGGTGCGGAGTGTTCCGCGTATGCTCGAGAACAGCGTCCTCACCCTCGGCGGAAGCCGCTGGAACATCGTCACCCAGGTCTATTTCCCCGGCGCCCTGCCGAGCATCGTCACCGGCATCCGGATGAGCATGGGCTTCGGATGGCGCGCGCTCATCGCCGCCGAGATGATCGGCGGAGACAGCGGACTGGGCTTCATGATCTTCGTCTCGGCCCAGGAGTACAAAATCGAAGAGGTTTTCCTGGGCGTCCTCGTCATCGCCGTCATCTGGATGTTCACCGATCGGGCCCTTCTCGTCCCGCTCGAAAAGTGGACCGTCCAGCGGTGGGGCATGGTCTGGAGGCCATCGTAAATGGCGGACGCGCGGGAGGAGGGCTCGAAACCCAAAATAAAAAGAAACTGGAGCGAGCATCCGACCCTGCGGTTTTTGATGGTCACGTTCCTATTGTTCGGCCTCTACTGGAGCTACGGCTACCTGACCAGCCCCTCGAAAATCACCGGGCGGCTCCATGCCCAGCTCGGCAAAATCCCTCCGAGGTCAACGTCTCGGTCACGACGGTATTTCCGCCCGAGGAATTTCATATTTCGATCTACCAGAATTTGGGCAGCATGCGGGGCGTCAGGGAAAAAACCGCCGCCCTGTACTCGATGACGCCCGCGAACATCAGGAATCTTTCGCGGTACTACTGGATTCACCAAATCGACCTGATCCCCGGAAAATAGCGCCTCCGGGCGGCATCGTCCGGGCCGGGCGTTTGCTCAAATGTGACCCTCAATCTCGCCGTGATCCATCCCGCGGCGGGCCATCTGGCGGAACACCTCCTCGTAGCCGGGCGGCGAGAAAATCCAGACCAGCTTGATGGGCAAACCTCCCGTGTTGCGTACCCCGTGGGAGACGCCGGGCGGCAGAAAGACGCTCATCCCCGGCCCAACCGGATGGACCGCTCCGTCCACTTCGACCTCCCCCTCCCCGGCGTGGAAAAAGAGAATCTCCTCTTCCCGCTCGTGGAGGTGAACGGGGATCCGCCCGCCGGGCGGAATCTCCTGGGTCCCCATGCTTAGGCGCTCCGAGGCCGTGTTCTGGGGGCAGACCTGAATCCGCCACCCCCGTGGCTCGTCCACGCCGCCCATCTCCACCCTTTCGCCATCCCCCCATCCGAATAAATTCGCCATCGCGCCTCCCCTCCCCGAACGGATTGTCATCGCCCCCTCCTCTGGTTCATTCTAATGGACGGGCGCGACGCGCCGGATTCCTTGGTCCATCGTCTCTTTGTCCCATCGTTGGCGGGCGCCGGCCCACCACCATTTTCGGAGGAAATTTTTTGAACCGATATACAGGCCGGACCGTCATCGTCGCCGGAGCGGGCGGCGGAATCGGCAGGGCAGCCTGCCTGCGCCTCGCGGCCGAGGGCGCGTTCGTTGTCTGCATGGACATCTCCGAAACCCGCGATGAGACGGCAGAGCTCGCCGCCGGCGAGGGAAAACCAGCCGGGGGCGGGGCTTGCCCCGTCCATCTGGACATTGCGGATTCCCAAGGCGTGAAAGAGACGATGGCCGCCGCCATCCGCGATCATGGCCCCATCGACGCCCTCGTCAACTGCATCGGGGGCGGCCAGCCGCTCGCCTCCATGGAAATCGACGAGGCGGCCTTCGATGCCATGTTCGAGTTCAACGTCAAGAGCGTCTACCGCTCCTGCTGGGCGCTCTTGCCGCACATGAGCGAGCGGAAATCCGGGAAAATCGTAAACTTCTCCTCCGTGGCCGGCCGCTCGGCCAGCGTCCTCCAGGGGGCCCACTACTCCAGCTCGAAAGCCGCCGTCATCGGCCTCACCCGCCACCTCGCCCGCGAATTCGGGCCCTCCGGCGTCAACGTCAACGCAATCGCCCCTGGCGTCATCGCCTCCCCGCGCATCCTGGCGCAGATGACCCCCGAGCAGGAGGCGCGCGCCATCGCGGCCACGCCCCTTGGGCGCATCGGCACTCCCGAGGATATCGCGGGCGTCGTCGCCTTCCTCGCCTCGGAGGACGCGCGGCACATCACCGGCGTTACGGTCGATGTAAACGGGGGATTTTTTCTGTCCTAGCCCGCCCTGGCGGCGGGCGGCGATCAGCCCTCTTGTTGCACGTCCGCCTGAACGGGTATGGCGACGGGCTCGACTTCGGGCTCCCCGAATTCAGCCGGCCGGGTTCGCTGCATCAAAATGTTCGCCACCATCAGGGCCAGCCCCGCGGTCTTGAACCAGATGCCGTTCCAGAAGAGCGCCAGCGCGGCGGCGGAGAGCATCGCCCGGTCGCCCCATGTGAGTACCCGGATGAGATACCCCTCCAGGACCGCCGAGGAGCAGATAAAGGCAAGCGCCGCGCCCACCCAGACAAGAATGACCTGCTCCCAGGGCCCGTCCATGAGGAGGGGCGTGTAGGCAAATAGGAGCGGTATGACGTAGAGCGGCTTGGCCAGCTTGAGGGATTTCCAGCCGGTCTCCATCGGATCGCACTTGGCGATGCCCGCCGCGATGAACGCGCCCAGCGCGAAGGGCGGCGTCAGCGCCGCGTCCTGGCTCAGCCACAGCACAATCATATGCGATGTCAGCATGGAGAGCCCAAGCTCCTGGAGGGCCGGGCCCGCGAGGATGATGATCAGGATGTAGCTTGCAGTGATCGTCATTCCCATGCCCAGGATGTAGCTCGCCAACGCAACCAGCACGACCGCCAGAAAAATAAATCCGTACGAGTAAGAGAGGATTATCAAGGTCATCTTCTGGGCGAGATCGGGATGCGTCACCCCGGTGAGAACGAGGCCCATCACGCCGGCCGTCGCCCCGATGACGAGGGAGTTGACCGAGCCCTGGACGAAGGCGCCCGATATTTCGGTCATGATCCTGCGCGCCTCGTCGTGGCGCCAGGCAACGAGGCAGGCCAGCGCCGTGTAGAGGTAGAGCATATTCCCGCCGTAGACGGCGCTCGCGACAAAGACAACCGCTTCGATCACAAGCAGGTACCAGCATCTCTGACGAATGGTGCTGAAAACGATGGCCGATACAATGGACCAGAAGCCGGCGAAAAACGGTGAAAACTGGATGATGAGGAGCCAAATGAGAATAACCACAGGCATCAGCAGGATACCGTCCTCTCGGAGAATTTTCCAAAAGTCCGGCAACTCCTCTTTTTCCAGACCATGCAAATTATGGCGCGAAGCGTAATAGTGAACCGACATGAAGACGGACAGGTAGTACAGGAGCGCCGGCACCAGGCTGATCAGGGCCACGCGCCAGTAGGGCGTCTCCGTCATGGCGGCGAGGATAAAGGCGGTCGAGGCCATGATCGGGGGCATGAGGTGGCCGCCGATACTGGCGACCGCCTCGGTCGCCGCCGCGAAGGTGGGCTTGAACCCGGCTTTTTTCATCAGCGGGATTGTGAATGTCCCCGTAATGACGATATTGGCCGCGCCGCTTCCCACGATCGAGCCGACCATGCCGCTCGATACGACCGCCGCCTTCGCGGCCCCGCCCTTGTAGCGGCCCACGAGGGCGAAGGCGAGATCGACGAATACATCGCCCACCCGGGTCGCCTGAAGGAGCGCGCCGAAGATCAGGAAGATGAACACCACCTGGGCGTAGACACGCGTGATGACGCCGTAAATACCGGACTGGCTGTATAGAAAACCCATGACGTAGCCGAACTCGGAGCCCTTATGGGAGAACTCGCCCGGAAAAATGGGTCCCGCCCAGTCGTAGAAAAGAAAAACGACGGCGATGATAGGCAGGATAAGGCCCAAGACCCGGCGGCACATCTCCCAGACCAGGCACGCAATGATGAAGCCGAACACCACGTCGTTCCACTCGAGGATACCGGCCCGTGCCCCCCGCTCATCGTAGAAATAGACGAATTCGCAAAGAATGATGAAAGAGAGGACGCACATGGCGATGTCCACGCCCGAGGGACGATCCTGGGGCGAACTCTCCCGCGCGGGATAGAGCATGTAGGTCAAAACGGAGGTGAAGAAAATAAACAACGGCAAGGAAAACTGCTCGCCGTAGTAGGGAAGATACGGAAAATCGATTTGAAAAAG
>DNYS01000271.1:4831-5632 GCA_003506735.1 Nitrospinota bacterium
GTTGACGGCGCCGAACAGAAAATATACGGCAAAATAAACCCTGTGGCGCGAAGCGCCCACAGGTAGCCGCCGGTCAGCTTCCGGGTCTGGGCAAGCCCCGCCCCAATGAAATCCCGCAACTTCGCCAAAAACCAGGTGATTCGGCCATACATTTACCCAGCGGGGCGGCGGGGCCCCTTCGGTTCGAGGAGTAAAGTTATCAGGGCGGAAAACCGGTCGGGACGCACTCCCGGGAAGGCGCGGAGCCTTCCCGGGAGTTGTACCACATGTTCCCCGGCTGAGTTAAAAGCCTGAAACGTTGTGCCCTTTTTCTTTCCAGTACCGGGCGGCGCCGGGGTGCACTTTCATGTTGATCGCTTTCATCTGACCCAGGGCGGGCATCAGATCAAATCCTACCTTCCATCCCTTGTGCACCTTGATCAGATAACTCATTCCCTTTTTCGAGTAGTTCAGGCGCGTCACTTCGTACACCACGTCCGCCGGAACGTTGCAGCCGGCAATCGTCCAGAGTGTGAAGCCAACGGTTTTTACCGCCACGTCCTGCCCCTTGTAGGAATTCGCCGGAATTGTGATGGGGAAGTAGGCCTTGTTCATCGTCAGCATCGTTTTCAGGATATTCCCTTCCACCGGCAAAAGCGTAATGGGCTGGTCGGTGGAGAATTTCACGAACGCCGGCGAGGGAACCGGATTCGGAATCGTGAACGCGTCTAGCCGCTTTTCCTTGATGGCGTCGGCTGCAACGTTCCAGTTCAGGTTCTCCTCGCGCACCTTGACGCCGGCCAGCTTCATGATGGTCCGGGG
>DNYS01000086.1:0-149 GCA_003506735.1 Nitrospinota bacterium
GTGCCCGAGGTGTACATGATCATCGAAACAGCGTCCGAGGGCAGGCGCTCGGTTTCGGCGCTTGTGGATTGATCGGCGGTGAAATCGTCCCACCAGATGTCGCGCCCAGGGGTCATGGAGACATCGCCCCCCGAGCGGCGGACGACGAC
>DNYS01000086.1:433-801 GCA_003506735.1 Nitrospinota bacterium
ATGGCGTTGGCGAGCTTGGAGACCTCGGCGGAGAGCTCGCCGAAGGTGAACCGCCGCACCTCGCCGCCGTCCCCCTCCCAAATGAGAGCGGCGTCGTCCCGGCGCGGGCCCCCGGCGTGGCGGTCGAGGCAGTTGAGAACGATGTTCGTCTCCCCGCCCACGAACCACTTGGGCCAGGGGAAGCCCCCGCTCAGGTCCAGAAGTTCGTCGTAGGGGCGCTGCCACACAAAGCCCATGTCATCGAGGATGACCTCCCAGAAGCGGCGGATGTCCGCGACCGACCAGGCGAGAAGCTCGCGGTAGTCCGAGTGGCCGAGCTTTTTCATGAGCCGGGCGACGTGGCTGTTTTCCCTGAAATCCCGGCTGGG
>DNYS01000086.1:1048-4945 GCA_003506735.1 Nitrospinota bacterium
GTGTGGCCGGAGCAGACCCACTTCACCTCGTTTTCGGGGGCCACCTTTTCGAGTTTTCGAAGCGAGGGGCCGTATTCGGAGAGGACCGCGGTGGGAACCCGCAGGTTGAGCGGTTGAAGGGGCTTGACGAGATCTCCGGTGATGAGGACGCCCTCCCTGTCGTCGAGAAGGGAGATGCTGCACGGCGAGTGGCCGGGGGTGTCCCAGACGCGGAGGGTGCGCCCGCCGAGATCGATGGTGTCTCCCTCTTTGACCTCCCGCCCGAAGGTGGCGGGCGGAATCGTGTAGCCCTCGGGATCGAACCCGGGCGGGAAGGGCAGCCCGTCCCCCCAGTCCTGGATGACCTCGCCGCACATTTTTGGAGTGGTCGTTCGCCAGCTCGCTTTTTCCGTTGGGGTGCACGCCGACCGCGTCCCACCGGTGGGAGGAGCCGATGTGGTCCCAGTGCGTATGGGTGAGGACATGATCGATCGGCAGATCGGTGAGGCTCTCGCAAAGGGCCCTGAGGTCGCCGAAGCCCACCCCGCTGTCGAGGAGCAGGGCTTTTTCATCGCCGATGAGAAGGAACAATTTCCACCGGCCGCCCTCGGTGAGTTGAATCGTGCCCGGCGCGAATTCTTCGACCCTGAACCAGCCCTCGGGACTCATTCTTTCTCCTCCCCGGCGGAATGCCGCCCGCGTTATTTCCGCGCGTTATCGTTGACCCAGGCTTTGAGGTCCCCTGCCTCGTATTCGTCCACGACGCCCCATTTCCCGGCCTCCACCTTTTTGGGCGGATCGAGTTTAGCGGCGGCGACATCATCGACGAAGGCGGCCATCCGGCCGATGACGGAGGGGTCGCCGAAGGGGTCGGTGTGGCCGGAGCAGACCCACTTCACCTCGTTTTCGGCGGCGATTTTTTCGAGCACCCGAAGCGAGGGGCCGTACTGGGAGAGCACCGCCGTTGGCACCTGGATGAAAAGGGGCTGGCCCGGCTTGACGAGATCGCCGGTGATGAGGACGCCCTCGCGGTCTTCGTAAAGCGAGATGCTGCACGGCGAATGGCCGGGGGTGTCCCAGACGCGGAGGGTGCGCCCGCCGAGATCGATGGTGTCGCCCTCTTTGACCTCCCAACCGAAGATGGCGGGCGGGATGGTGAACGAAGCGGGATCGAATCCCTCGGGGAATGGTTTGCCCTCCCAGGTTTCGACGAAATCCTTGCACCCGGCCGAATAGTCGTTGGCGAGCTTTTCCTTGCCGTTCGGATGGACGCCCACCGCGTCCCACTCGTGGGCGGCGCCGACATGGTCCCAGTGGGTGTGGGTCAGGACGTGTTCGATGGGCAGATCGGTGACGCTCTCGCAGAATTTCCGGAAACTCCCCACGCCGAGCCCGCCGTCGAGGGCGAGGGCTTTTTTCTCGCCAACGAAGAGAAACATGTTCCACCGCCCGGCCTCGGTGACCTGGTAGGTGCCGGGCGCGAATTCTTGAGCGTCGTACCAGTTTTGGGTATCCATCGCTTCTCCAGGAAAGCGGGCGGCCATGAAATCGGGCGGCCAGGAATATGCACGGCCTCCCATGGGCCCGTAGCCGTCTATTTGCGCGCGTGATCCTGAATCCAGACCTTGACGCGGGGGAATTCGTACTCGTCCACTTCTCCCCACATCCCGCCGTCCACCTTTTTGGGCGGGTCGTGCTTGCCGGCCTCGAACTCTTCCATCTGCTGGGCGAGTTCGCCGATGATGGAGGGGTCGCCGTAGGGCGGGGTGTGCCCCGAGGTGATCCATTTGACCTCGACCTCGGAGGCGAGCTTTTCCATCTTTCGAAGCGAGGGCGGATAGTCGGAGAGCACCGCCGTTGGCACCTGGAGGAAGAGGTACTCCTCGCAACGGATGAGATCGCCCGAGACCAGGATTTTTTCCCGCTCATCGTAGAGCGAAATGCTGCACGGCGAGTGGCCCGGGGTGTCGAAGACCCGGAATTTCCGCCCGCCCAGGTCGAAGGTGTCGCCCTCCTGGAGCGTCCAGCCGAAGGTGGCGGGCGGGATCGTGTAATTTTCCGCGTCGAACCAGTCCGGGAACGAGTTTCCGTTTCCCGTCCACATTTTCACAAAACCCTGGGTCTGTTTGCTGAGATCCGGCGCCAGCAAATCCTTCCCGGCCGGGTGCACGCCCACCTTGTCCCACTGGTGCGCCGAGCCGACGTGGTCCCAGTGCGTATGGGTGAGAATAAAGTCGATGGGAAGGTCGGTGATGCTTTCGTAGAGTTTCCGCAGGTCGCCGATGCCGATTCCGCCGTCGATGGCGAGGGCCTTCTCCTCGCCGAGCAGCAGGAGGAAGTTGAAGCGTCCCCCCTCGGTGATCTGATAGCTTCCGGGCGCGAACTCGTTGACGGTGTACCAATCCTGGGTGTCCATGGAGTCTCCTTCACTAAAAAAATACCGTAATCGGGCGCGGCCCCGGTGGGGGAGCCGGACCCGGCCCGCCGCCCCTCGGGAGTGGCGATTTCATGTCGGATATTGCCCTGATGAGCTTGCCCTTAATCTATCCTCACGGGGTCGCCAAATCAACCAATTGGCTAGCCCTGGCCAATTGGCTAGCCCTTGAAAATTGGCTAGCCCTTGAAAATCGGGGCGGGCTGGCTGAAAAAGCGCTCGATCAGATGGAAGACGATCTCGAAATTCTTCATCTGAAGGCTGGCGTGCGAGATGCCGGGCATGACGGCGAACTGCTTGTCCGGATTGGGCAGCAGGTGAAAGAACTCCATCAGGTCCTCGTAGGAGGCGATGCCGTCCCACTCCCCCCGGGTAATGAGGACGGGCACCTTGAGCTTGCGGGGATTCACCTGGGGGAGGCGCCGGGTCATGTCGATGTAGGTCCCGTTCGGGACCGAGTCGTCGAGCTCGCAGCAGGCCTCGGCGAAGGCATTGACCACGTCCGGGTAGGCCGCCTTGGCGTGCTTGTCGCGGCTGAAGATGGTGCGGATGTATTTCGAGTGAATGGGCCGGCGGTCGGTGCCCTTGGAATTCGCGAAGCGCTTGGCCCGATCCTTCAGGGTCGGGCTGCCCTTTCCGGTCCAAACGAAGGCGTCGAGCACGACCCGCTGAACGAATTGAGAATATTTTTGCGCGAAAAGGGCGGCCCGGAGCGCGCCGGAGGAGATTCCGTACATGAGGAATATTTTGGCGCCGCTTTCTTTTCGGATATATTTCGCCGTGGCGAGGAGGTCTTCGGCCCCCCGCTTGATCCCGGCGTGAACTTTCCTGTTTTTAGTGGAGCGTCCATAGCCCTCGTGGTCCATGCACCAAACGTCGTAACCGCGCTCGGCGAGATAATCCATCAGGGAGTGGCCAGGACGCCCCGGCACCTGGAGATCGAAGGAAGGGGTGGAGGCCATCGAAGAGCCGTGCACGAGAATGACCGAGCCGGCAGGTTTTCTCAGATGGGCGCGCCGCTTCCTCCAGATGAACAGATCGGCGCCTCCGTGATGCGTCCAGTGTTCGGTGCCGATGATTTTGGCCTTTGCCATGCCGGTTCCTTTCATTGCGGGTCAAAAAGAGACGAATTTCCAACGATAAACGAACTGGTTTTGGTGATGATGATTTTCAGCGTACTATGGCCGGACCGAATTGGAAATTGTCCTGGAGATTTCGCCCGGGGGCCGGCCCGGGGCGTCCACGCCGCCGCCGGGGGTGCCGGTCCAAAATACATTCATGGCGCCGCTTCCGTTTTCGTGCCGCGTTTATTTTTGTGGAGAAACCGCGATGGAGTTCGGCTTCGATCACGTCCATTTTTTGGTTAGCGACGTCCGCGCGCTGACCGGGTATTTCGAGCGCGTATTCGGGATGGAGGCCGTGGAGTACATCGACGACCATAAAGGGGCGGCCTACGCGATTTTCCGGCTCGGCGGCGGGACACT
>DNYS01000086.1:4956-10966 GCA_003506735.1 Nitrospinota bacterium
CCCCCCCCCCCCCCGCCACCCGGGCCCCCCCCCCCCCTCCCCGGGGGGGGGGGGGCGGGGGGGCGGCAGGGGGCGGATCAGGGGGATGCGCGAGGGAGATGCGCCCGATGCGCGCGCCCCCCGGCTCGTCGAGGGGCTGGACCATGTGGGCTTCGCCGTCGAGGACGTGGATGCCGCCGTGGCCTGGCTGGCCTCGCGCGGGGCGGAGGTCCTGGACGCCCCCCAGCGAACCGGCATCGGGGGCCGGGCGATCGCATTTATCCGCGGGCCGGGCAACGTGCGCATCGAGTTGTGCGAGCGGGTGCGTATCGGCGGCGGGCCCAGTTGAGCGGAAAAACCATTCACCGAAGGGCGCGCCATTTAGCGGGGGCCTCCTCGCGGGAGGGGCGCTGACGATAGCGGGCGTTTGGCTGGTGACGGTCGGGCGCCGGGCCGCCCGGGCGCCATGAACAGGGTTTTCAATCAGAGGAAATTAGATCGAGCGGCGGCCGGATTTTTTCGGCGATCAGAATCCCGTAGACGAATTTTTTTTCCTCGAAACCCCGCTTCATCCTTCGAAATCCCCGGAGGTGTCTCAGGAATTCCATCCCGTGGCGGGCGGCGAACGCCCACACGGCCTTATCCCTTATAATTTTCAGGCCGATATCCCATGTTTGCTTCACCCGGGGGCTGATGTCCTCGAAGCGCACCAGCTTGAAACGGGATTCATCGAGGAGCTTCAGGTATTTTTCGGAGGTCGATAGCGCGCAGAACATTCCCTCCTCGATGGGCCGGATAATCTCCGCCTCCTCCCGCGCGGTCAGATTGTCCGCCTTGAGCCAGGCGGCGATGCAAATCCTTCCGCCGGGGTTCAAAAGCGCGTGGCACTTTCGGAAAAAACTCAGGTGATCGCCCAGGTGGGCGAGCACCTCGACGGTCCAAACCGCGTCGAAGGTTCCGGTCAGGGTCATGCGGTTGGCGTCCATGAGCAGAAATTCGGGTTTCCGGTCGAGGCTGGAGGCCGCCTCTTCCGCCATTTTCCTTTGCGCCGGGCTGATGGTGATTCCGGTCACCTTGCAGCCGAAATTTTGGCTCAGCCAGATCGACGTTCCGCCGATTCCGCATCCGACGTCGAGAACCTTGGCGCCGGGTTTCAGGGAGGAGGCGTCGGCGAGAAATTGGATGAGGCCCTCGGTGGCCTCTTCTTTTGTTTCGCGGCCGGAGGGGTAGTAGCCATGGTGGATGTGGCCGGCCCACAGATCCCGGTAGAGGGGGGACACCACATCGTAGAATCCCTGAATTTCCTGGATCGAGGGCTGGTTGCCCACTTTTTGGGTCTCTTTCGCCGGCGGAGGCCGCCCGGGGCGCTCCGCCCGAGGCGCGCGCCTGGAAGCCAATCTAGGCCGGGGCGGTTTGCGCCTCAGCCTCAAATACGCTGGCGGGAATGAGGACCGAGCCTTCCATCAGGCGGCGGGCGGTGCGGTAGACGATGACCTTCTCGGCCCGGGGCCCTTCCGGGTCCTGGGTCACGACGGCCCCGATGGGTTGGACCCCGGACGAGTGCCCGAGACGAAGGTCCCCTCCGCCGGGACGCGCGGCCTCGTGCGCAATTGTGCCCGGTATGCGGGCGGCCACGGCGAGGCACATCGCCCCCGTCAGCGGATAGGCGCGGTGGGTTTTTCCCATCGAGAGCATCCGGCTCAGGATGTCGAACGAGTCGGCGGGAACGGGCGCCCCCGTGAGGTCGAAGTATTCCGCCGGGGGCGAGACTATGGCCATTTTCGGAACCAGGGGGGAGGACTCCGAAGCCGCCCGGGTGTCGGGCGATATACCCATCCGGACAGCGGCCTCGGCCCGGATCTGCTCCAGATTCACCATAATCGTCCGCTGGGCGTCGATGGCCCCGGGGGATTCGGTCCCCGAAAGGCCGATGTCCTTGGCCCGGACGAAAACGGCGGGGGTGGCCGCATCGACGAGGCTGGCCTCGATCCTTCCGATTCCCTCGATATCGAATTCATCGACCCGCCTCCCGGTGGGGAGAAGCTTTCCCGTCGAGGCGCCTCCGGGATCGGTGAATTCGAGCGTGATGCGCGAGCCGGTTCCGGCCACGCCCGGAAGCGCGTAGTCCCCCTCGACCGCGGGAATGCCGCCCTCGACCCGGAATTTGGAGATGACGATCTTGTTGGTGTTCGTGTTGTGGATGCGGACGGTGGCCTCCCCGTCCGGCGGCGGGGGGACGAGCCCTTCCTCGACCGCGAAGAGCCCCACCGCGCTCGACATGTTTCCGCAGTTGCCCCCGTAATCCACGAAGGGGGTATCCACGCTCACCTGGGCGAAGGTGAAATCCACGTCGGCGTCCGGGCGGGTGGAGGGGCCGATGACGGCGGCCTTGCTGAGGGAGGAGATGCCGCCGCCGAGGCCGTCGAGCTGGCGGCCGTTGGGGTCCGGACTTCCCATGGCGCGGAGGAATATGGCGGTCCGCGTCTCCGGGTCCTCGGTGATGTCCTTGGCGTTGAAAAAGATGGCGCGGCTGGTGCCGCCCCGGTAGAAAACGGCTGAAATTTTTCGCTGGCTCATTTCGGTTTCAAGCCCTGGCTTTGGTATGGGCGAGGACCCCTCCTGCGAGAAGGATGCTCCGCTCGCGCGCGGTGAGCGCGCACGTCACCTCGAAGCGCGATCCGATAGTCCGATTCTCCACCGCCAGGCGGTTTTGGGAAAGCCCCTCCGGGATGCCGGAGAGGCGGAGGCGGTGGCCCTGCTCGAGGCGGTCCCATTCGCCGGGGTCGGCGAGTTCGAGCGGGAGGATGCCCCAGTTGATCAGGTTCGCGCGGTGGATCCGGGCGAAGGACTTCGCCACCACGGCCCGCACGCCCAGGCACATGGGGCAAAGCGCGGCCTGCTCCCGGGCCGAGCCCTGGCCGTAGAGGTCGCCCCCCAGGATGATCCCCCCGCCCGCCGCGCGCGCGCGGCCGGCGAACTCCGGGTCGATCCTCCGGAAGAGGAACTCCGAAAGGGCGGGCGCGTTCGTTCGGTAGGTGATTGCCTCGACGCCAGCGGGGATGATGGTGTCGGTCGAGACCGAATCGCCCAGCTTGATGAGGATCTCTCCCTCGTAGGCATCCCCGAAGGGCTCTCCCGCCGGGATGGGCACGATGTTGGGGCTCTGGAGGAGTTCGATCCGATCGGGCTCGGCCGAGGGCGGCACGATTCCCGCCCCGTCCGCGGCGAACCGGTGGGGGAGAAGAACCTCGGGCGGTTTCAAGTCGCCGGGGGGGGCGGTGATGACCCCATGGATGGCGGAGAGGGCGGCCGTCTCGGTGCCACATATATAAACGGCGTCCTCCGTGAGGCCGGAGCGGCCCTTGAAATTCCGGCTGAAGGTGCGGAGGGATTTCGTCCCCGGCGCGGGGATGTGGCCGTAGCCGGGGCAGGAGCCGCAGGTGGCCTCCGACACGAGGACCCCGGCGGCGAGCAGGTCGGCGATGTGCCCCTCGCGGGCCAACTCCTCGAACGCCTGGCGGCTTCCCGGAAAAACGATGGCATCCACCCCGGGGGCCACCTTGCGCCCCCGCATGATTTGGGCGAAGGAGGCGATGTCGGTGTAGGACCCGTTCGTGCAGCTTCCGGCGATGACCTGCTCGATCGGGGTTCCGGCCACCTCGCTCACCGGGACCACCTTGTCCGGGTTCGAGGGCAGGGCGATGAGCGGCTCGATGCGGGAGAGGTCGAGTTCGATCCGGCCGTCGTAGGCGGCGTCCCGGTCCGCCGAGAGCGCCCGCCAGTCGCCGGGCCGGTTCATCCGCCCGAAAAACTCCCACGTCCGCTCGTCGCTCGGAAAAAGAGAGCTGGTCAGGCCCAGCTCGGTCCCCATGTTGGCGATGGTCGAGCGCTCGGGCACGCTCAGCGTCTCCACCCCGGGGCCGGTGTACTCGAAGAGTTTGCCCACCCCGCCCTGGCCCGTGAGGCGCCGCAGAAGTTCGAGGATGACGTCCTTCGCCGAGCGCCAGGGGCCGAGCTTTCCACTCAGGTGGACCTCGATGATTTCTGGGCGGGGGAGAATGAGGGTGCCCCCGCCCATGGCGACGGCCACGTCGATCCCCCCCGCGCCGATGGCGAGCATTCCGGCCGCGCCGGCCTGGGGGGTGTGGCTGTCGGTGCCGGCCAGGCTCTCGCCCGGGACGGCATAGGTTTCCAGATGAACGTTGTGGCAGATTCCGTTGCCGGGTTTGGAGAAGTGGATGCCGTATTTCTGGCAAAAACCGAGCAGAAAACGGTGCCCCTCGGTGTGGAGATAGTCCATCTGAAGGGTCTGGTGGTCGGCGTACATGACGGCTGTCTTCTGGGCGACGCGCGTCATCCCCATCGCCTCGAACTGGAGCAGGGCCATCGGGCCCGAGGCGTCCTGCAAAAGCACCTGATCCGCGCGAATCTCAATCTCGGCCCCGACGCGGCCGCCATCGCCCGAGACCAGGTGCTCGTCGATGAGCAGTTGCGCGAGACTTTTGGCCATCGCCCTAGCGCCTTCCCCGGAGGGATTTATAGGCCCGCTTCGGTGCGCCCGTGTAGCGGGCGCGGGGCCGGATGAGGCGGTTATCGCCCTGTTGTTCGAGGATGTTGGCGCACCATCCCGCCACGCGGGAGATCGCGATGATGGGCACAAACAGGCCGGTGGGCAGCCCGAGGCCGCGCCAGAGCGGAGCCGAATAGAAATCGACGTTCGGGATGATCCCCTTGCGGCTCTGCACGCCCTGGTCGAGGGCGCGCGCGATGTCGAACCATTTGTCCGCCCCCCGGCGGCGGCAGGTCTCCTCGGCGATGCCCATCAGAACGGCGGCGCGCGGATCGCCGCTCCGGTAGTAGACGCGGTGGCCAAAGCCCATGAGGAGGCGCTTTTCGGCCAGCGCCTTCTCGAGGAAGGGTTCCGCGTTTTCGGCCTCGCCAATTTCCTCGAGGGTTTCCATGACGGCGAGTCCGGCCCCGCCGTGGAGGGGTCCCTTGAGGGAGCCGATCGCCGCCGTGACCGCCGAGTAAATGTCCGAGAGGGTGGAGGCGACGACCCGCCCCGTGAAGGTCGAGGCGTTGATCTCGTGTTCGGCGTAGAGGACGAGGCTGGCGTCGAGGGCCTTTACGTCCGCTTTATGGGGTTTTTCGCCGAAGACCATGTGGAGAAAGTTCGCGGCATGGCCCAGCCCCTTGCGGGGAGAGAGGGGTTTCTCTCCCTCGCCGGCCCGGTGGATGGCCGCCGCGACGACCGGCATCCGGGCGATGAGGCGGACAGCCTTGCGGCGGTTCGCTTCTGGGAATGTGTCCTCGGCCTCGGGATCGTAGAGGCCCAGCATCCCCACCGCTCCCCGGAGGGCGGCCATGCGGTGGGCCGCCGGCGGGATAAGCTTGATCACGCGCAGCAAATCACCGGGGAGCTTTCGCTCGGCGATGAGCTCGGCGCTGAAGGCCTTGAGGGCGGCGTGGTCCGGAAGCTCGCCGTTCAGGAGGAGATAGACGATCTCCTCGTAGGTCACGCCCCGCCGGGCCATATCCGGCACGTCGTAACCCCGGTAGGCCAGGCGCCCGCCCTCGCCGTCCAGGTCGCAGATCGAGGTCTCCACGGCGACGATGCCTTCAAGCCCGCGGATCACATCATCCGGCATCAGGAAATCCTTCCCTTGGGTGTGCCTCGGCGGCACGGGTGGGTGGCCAAATTTTCCCGTGGGAAAATTATAGCACGGGCGAATGGGGGCGTCCGGTCGGGCGGCCCGCCCCCCGCCCGGGGATTGACGAGGAAGATGACGCCCTCCGCCGCGCGGCGGCCGGTCAGCCGTATATTTCCGGGTTGACGAGGGCTTCGACGCGCTCGCCCTCGACCGCGAGGCGGATGCTCTCGGCGAGGAGGCGGTAGCTCTGATCCTGTGTGCTTTGGGTCTGGGCGGCGCAATGGGGCGATATGGCAACGTTATCCAGTTCGAGAATGGGATGGTCCCCGGGAAGCGGATCGGGCTCGATCACGTCGAGGCCGGCGCCGGCGATCTCGCCC
>DNYS01000005.1 GCA_003506735.1 Nitrospinota bacterium
AATCGAGCAAAGGAACTGAGAAGCACTACATAGTCAGTTCGCCGCGAATGATCAGATACATATTGAATTGAGCGAAAACATGAGTGATGTTCAGCTAGCCTAGGTGTACAATTCAGATGAATTTTTGGACAGGACGGGGGGGAGGGGTATTTCGGAAGGAGAGGATGAGAGCCCAAATCCGCACGATGCCACCTCGAGCTGGGTGATATTTGATTAAACCCGGATTCCCATGTGGATTCATGATTTTCACGCTTTTCATTCCAGCGTCGGTTTATAATTCAACCCGCATCATCCATCTTTTTTTCATCATTCCGTAGATACGAGGTCAGCTATGCATAGAGGCGGAACAATTCCAAGCCAGTCCAGCGTTACGGACCTATGGTGCTTCATTCTCGGCAGTATCCTGATTTCATCATTCGTCCAGCCGCAACAGGTATTTTCCGGCGAGAAGAGGCGATCAAATTCAGCCGCCAGTCCTTATCGTGGCCCCATCATCGATGCGCATAACCACCCCAAGAGAAAGAAAATTCACTTGAAGGAGTTTTTCGGAGAAGCGAAAGCGGCAAACGTTGAAAAGGTCATCGTCATGACAACGCCCAACGACTACCGCAAAGGAGAGCAGAGGCTTTTACGGAACGCCCGGAATTATTCCAGGGCCATCATTCTGTGTTCCTCCAATTTTGTCGGGTTCATCCATGTGGAGGACCTTGATCGGGCACGGCGGGAGCTTAGGCAAGTGAGGGAGGATTTGAAAAACGGGGTTTGCGGCGGCGTCGGGGAAGTGGGACTGCGGCACTACGATAAGACTGCAAAACAAGGGGGGAACTATCGAGGCCAGCCCGAGGTTTTAATTAATCTGGACCACGCGCTGGTGCTGGAGATGATTAGCCTCGCCGACAGGCATGGCGCACCCGTTGTCATGCATATCGAGCCCGTCTACAGAGTAGCCGGCATCGATAAACTTTCAGAGGTCAAGAAATGGTACAAAAAAACCTGTCGCCGGTATCCGAGGGCGAAACTGATCGCCTCCCATAACGGAATGATGTCGCCTAAGGATTTAGAAGATCTTTTTTTGAGTTGCGCAAACCTTTTTGCCGATATCAAGTTCTTGCATTCCCGAGGCTTGGTCGCCGGGTTCCAAGATCTTCATCCCATGAACGACCTTGATCTCGAACTTTTCCCGCACTGGGGCCAAATGATTAAAAAATATCCAGAGCGTTTTATTTTCGGGTCGGATTGGAAATACGGCCGCCGAAGGTCGTTTGGTGACTATACTGGGCATCTCCGAGCCGTGCGTAAGATGCTTGAGGTTCTGGCCCCAACCATTCAAAGGAAGGTTTTGTACGAAAACGCAAAACGAGTTTTTTCGATCGACTGAAGGTCCCTGCCTCGCTCGGTTTAATCGAGATTTCCCTGACTCCACAAAAAGTGGATCACATATAGATTGAATGGGTAAAGAAGTTGGCTTGGTGGGGATTTTGCCACGCTTGAGATCCATCAAGCGACCTTTTGATGATATTCAGCCAAGGCAGGATCCGATTTTGCGGAGCGCAGGTCTCTCAACCCTTTATTTCGCGCGTGACGGATTGGGTGGCTCCGAAACTCTGAATGTACATGCTGTGCTGCACCGCGTCGCCGCCCACAATTACGATGATCCCGTCTGGGTCCGCACAAAGAGAAACTCAATCGGGATCCGCCAGAGGTTCCACCTCGTCGCGGCAGTAGCTTTCAGGAAAATCCTCGGCGGGATTCCATGTATTATTCCACAGGTACTCTTTCAGCTCCTGCTTGGAAACCTTGTCGCGTTTCAGAATCGCGGCGTGCTGAGGACAGATGGTCAGAAGAATTTCCCCTCCGACGAGGTAGGAGTTCGAGCCCATGATCTTTAAAGAATTCGCGAGCATGTGCATTAGATCGGTGGCGGTTTTCGAGCTCCGATCGTTGAGGTCAAAGATGCCGCCGGCGCCGTACACCGTTACCACGCTTTGATCTTCCCTGAATCTCCGCTCCACGTGCAGTGGTTCCCAGGGATTTTCGGCGGCGTTTTCGGCCGCGCAGAAGGTGTATTTTCCTGGCTGTCCTGCCGTGCTCCTGTCGAGTTCGCCCGGATGGGCGCCGCCCACATTGCGGAGGACTAAATTCACGGCTCGGCCGACCGTGGCGTTTGGGCGCAAGCCGGGGCCGAAAAGGTTGTAACCGTAGTTGAAGCCGAGCTCATCGACAACCGGTCCGTTGAGGATGAGGAGCGGAGCAACAGCGTGAGTCGTCGCCTGCGTGCCGTAGAGATTGCAGGGTTTTCCAGCAGGGCTTCAAGGGCGGAGAGTACTACGGGCATGTATTCGGGCGCACAACCCGCCATCACGGCGTTCGCGGCGACGACCTCCACCGTCGCCTCGCCTCACCGGGGCGGAATGAGCCCAATCGCCTCGCCAGGGCTGCGTCCAGATCCGGCGATTATCAACTCAACACGTTCTGGAGTGGGTGGAACGACCGGGAGTCCATCTGTCCATCCCTTTCCGTTCAGGAAATTGATTTGGGCTTCCAGACTGGTTGGCGCGCGAACTTTCTCCGCAGGAGAACCCGCCTCATATGCCGATGCTTGGCTCATGGGCTGGGGACCTCTCTACTTGAAAACCTGTTTGGCGCGAAAAGCGCGTTTGGGCGCGGCGTATTCTTTTGCGGCGTACGCTTCGGCGAGCGATCTGGCGTTTTCGGTGATGATCCGGACGACTTCGCTTACAGCGTCTTTGGCCCGGGCTTCCGCATCAGGCCCCAGCAGGGAACTTGTCGGATGCGGCAGCACGACGAGGGGCATCTCCGGCAGGCCGAGCGAGCCGCATTCGCACTTGGCGAGCGCAGGGAATTCATCCGTCGTTAGGGTGGCGGTCGGGATGCCTCGCCGTTCCAGCTCGATTCCATCGTGGATACTCCACGAAGTACAGGACCCTCAGTCTCCAATCCCGTTGACCACGGCGGTGCATTGCGACTTGATATCGTCGAGCATTTTTTCCGGACAAGGGTGCGCGACGCCCAGTTTTCGAAAGTGGACCACTTTTGAAAACCCGAGTTGCTCTGCAACAGTTTCCCCCACCTTTTCCAGAATAAGCCTGACATTGGTCTTTCCATTGTTGAGCAGGCCGAGGGCGCGCTCATCCGGACCCTCTCTCCGCTCGGCCAACCGGTAGCGGGGTGGCCGGGCCACGCCGCAGGGGTCGATTAAAACATTCTGCTCGATCACCATCTCCGGTGCTCCCCTTGGATATTCATGCCGTAAAATAATTAATTGCGGGTATGTGGCTTTCAGAGATAATAGGCTTTCCGAGTTTCCTTTGACAACTACCCCTGCCAACGACGGCGCTCCGTAGGGTGTTCTCCACAACAAGTGGATCACATGTAGATCGAATATGTTGAAAAGTTGGCCTGGTGGGGCAAGACATTTCAAATTCCCCGCCATGGACACGATCGATACAATATTCCAAATCCTGTCCTGACCAAAAGTCCCCTGAAATGTAAATCTAAGCCAGTTGAACATTACTCAAATTTCCCCTCGAATCAATATGTAGCTGGTCGTGCGCGGCAAACTGACCATGTAAGAGCTTTCAGTTCCTCTGGCCAATTTAGGGGGGGCTCTTTCGTTTGCTTCTCTTTGGTCAGCCTTCGGAAAGCCCTAGAGTACCTGGAAGAAACCCGTTTTCATTATTCGGGGTTTTTAGCGGCCATACTAGTTAGCACCGGTTATAGACCCCTATATGGAAAACAGATTTGAGGGGCCCATATTGGGTTTCGGTCCTGTGGGTTGTGAATTTGTGGTTTGCCATCGACAGGAGATTTTCGAAGACGAGAGCCTTTGCGTCGCCTGGGTTGAGCAATTTGACAACTGTGGCGAGGATGTGGCGAAAGCCAGGAATAGATTTTTCATGGCGGGGAAGGCTAGGTGGACCGCCAATCAAGGGCAAGGCGACGAAAGGTTTGAATTCAGGAGAGAATTACTTATTCGCCGGCAGGAGCCCCGGTTCCCGCATCAATCCGACTTTAGATGTTTCGTTTTCCCTTGTGCTATAATATTTAATTATCAGTAGGCTAAATTGAGAGTTTTTTGCTTAATAGGAGGTAATCATGGCTATCGCCCGAGTGACCAAGATTACAGCTTTATCACCTATAGGTTTCAGGAACGCCATCGAGGATGGACTGACTCGCGCCTCTAATTCCTTGCGCGGAATCACGGGTTTGGAGGTTCTATCTCAAAAGGCAACGGTGGAGGACGAAAGAATCGTAGAATTCCGGGCCACCATGGAAGTGACCTTCATTCTGGAGGATTAATTCGGGTTCCAAAATTTTCAGGAAATAATCAAAAACTCAAAAAAACGTCTCGCTAGCCAAAGCTCAGGCGGCTTTGTTGACTATGAAGATTCCTTCTTGCCGGTGGGACGTATTTTGATGTGGGCTATTTTTTAGGAAAGACATTAGGGGAGCATCCTCAGAGGTCATCTGATGCTAGAATGAGCCTATTCAAGGAATAAAATGGGAAACGCTGGCTTAATGCTATGACCCCGCCTATCATCGATTTCCGCTTCACCTGCCCCATCCCTTTGGGCCTGGACCGCTACCTGAAACCGAAAGGACCCACAGCGGATTTCGCGGCGCATTACGGTAAAAACGTCTACGGTGAGGACTCGGATCTCCACTATATGACCCCGGACGAACTCGTGGCTTGGATGGACGAGCAGAGTGTCGACAAGGTGGTCATCAAGTCGGCGGATAACACCACTACGACGGGGAGCAAGTTCCCCGGAGAAGACTTGCACGCATTTATCAAGGATTACCCCGACCGTCTCATCGGGATCGCTGGCGCCGACCCCCATAAGGGAACGGATGCGGTCCGCGAATTGGAGCGCGATGTCAAAGAATTCGGTTTTCGGGGAGTGAATCTGACTCCGTTTGAGCAAGACCTTTTCGCCAATGATAAGAAATACTATCCCATCTACGCCAAGTGTGTGGAGCTAGACATCCCGGTGCTGCTCCATACCTCCACCAATCTGACGCGGACCAAGCTGGCCGAGTACGGCCGGCCCATTTACCTGGATGGAGTGGCTAAGGATTTTCCGGAACTTCGCATCGTTGCGGTTCACGGAGGCTGGCCCTGGATTCTTGAAATGATCGCCGTAGCATTGAAGCAGCCGAACATCTATATCGAAATCAGCGGGACACACCCCCGCTACATCGGCATGCCCGGAACGGGCTGGGAACCTCTTCTGGTGTATGGGAATTCTCTTCTTAAACACAAAATTCTGTGGGGTTCAAACTGGCCGATGATAGGACCCAAGGAGAGCCTCGAAGAATTCCGTAAGTTTCCCCTGAAAGAAGAAGTCAAAGACCTTTGGTTCGGAGGAAACGCGTTGCGGGTGCTCAAGTTGGACAAATAACGTCACCTGACCTCCCCCCCAAACCGGTCCAAGCCGAATGAGAGAAAATTCGGTACTAATTCGGACGGGTCGCCCAATCCGGGGGATTTTCACAAGCAAGAAGCGCCACACCGCAGAGCAGATCATTCCTAAGCCGCACGATACCAGCAGCCTAGAATAAATCTTTGGGAACGGGAACCTCCTTGTAATCCTCGCGGGCAAGGGGCCGATCCGGCTCGATGCCTATCGTCGGCATGTAATGGTACGTCTGCCGAAGATGCTGGAAGGCGTGACCGAGGGCAAGCTCTATCAGCTCATGGACGGTGATCGGTCCCATGTAGCTCTTCACCTTCTTGGCGAGCTTCTCGCCGTGTGTGAGAAACTCAGCCAGCTCGGACTCGATCCGATCACCAAAGGCGCAAATTTCCTCATGCGTATGGTAGTTCTGGGCGAGCTCCTCATAGCGCCGGACCATATCGCGGGAGTACTCCCCGCTCTCGTGCGCCTCGATGCCAAGTATGGGACGCTCGAAACTGTGCCATAGAAGCTGGCGCAACGAGCGCGGCCTGCCCGGGGTTATCCAGTCGAGTTGCTCGAGCGAGAGTTGATTCACTGCGCGCTTTATGGCGTCGAACACCAGGCGGTACATTTCCATCATATTTTCAGGGTGCATCGGGCCGCCTATCTTTGCGTCGATGTCGAAAGTCTTGCAAAGATCTTCGACGTTATAGCCCACCACCACGTCGTCCCCGCGTACCGAAACGGGAAGCGACTTAATGCCCAGCGCCTTGAGCTCCGCCATTGCCTCAGGGTCGTTCGTGCAGTCGCGGTTGATGACTTCTATTCCGTTCGACGAGAGAAACTCTCTCGTTCGCGCACAGGTGTATCAACCGTGGCGCGTATAAACCTTAACCGGTCCCATGGCTTGGCTCCTTTGATAGGTTTAAGCTGGAATGATGGGGCAGGCGCCGCCCGTTCTCAGGTTTCGCACCAATGGCGCAGCATTCCTGCCATCTTTCTCAAATAGAGTTCAAAAATTTTAGCAGAAGTCACCATGTGATTCACCTCTTCCTTTCGACACTCATCCTGTCCAAAAATTCATTTGAATTTTATGACCCTTTAATACAAGAGGTTGTGATGCGATAAAGATACATCATTAACCACATAGAAAAGGGAAAAAATGCCCTTATGATAAGGGCGGTACAGCCCGGGGAATTCCTCCTTTGTATGGCGAAATACTAATTCGCCATACACGGCTTCGGTATGCGATAGATATGGTTGGACGGGATCGAATATTGTCAGCAACTCGTTCCTCCGGAGAGTTACCAACAATGAAACGTGAGCCCCCTCAGCCTTCTTTCGATGAGGAAGAGTTAGACATTCTTCGGCGAATCGAAAAGCGCCTTCTCTGGCTTTCCACCTACAGCATCCACTACGCGAACAACATTCGGGTTCAGGATCAGAGCATCAAGATCGGCGGCCACCAGGCCAGCTCATCGTCCGTGGTGAGTTTGATGACCGTCATGTTTTTCCGGTGGCTTCGGACCGGGGATCGGCTCGCGATCAAGCCCCATGCGTCGCCGGTCCTTCACGCCGCGCATGCCCTGCGCGGAGATCTTCCCCTGGAGCGTCTGAAAGAGCTCAGGGCTTACGGCGGTTTGCAGGCTTACCCGAGCCGGAAAAAGGATTTTTTCCCAGTGGACTTCTCGACGGGTTCTCTGGGGCTCCCCTCCGTGACCGCTTCTTTCGCCGCTTTGATGCAGTCCTACATTTTCGATCATTTCGGGCCAGACCATATGCAGCGGTTTATCTCCTTGGTGGGTGATGCGGAACTCGATGAGGGGAATATCTGGGAAGCGCTCGCCGAAGAGTATATCCGGAACCTTGGGAATATCATTTGGATTGTCGATCTCAACCGCCAAAGTCTCGACCGCATTGTTCCGGACGGCAAAGCCCAGCAAATTCGAGATCAATTCCGCCTGCATGGCTGGCATGTCGTGGAGCTAAAATACGGAAAGCGCCTCCAGACGGCTTTTGCCCTGCCGGGGGGAGAAGCGCTTCGCCGGCGAATCGACGGTATGCCCAACAGCGAATACCAGAGTCTGATTGGACGGGACGGATCGGAAGTACGCGAAGGGCTCCTCCGGTTGAAGACGAAGCGGTATCGAGGGCTGGATCGCGTGCTCGATCATTTTAGCGATGAGGAACTGCCTGAACTTTTCGCCGATCTCGGCGGCCACGATCTCGCGTGCATCCTTGAGGCGCTGGAAGAAGCCGACGGCGTGGCCGACCAGCCCGTCATGATTCTCGCCTACACCATCAAGGGCTGGGGGCTGCCAATCGCGGGCGATCCGCTGAACCATTCCCTTCTCCTGACGGACGAGCAGATTGGCGCCATGCGCGTGGAAGCGGGGCTGGATACCGGCCGGGAACTATCCCCGTTTCCGGAGAAGGGCCCGGAAGCGGACGTGGTCCGGAAAGCGGTTGAACGCTATGACGCGAAGTTCCAGCCGCGGCGCGAGGCGCTGAAACCGCCTCCGGTTCCCGGTGAAATCGACACCCGTTTCTCGGATGTATTCTCCACGCAGGAAGCCTTTGGCTCGATCATGACGAATATCGGCCGGGATGAATCTCTTTCCCGCCACATCCTCACGGCTTCGCCAGACGTTGCCGTGAGTACCAATCTGGGTGGATGGATCAACCGTAGCGGCGTATATCACCCGAGGGGAAAGACGGACTTTTTTGCGCTTCAGCAGATCCAGCGCCTCCTCAAATGGGAGGAATCCCCGCAGGGACGGCACATTGAGCTAGGCATTTCTGAGAACAATCTCATGCTCCTTCTGGCGGCGTTCGGCCTCTCCGAGGAACTTTGCGGCGTCCGCCTGTGCCCCATCGGAACGCTGTACGACACGTTCATCGGCCGCTGTCTGGACGCGCTACGGTATGCCGTTTACAACGGCGGCCGGTTCATCATGGTGGCGACGCCCAGTGGAACGAGCCTATCCCCCGAGGGCGGCGCTCATCAGAGCATCCTCACGCCCGCGTTGGGCCTGGAGATGCCGGGTCTCGAAGCGTTTGAGCCGGCCTTCGCGGTGGAGGTCGAGTGGATTCTTCTGGATGCGATCCGCCGAGTGCTCCACGAGGAGGAATGCCCCGCCTTTTATCTCCGCCTGACGACGAAACAAGTTGATCAGAGCCTACTGCCCGGCGAGTGGCTGGCGGATTCGCTCCGACGGGAGGTGCTTCGTCAGAATGTGCTTCACGGCGGGTATCTGATCCGCTCTGCCTGGGCGCATCCGGCCTACCGGCCCGGCGTGAACGGCGTCAATCTGTTCGCGGCCGGGGCAATGCTGCCCGAGGCTGTGGCGGCGTCGGAAGTGTTGGTCAGGGAGGAAATTTTTGTGAACGTCTACGCCCTCACGAGCGCGGACCGCCTCTACGCCGACTGGCGCGCGGCCCAAAAAGCGGGGAAGCGATCCCGGCTGGCGATGATCGTCGGGGAGGAGGAGGTGGACAATCCCGTCGTCTCCGTCATCGATGGTCATTCCCAGGTGCTCTCCTTCCTAGGCGGAGCTCTTGGGGCCGAGCAGATTTGTCTGGGCAGCGATCAGTTCGGCCAGAGCGGTCTTCCGGAAGAGATATACGAGGACCTGGGGTTCGGGCAGGGCGACATCGAAGCTGCCTGCCGTAGCGCCCTCTTGTGAAGGGATTGTTCTCCTCAATATTGGGAACCTTAAAATCCCGAATTTCCCATTTGTTGGTTAAAAAAAATAACCCCGAAACACGATCGGACCTCAAGGGTTGTTTGTTTAAATCTTTAACTTGAGCGGAAAACTTCAGGCTATGTCTTTTTAAAATGTCCCGCCAAGTCAACCGTAAGATCTAAATTGTTATCCACGAGGAGAATTTTCTTTTTGTGTTCCTATATAGTTTCATGTCCCTTCTTTTTTCCCGAGCACATCAGAGATCACTTCCTGGGCGGCGGCTCCGGTTTTGTTCAGGAGGAGTTTCCTTCTTCTAGGCGTTTTTTCAGAGCGGGAATGCTTCCGCCCAGTTCAATGATTTCTCTCAAAGGAGCGGGCAAGGGTTCGGCCTCCACGGTAATTCCCCTCGTGAGGTTCTCGATTTGCCCCGTTTTAAAATCTACCCGCATCATGTCGCTGTTTTCAAAAATTTCACTTATTCCCGGGCAAAAAGGAAGTGCGGGCAACCCTGCCGCGACGATCATCCGGTAGGTGAAGTGAGGGACGCTCTCGGCGATGAGGCCCACGCCGAGGGCGGTCATCCCAAGAAGGCCGTAGATGTGAGGATTCCCCTGGCCGAAGCGGGCGCCCGCAACTACGATGTCGCCCGGCCGGGCCCGGTCGGGAAAGTCTGGGACGAGATTGGTGAAGACATATCTCTTGAGAATTTCGGGGTCCGAAATACGCACGCCCTCGACAAACACCTTGGAAAATTCGAGGATATCGTCATCGAGCGATAGGTTGTCCCCGAATTTCCAGCACCGGCCTTCCATCACCCAGTTCATTTCCGCTCTCTTTAGTTTAAATACTCACGGGGATCGGCAATTTGTCCTGCCACCGCGGAAGCCGCAACCGTCGCGGCGCTTGAGAGATAGATCTCGGCTTTTCGGCTTCCCATGCGTCCCGTATCGTTCCGGGTCACGGTGGCGATGCAGACTTCCCCGTCCGCGAGCGGCCCTCCACGCCCGATGGCACAGGGACCGCAACCGGGCGGACCCACACAGGCGCCCGCCTCCAGGAAGACTTCCATGATCCCCTCCCTCACACACCGCTCGGCCACTTCTTTGCTGCCCGGGTTGATGATCATCCGAACGCCCGGCGCAACCCTCCGTCCCCGCAACACTTCCGCCGCCTCGGCCATGTCCTCGTACTGATCGCCCGCGCATGATCCCAGGTAGGCCGCATGTACGGGCACTCCCTCGGCTTCCCGGAGCGGCACCACATTGTCCGGCAGGGGAGGGAGGGCCACCATCGGCTCTACATCGGAAAGGTTAAAGCGGTAAACAGCAAAAAACTCGGCGTCAGGGTCGCTCTCTATAGGATCGAACGGTTTGAGACTTCGCTCTTTGAACCATTCGGATACGAGTTCATCGGCAGGGACGATGGCGGTCTTGGCCCCGATCTCAATGGGCAAGTTGCACAGCTTTACCCGGGCATCGACGCCAAGATGCGCGAGGGCCGGCCCGGTGTACTCGAATACGCGGTAGTCAGCCTGGTCGGGGCCGATCTGGCGTATGATCAGGGCCGCCAAGTCCCGGATCGTTACACCTGGAGTGAATTTTCCATCGAGCACGATCCGGATCGTCTCCGGAACACGGTACCAGTGGCTCCCTGTTGCCAGCACGGCAGGGAACTCAAACACAAGGGAGATGCCCAGGCAGCCCACGGCGCCATAGTTTGTTACGTGGATATCGTAGGCCTGTACGCACATGCCCGGCCGCACGAGCCCGATTTCCATCGGGAAAACGTGACCCTGGCCCCGCCCCGGTCCGTAGAAGTGTTTCACCCCCCAGCGCTGGACAATATCCCGGATGTTTTTGGCGCGGTTCGCCACTGCGACGCTCTGAGGAATGATATCGTGGTCGAAGCAGACGAAGACGCGATCCGGATTCCAGGGCCGCTCCACCCCGAGGGCGCGAAGCTGTGTGTCGGCCTCGACAACATAAAGGTCGTGGATAGTTGCGAGGTCGGCCTCGGGATAGACGATTTCGCCCGGGCGGACGGTGGCGCGGCCCGCCGCACGTGCCATGATCTTTTCGGTAAGCGTCATGCCCATGATTGGAGAATTTTCCCACGTCTGCTCATAGATGTCATTCGAACCTGACAGATGGAAAATCAATCATAAAACTCGGGGAGGGTGAGGTATCCCTCCCGAGGCAGGTCTCTAACAAGCGGAAGCCCCTGTCTCATCTTTAGCCTTTGGACCGTGCGCAGATGGGCGAGCACGTTCCAGTAGATGTGGCGCAACGTTGTGCCGATTTCGACATGGAATAGGCCAGGCCGTTTGGGGTCTTCTTGAAATCCATAAGAATGGAGGCCGGCGGCTATTCTGTGGTAGTCAACCGGTTTTTGGGGGTCGCCCGGCCGAACCGCTTCTGGGTCCGTGTAATGGGTGAATGACAAGGATCGTAACCTTTCCTCTCCCTCTCGATCAATAATTTCACAACAAAGATCTGCCCAAGGCTGCATAAAGGCAATGATGGCCTTCCGGTCGGGGGCCACTTCTGGCGGTACGTGCCGAATTCCGGCAGCGATGAGATCGGCGATAATCTTGGCAGTCTCTGGAAATGTATAGCCCGCCCGATAAAGCACTTCCCCCGCCCCCGTCTTGCGCCTCACCG
>DNYS01000289.1:0-151 GCA_003506735.1 Nitrospinota bacterium
GAGAACCGGGCCGGACCCGAGCCGCGGGAGAGGGCGAAACCCGATCCCGCGAAAAAGCCGGTGGCCGCCATCGGCGAAAATTTCCCCAAGCCGGTTTTGCCCCAGCCGGAAGAGAAGAGCCCGCCGCCGCCCGGGGCGGAGAAGAGGCCCA
>DNYS01000289.1:375-721 GCA_003506735.1 Nitrospinota bacterium
AGAGGCCCAAGGTTGTTGTGAAGGAGAGGCCCAAGGTTGTCGTGAAGAAGGCGAAGCCCGCGCCCCGGAAAGTGGAAAAGCCCGTAAGGCGGAAACCCAAAAAACGAATCGAGGTGGCTTCCCTGCCCAAGCCGCGGCCCGCGCTGAGAAAAGTGGAAAAGCCCGCCCAAAGACGGTCACCTCAGAGGCCCAAGCCGCCCACTGATTGGCTCGCGATGTTCCGCCGCGTCAAGCCCAGGGTCCGGGGAAGGCCGGATGCGCCCGACATCAACCTCTCGGACGAGGATAAGGCCCAAATTGCAAAGGCCGGCGTGGAGGAGCGGATTCGCGCGGAAGAGGGCGAGGC
>DNYS01000289.1:877-4082 GCA_003506735.1 Nitrospinota bacterium
AAATCCTCCGGCTACCGGATTCTCGATGAAGAGGCGCTGTCCGCCATCGCAGAGGCGGCGCCTTTCAATCCGTTTCCGGCCGGGATCAAAAGAAAACTCCTCCCGATCCATGGATCGTTCGTCTACGTCAGGTAGAAGGAGTGTTTTCGCTGGGGATACCTTTGTTGACAGTCCGCCGAAGCGTTCCATACCATGGCGGTCCTCCTGTCTTGGACGGATCTTTTGGCCGCGAATGAGGTTATTTTTGGACATCTCAGGCGATCTCAGCAAACAAATGGAAGATTACCTGAAGAATATTTACAAGCTTCAGGAGAAATCCTCCCCCGTGACGACGAATGCCATCGCCGAGAAGATGGATATTTCGCCGGCATCCGTCACGAGCATGACCAAAAAGCTCGATCAAATGGAGCTTCTCTCCTACAAGCGCTATAAAGGCGTCACCCTGACCAGCCGGGGAGAGAAGGTCGCCCTGGAGATTATCCGCCATCACCGCCTCCTGGAGTTGTATCTGAATCAAAAGGTGGGCATCGAATGGCATAAGGTGGACGCCGAGGCCGAAGTGCTCGAACATGTCTTGAGCGAGGAAGTCGAGGCGGCCATGGACCGGGCCCTGGATTATCCGACCATCGACCCCCATGGGGATCCGATCCCTTCCAAGGACGGGACCATGTTCAGCCCGGAGGAGACGGTTCTCACCGAAATGGAGCCCGGCCGCTCCTCGGTCGTATCGCGGGTGACCCAGGAGGACTCCGACGTTTTGCGCTACCTGGGGGATATGGGCATTTTCCCCGAGGTCCGCATCGAGGTCCTCGAGCAGGTGCCGCTCGCCGGAACGGTGACGATCCGGGTGGACAGAAAATCGATTGCCCTAGGAAGGGATGTCGCCCGCTGCATTTTCGTGTCGAAAGAGGCGGAGATCGGATAGCCGGTCTATCCCATCGTTCGCGGGACCGTCTCCCGCCGCTTTCATCCCTATCCGTTTTCATCGAGGAAAGTCATGCCGCCGAAAAAGAAATCGCCGAAACACAAAAGCGCCTCCCGAAAAAAATTCGATAACCGTTTCCGCGCCATCCACGACCGCGAGGTCAAATGGCAGGAGGGCGCCGCGGTCAAGCTCCTGACGCTTCCCAAGGGCTTGCAAGTCAAGATTTTCGCGCACGACCCGGTCATGCAGCGTTTCGACATGAAGGTGAAATTCCCCAAGGGCTATGTCGAGCCCGCCCACACGCACAAAAGCTGGCACTCGATCCTGGTGACCAAGGGGCGGATGTGCATCGCCGGGAAGGATCTGCGGCCGGGAGACTACGTGTTCGGCTGGGATCTTCCGCACGGCCCCTACGAGTATCCGGACGGATGCGAAGTGTTCGTCGTGTTCATGGGCGGCGGAACGCAGCACATCTGGGACGATGAGAAGCATCTGCGCCACAACACAGAGTGGACGGCGAAATCCGCGGCCGGGAAAAAAGCCGTGAAGCGGGGCCAGGCATCCCGCAAACGAGCCCTCGCCAAAAAAGGGGCCGCGAAAAAACCGGCCGCCAAAAAAGCGCCCCGGCGAAAATCCGCCAAGAAAAAATAATCCGCGCCCGCCCAGTAGTTGTTAGTCAGTAGTTACTGGCCGGCAGCGGCTAGTCAGCAGCCTCCAGCCCGGTAGTAGCTGGTCCGTCCCAAAGTAAGCGGGGCCTCTTCAGCCGTCCCGAATTCGTGGAGACCGATGGATTCCATGCGAGTTGCCGTCATCGGAGCAGGCGCCTGGGGCACCGCCCTGGCCGATCTGCTCGCCGAGCTCGGCCACGAAGTCACCCTCTGGGTGCTCGAGGAGGACCTGTGCGCGCGCATGAAGGAGCGCCCCGAAAACGATCTCTACCTCCCCGATGCCCCCCTCCATTCCTCCCTCCGCTATACCTCCGATCTGGCCGAGGCCGCATCGGCCGCCCAGGATATGCTCCTGAGCGCCGTCCCGAGCCCGTTTCTGACAAAAGTGTGGGAGCGCCTCTCCCCCTCGATCCACGAAGAAGCCATCGTCGTCAGCGCCACCAAGGGGCTGGATGAGGAAACGCTTGCCCTCCCCACCGAGGCGATCGAGCGCCTCCTCCAGGCGCGCGGGGCGGAAAACCCCCTCGTCTGCATCTCCGGGCCCTCCTTCGCCCGCGAGGTCGTGGACCGGAAGCCCACCGCCGTCGCCGCCGCTTCGCGCGACGCGGACGCCGCCCTCAAGGTGCAGCGCGCCCTCTCCGGCCTGTGCCTCCGCGTCTACACCGGAGACGACCCTGTCGGGACCCAGCTCGGCGGCGCCCTCAAAAACGTCATCGCCCTCGCCGCCGGCGTGGCGGACGGGATGGAACTCGGCCTCAACGCCCGCGCCGGGCTGATCGTGCGGGGCCTCGCCGAGATGAGCCGGCTGGGCGCCGCGATGGGCGGGCGCGCCGAAACCCTGTACGGCCTCGCCGGGATGGGAGATCTGGTGCTCACCTGCACAGGGGAATTGAGCCGGAACCGCACGGTGGGGCTTCGCCTGGGCCGCGGGGAAAAACTCGGCGATATTCTCGCCTCGATGTGCGCGGTCGCCGAAGGCGTCGTCTCCGCCCCTGCCGCCGTGGCGCTGGGGAAAAAATACGGCGTCGAGATGCCCATCTCCGTTCAAATACACGGCGTCCTCTTCGAGGGAAAAGACCCCCGCGACGCTTTAAAGGAACTCATGTCCCGCCCCCTCCGGGCGGAGTGGGCCTCAGGGGGCCTTTAGGCCAGAAATTTCTCCAGGCAGTCCAGGCAGCCGTTCCAACCCTGGTTGTGCGCATCGCGGGCCTTCTCGTCCGGCAATTTCTCCTGGGTGAGGCCAAAAAAACAGCGTCTTGGTGAGTTGAGGCGAAAGTTTCAGCAGCTAACTTGTCAGAATCATTACCTGCGATAACTTGAAATCCAGCTTGTCGAAATCCTTCCGATAAGCCACCGGCTCCACAGAAAAGATCAATCACAGTGGGAGAAAATTGTTTCATTGGAATGGAAGTCCCGGGCAAGGTGGAAAGACCTAGCATAGACCAAATACCCCATCAGTAGTGAATTGTTCAAACATAAACACAATATCTAGTCAGGAACAAATCCCATTTGAATTTAAGCGAAACTATACCGAAAATCTTAGCGGGTGGCAACCCGAAGTTCGAGCCTCCACCTTCCCCCCCCCCCCCCCCCCCCCTCCCGGTCCAAACCC
>DNYS01000254.1:0-265 GCA_003506735.1 Nitrospinota bacterium
CCGGTTTTGGGGGGGCAGGTCAGTGGGTTGGACGTGGCACGCAAAAAAATTATGTGGTTCTTCTTAATCCTCCACGATGGCGACCGGGCGCACCCATCCGCCGCTCGCGTCTTTTATGTTGATCGGAAAACAGACCAGTTTGAAGCCGTGCGGCCGGGGGATTTTGCCGATGCCCCTGATCTGTTCGATCTGAATATATTCGCGCTGGCGGCCCAGGATGTGGTGGCAGGGCATGAGCGATTCGCGCTTGCCCGCCTTGAACTCG
>DNYS01000254.1:445-3144 GCA_003506735.1 Nitrospinota bacterium
AAGGCGTCGATCGCGATAACGCGCACCCCCCGGTCGAGAAGGTATTCGGTCGATTCGATGCTCATTCCGGGGTGGAGCTCGGAGTAGTCGGGGTCGTCCCGCTTCTCGTCGGTGCCCGTCCAGAGGAGAACGATGTCTCCCTCCTTGATCTCGTAGTCGATCNNTGATCGATCTTCCTGGAGGGCTTGCCCGCGACGGTGGGGCCGTAGTGCCAGGGGGCGTCCATGTGGGTGGCCGAATGGGTGGAGACGCTGACGAATTCCGCCGCGCCGCCCAGGCCGTCGTGCAATTCCTCGAGCGGGATTCCCCAGTTCTTGGCGCTCCGGGCGCCGAATTCCTTGTGGTCGAGATAGGTGATTTCCGGCGGGCGCGGCTCGTTGGAATTGTTCTCGATGGGGGTGCTGAGATCGATGAATTGCGTGGCGCACATGAAAGATGCTCCTTCATAAAAAGGTGCGGCGGCGCCCTTAGGGGCGCGGCGAAATCAACCTATTAAACCACCCAGAGTTTCCTCTCCTGCGGAAAAACGGACTCGTATCCGGTTTCGGTCACGACGACGGTTTTTTCGATCTGAGTGCCGCCCATGCCGAATATCTGCATCGGGTTTTCGATGCAAAGCGTGGTGCCCGTCTCGAGGGGAAAATCACTCGAGGGCGGCAGGAATTCGCTGTTTTGCGGAAACGGGTTCGTGAGAACATAGGGGACTTCACGCTGCTCGAGGCCGATAGCATGTCCGGCGAAGTTGCCGTTGTGCTCCGGATAGCCGCCCGCCCGAGTTTCTTCCAGCATGGCCTTGTAAATGGCCGAGCCCAGCGCCCCCGCCTTGACCTCGGCGAGACCCGCCTCGAATCCCTGCTCGGTCGCCTTCCAAAGTTTGAGCTGCTCTTGGGTTGGCTCGCCGAGCACGCCGCCCCAGCCCGTGTCGGCCTGGTAGTTTTCCAGGTGAAGGCCTGCGTCGAATTTCCACATCTCGCCCTTGGCGATTTTTTTATCGGTCGGCGGGAAGATGCCGGTCGCCCTTCTTCCAGAGCAAAAATGGAACCACTGCCATTTTCCGCCGCCCCGGCCCACTTCGGCGGCGAACACCCCGGCCACTTCCCGCTCCACCGCTCCCTCGGCGACGGCCTCGCAAGCGGCGGTGCAAGCTTTTTCGTTCAGAGCGGCGGCGGCCCGCATCGCGCCGAGCTCGTCGGGCGTCTTGACCATGCGGATCAAGCGGAACAGGTCGCTGGCTTCGATGATGGTCGCCTCGGGCAGCGCCTCTTCGATCTGGGCCCGAACGTTCGGCATGACGCGCTCCTGATCCAGGGCGATGCGGCTCTTGTCGAGCCCCCGGTCGCGAAGCGCCATCGCCAGCGCCGCGCCGGGCGATTTCTCCCGGCGGGCATCGTTATTGTACATGCCGAGATAGATTTCCTCCTCGGGCGTCTGGGCGCCCTCGCCCGGGGGCTGGATCAACGCGCTTTTTCCGGCAAAGGTGTACAAGTCCTTTATCCAGGACTGCTGCATCGAGGTATAGGTGACTTCCTGGCCGGGAACGATCAGGGCGGGGGAGGTTCCCGCGTCGCGCGGATAGACGGCGAACATATGCACGGAGTAGACATACACCTTATTCGACCAGCCCCACGTTCCGGCGATGTAGGTGACATTTTCTGGCGTGCTCGCGACCAGCACATCAATATTGTGATCCTTCATAAGGCCGCGCGCACGCTCTTCGTTGAGGTACATCCGAAAATCTCCTTTTGGGTGCTGCGGCTCCGCCGGTGATGCGATGACCGAAGGAAGGAATTCTTATTCCCCCGCTGGGTCCCACTGAAATCTCCGGTTCGATAGATCCGCCGTCGATATTTCGCAAAATGCGGTTGTATGAATATGTAAATTACCCTACCCGAATACCCGGATTGAAGAAACCTTCTGGGCCCGCTTTGAGCGCTTGATCCAGCCAATTCATCGCATCTTGTTCCATTTTGTGGGACAGTTCGTGGTTTGAAATTTTTTCTTTGGGTGATGCCCGTGATCGAGTCCTTCTCTCCCAATCTTTTGTCGCTCATCGCGGCCGTTTTGGTTTCGGTGGCCCAAACCCTCTACCGGGCCGGGCTGTCCCACCTGAGCCCTACGGCCACCGCCTTCACAATGAATATCACCTCCGCCGTTCTGGCGGCGGGGTTGTATTTTTACCTGGACGACTGGCGCAGGGGGTGGAACTGGGAGGCGTTTTTCTGGTTTGCGATGGTGGGCGTTTTCGGCGGGGCGGCCGGCCGGTACCTGAATTTTCTGGCGGTGAAGCTAATCGGCCTGGCCCGCGCCTCGATCCTGATTCAGTCCCTTCTCATATTTACATCGGCGCTGGGAATCCTGTTCCTCGGCGAGCGGATGACCCTCGGCGTGGGGCTGGGAACGCTGGCCATCATGTTCGGCGCCGCCTTCCTGGTCCATCGGCCCGAGGAGGGGCAGAAGAATATTTCGTCCTGGTTCTATCTGATTCCGGTCCTTTCCGCGTTTATGTTTTCGCTGACGTTTTTGTTCCGAAAGTACGGCCTGGCGATCATTCCCTTGCCCCCTTTCGGGATGAGCGTGGCAACGGCCTGCGGGGCGATGATTCTCCTCTGCGCCATGCCCTTCACCGAGCGGCGCGCCCCGAAGTCGTCGAAGGCTCGGCCGCTGCTCGCCGTGGCCGCGGGCGCGGCGGTGAACGTCGT
>DNYS01000171.1:0-906 GCA_003506735.1 Nitrospinota bacterium
CGGCTGTCCGGCGTACGCCGGATGGAGGAAGCCAATTTCGGATTGGTATTTTCGGAAAACATTTCGGGAACGCGAGCGGCCCCCAAGCCCGGAGCCGTGGCCGGCAGCTACCGCGGGTTGTAGACGTCCGCCTCGAACCAGGTCTGGAAATTTTCGATCAGGGAGTCGTGGTCTCCCTTGAGGCCCGAGTAGAGGTGGGCATGACGGAGGACCAGGACACCCAGGTCCGCAAGCGCGATCACGAAGGCCATTTCGTCCTCCGAGTAGCTTCGCCGTTCCGAGGTATAGAGGCGGAGCACCCCGATCACCTTGTCCGACACCGCCATCGGGACGGAAAGGATGGAGACGATCCCTTCCGACTTGGCGGCTTCGGGGTATTGGACCCGGGGATCGGTGGCCGCGTCCTCGATGTGGACGATTTCACCCTTCAGGTCGTCCGAGAGGCTGTGGTCGGCGTCAATCGGGCCTTTTTTGATATATTCATCGCTGAGCCCCCAGGCGGCGGAGAGTTCGAACAGGCGGGTCTTCTCGTTCAAGACGCGGACCGCGCACCCCTTCGCTCCGGTGGCTTCGGCCGTTTGACGGGCGATGTGCTCGAGGACTTCCGAAATGTCGAGTTTTTCGGTCAGCTCTTTTGTGATCCTGCTGAAGACTTCAAAGCAAACCTTGATACTCCCCGGATCGAACATAGCAGCCCTCCTTTCGCATCACGCAATACCTCGGCTTGGATCCCCCAATAATAAAAATAAGCAACGAGTGCGGCACCCACTCTCGGTTATGTCGATGCAATGGCCGCTGCGGGCCGGCCCCCCTGAAACGCCGGCAACGCAGAGTAATGTGAATTATGCGGGATGGGCATTTCTTTTTCAAATTTTGTTTCTCGGTGGGAAGGTTCCGGAAATGAGG
>DNYS01000171.1:1001-3548 GCA_003506735.1 Nitrospinota bacterium
CCTGGGATAATTTTCGCCAGGTCTTGTATCCAAAATACAACCCCCCTCACGAGGATCAATGCCCAGAATTTTTGCGCAGCCGGCATGCGGGGGTGTACTGCCTGCTGTTCGGGTCCAGCAAAACTTTAACCTTTTGTCAGGTCTTGGGGAGGGCGATTCGTGGAGAAGCCTGTTTGATGGGCATGATGACCCCAAAAAAAAAACCGGCTGTCGAACCTCGGAGGTTGTCATGATTTCTGGATATTCAAGAAATTTTCTCGGACGGCCCACCATGAATTTCGCTGGACCAGGGCGCCGGGTTGCGGGCGTTTCCGCGAAGAAGCGGCCCCAAATACGCCGGCCGTTTTGCCTGGGGCCCGACTTGGTTTAATATAGGGCGCAAGTCTGGAGGAAAATGATGATCGTCGGAGTGCCCAGGGAAACATTTCCGGGCGAGCGGAGAGTCGCGCTCGTCCCTACGGCTATTTCCGCCCTGACGAAAGCCGGGCTGGATATCCTCGTCGAGCCGGGGGCCGGTGACGCGGCCGGATTTCCCGACGAAGAATACCGGGACGCCGGCGCGAGCATCGCCTCCCAGAGAGCCGATGTTTTCGAATCCTCTGATGTCATTTTCCAGGTCCGGACGGTGGGCGCGAATCCGAAGGCCGGGGTCTCCGATCTGGAGTTGTTCCGGCCCGGGCAAACGCTTGCCGGATTCGCCGAACCCCTGACGGCCCTCGATGAGATCAAAATGCTGGCGGAGCGTAGCGTGACCGCCTTCGCGATGGAACTCATCCCCCGTATTTCACGCGCCCAGAGCATGGACGCCCTGACGGCGATGGCCACCATCTCGGGCTACAAGGCTGCCCTGCTCGCCGGGGACAAGTTCGCCCGGATGTTCCCGATGATGATGACCGCCACCGGAACCATCTCGCCCGCGCGCGTTTTGGTGGTCGGCACGGGCGTGGCGGGCCTCCAGGCGATCGCCACCTCGCGCCGGCTGGGAGCGGTGGTCCAGGCCTATGACATCCGGCCCGCCGCCAAGATCGAGGTTGAGAGCCTGGGGGCGAAATTTCTTGAGTTAGAGGAGGTGGCGGCGGAGGCCGAGGGCGCGGGTGGCTATGCCCGGGCGCAAAGCGAGGAAACCTACCGCAGGCAACAGGATCTCCTGAGCAACGCCGTGGCGGAAAGCCACATCGTCATCACCACCGCCGCCGTCCCCGGCAAGAAAGCCCCCGTGCTCATCTCCGAGGATACGGTGGCGCGGATGACGCCCGGTTCGATCATCGTGGACCTGGCGGCCGAGCGGGGCGGAAACTGCGCGGCAACGGTGGCCGGGGAGACCGCCGAGGTGAACGGGGTTTCGGTATTCGGTCCGGTGAACCTGGCATCGGAAATCCCCTATTCGGCGAGCCAACTCTATGCCAAAAGCATCTCCAACTTTTTTCTGCACTTGTTCAAAGACGGGGAGGTTCTTGTCGATCCCGAGGATCCGATCGGCCGGGACACTCTCGTCACCCGGGATGGCAAAATTGTGAACACGAGGGTTCTTGAGGCGATAGAGAACCTCGCCTCGACGGAGTAACGGAGAGCGACATGGAAGGAATGACCGCAGCATTAACGATATTTATTCTCGCTCTGTTCGTGGGCTACGAAATTATCACCAAGGTGCCCCCCATTCTCCATACCCCGCTCATGTCGGGGTCCAATGCCATATCGGGAATCACGATCCTCGGCGCTCTCATTTTCGCGGGCTTGAGCGAGGGGCCCTTCACCGCGCTGCTCGGGTTTTTGGCGGTGGTTTTCGCCACCATTAATGTCGTCGGCGGGTTTCTGGTCACGAACCGGATGCTCATGATGTTCAAGCGGAAGGATTGACTCCATGAATCCGGCAATTATCAAGCTGGGATATCTGCTGGCCGCCATTCTGTTCATTATCGGCATCAAGGGGCTGGGCCATCCCCGGACCGCCGTGCGCGGTAATTTCATCGGGGCGGTCGGGATGCTGATCGCCATCGTACTCACCCTTTTGGATCGGAATATCGTCCGCTTCGAGATCATCGTCGCCGGCCTCGTCGTGGGGGCCGCGGTGGGCGCCGCTCTGGCCCTGAAAATCCAGATCACCGCCATGCCGCAGATGGTCGCTCTCTTGAACGGTTTCGGGGGCGGTGCATCCGTGGTGGTGGCGGGCGCCTCCCTGATCGCTGTCACCTTCGTTACGGGGGCGCCGAAGGCGCAGTCGCAGGTGGCGGTGGTGGCGTCCGGCCTCATCGGCGCGGTCACTTTTTGGGGAAGCCTGGTGGCTTTCGGCAAGCTGGCGGGTAAGGTCACGGAGAGATCGGTCCAGGTGCCCGGCCATCAGTTCATCAATATCGGGCTGTTTCTCGGATCGCTGGCGCTGGGCGCGATGATCCTCCTGAATCCCTCCGGGGCGTCCGCCTTTTACTGGGGGATGGTGCTCGCGGCGTCCATCCTCGGGGTATTCCTCACCATTCCGATCGGCGGAGCCGACATGCCGGTGGCGATATGCCTTCTGAATTCCTACTCGGGGCTGGCCGCGGCCTCGAC
>DNYS01000171.1:3621-5120 GCA_003506735.1 Nitrospinota bacterium
ATGTGCAAGGCCATGAACCGCTCCCTCGTCAATGTCCTCACCGGCGGGTTCGAGGCGAGCGATGGCGAGCCAACGGCTTCGGATGAAATATACGAGGGCAGGGTCAAATCGACTTCCGCGGACGAGATTGCGATGCTCTTCGATGACGCGCGCCGGGTGGTGATTACGCCCGGTTACGGGATGGCGGTCGCCCGGGCCCAGCACGCCATACGGGACTTGGCCACTTTGCTTGAGGAGCGCGGGGTAGAGGTGGAATACGGCATTCACCCCGTGGCGGGCCGGATGCCCGGGCACATGAACGTCCTCCTCGCCGAGGCGGAGGTCCCCTACGACAAGCTCAAGGAAATGGATGAGATCAATCCCACCTTCAAGCAGACCGACGTGGTTCTGGTGGTCGGGGCAAACGATACGGTCAACCCGGTGGCAAACCAGGATTCCTCAAGCCCGATTGCGGGGATGCCGATCCTGGAAGTGGATCAGGCGCGGGCGGTCGTCATCATCAAGCGGAGCCTGAGCCCGGGTTTCGCAGGCATTCCGAACCCTCTCTTCGCCGCCGATAACGCCCTGATGTTCTTCTCGGATGCGCAAAAAGCCGCCCTCGAAATCATCGCCGCTATCAAAGAGGCCTAGCGGATTTTGCGGTACCGGAAAACGAGCGTGTGCATGGCGAATTACGATCCAGGCGGCCTTGGGAGTCTGAGCCAGACCCCGGTAATGTGAGAGCCATCTGAAATTTCTCAAATCCGCCGTCAGTGGCGGTCCCTTCCCGGCGGCTTCATCGGGTGTATTCAGGTTCAGTGCCTGCTAAACCCGGTGGGTGTTGTCGTAATCCCGAAACTCCTCCAGCTTCTCAGATCGTGTTTGTTCGAGAAAAGAGTCCGGTCCGGAAATTCCCTCCGGATGGTGCCCGAAGCCGGGATCGGTTGATGATGAGAAGTTGTTGCGTCAAGGACGGATTTCCAGAGACGAGAGCCCTTGTGCCGTCAGGCGGGAGGACCCTGGCACCCGTGGTCCGGATGTGGGCGAAAACAACGAATAGATTTTTCATGCGGGGGAGCTTCGGTTACCCTTCGCCGAGAGCAAGGCAGGGAAATGCTCTATTTTCAGGTAGAAGAGGCTGCTGAAAAAGTCCCAAAGTGAACTTCTCCGGACCGAAAAATTATCCAATAGTAGTAAATTACTGTGAAAATATTCTATTATGGTTCGAATTTTGGGGAATTATCTCCCGTCAAAGACCCCCGAAAATAGTTTTTCAGCGGCCTCATAAATATCTTGAAAGGCTAAAATCCCTTTCCGGTTATCGCAAAATGGAGTTGATGAGTGATCGATCCAAGTCTCTTAGATTCAATCCGATCAATTGGGGGAAAACAACCGAACCCGAATGTTTTACCCACCTTAACTCACAGCTAAGAGGCCTTTCTGCTCATGAATTTGCAATTTCAGTAAATAAGCATGGGAGAGTCCATGGCTTTTTTCTAGAGTCAATTTTTTATGTGTGT
>DNYS01000171.1:5402-5633 GCA_003506735.1 Nitrospinota bacterium
TCCGTTGCTCTACCAACTGAGCTAGCGGCACCCGGAGGAGAGACATACCCGCAGCAAACCATGAAGTCAAGCCTTTGATATGTCAATCGATTAGACCCGTCTGGCGATCCAGCTTGACGCGGGCGGACGCCCTGTGTTCAATGAGCGCCGCTGGCCGGAAACGCCGTCGCGCCGGCATGCCGACGTAGCTCAGGCGGTAGAGCGGCTGATTCGTAATCAGCAGGTCAGGAG
>DNYS01000252.1:0-6573 GCA_003506735.1 Nitrospinota bacterium
GAAGGCCACCCGCTGCTGCTGTCCTCCCGATAGTTGAGAGGGATACCGATCATCGAGCCCTTCGAGCCGCACAAGCCGCAACGCCTCCTGAACCTTGGCCCCTAAATCCCTTCCGGAAATACGCCGCATCCTCAGTCCAAAGGCAACGTTTTCCGATACGGTGAAATGGGGCCACAGCCCATAAGACTGGAACACCATCCCCAGGTTGCGCTTGTGGGGGGGAACGAGGGTGCCCCCTTCACTGGTGCTGATGAGGCGGTCGCCCACGCGCACTTCACCTTCGTCGGGATTTTCGAAACCTGCAATGATGTTGAGGGTGGTTGTTTTGCCGCAACCGCTCGGACCGAGAAGGGTCACCAGTTTACCCTCTGGTGCGTGGAAGCTGATTCCATCCACGGCGGTCACATTCCCGAACCGCTTGACCAGCCCCTTGATGCGAACATCCTGCATCAGGATACCCCTCCGACTCCCCCGAGTCTAAGGACCCGCCTCACCAGGCCCACCGAGAGCAGGGAGAGTACGACGACAGCAAGAGAAAGGATGCTAACCTGTGAGAATTCCCCTTCGTCGTAAAGTTGGATCAAAACTATACCAACAGTCTCCTTTTGGGAACTAAAGAGCATAATTGAGGAGGAAAGCTCTCGCATCATGGAAACGAACATGATCACCCAACCAGCTCCGATGCCTGGCAAAATCAGAGGTACCAAAACTTTACGGAACATGGTTCCCCAGCCCGCTCCGCTCACAGAGGCTGCCCGCTCCAATTCCTCGGAAATCTGAGCCACGGAATTTCCGATTGCCTTTACGCCAAAGGGCAAAAAGCGGGTGATGTAAGCAATCAATATAATGGAGAACGTGTTGTAAAGGTTAAACGGCGGCCGAATGTAGGCCCACATCAGCGCAATGGCGATGACAGCCCCGGGTATGGCCACGGGAATCAATGCAAGAAAATCCAGAACTGCGCGGCCCCGCCAGCGGCTTCGCACAATGAAGTAGGCGACCACGGCGGATAGAACAACCCCTATCGTGGCGCCGGAAAAGCTGAGGAAGAGGCTGTTCTGAATCGAGCGAAGAATCAGCGGGCCGGCTTCTCCGCTGATCATTTCCTTTAGGTTAGACAGAGTGAGGTATTCCCATACGGGCGGTCGGCCCCGGTTTGTTATGAAAGTCCCGTACACCAGGGTAAGTAAAGGCAAAATCGCCGACATCAGCAGATAAAAAAACGCGAAGCCAAGAGCAGCGTAGCGCCATGGACCCAGGGAGATGAGTCGGGGGCGGAAGGTTTTTCCCACCACCGTCGTGTACTTTTTCCCCTTCCCCAACGCTCGGGTCTGCATCCACAAGGCGAATGCGGAAATCAATAGCAATGGGATGGAGAGCGCCGCAGCATGGGAAAACTTCGGCGGTATCCCAATCATCAGTCTCCACAAATGCGTAGAGAAGACGTAGATTCCACCAGAGACCCCAATGGTGGCAGGAATGGCAAAAATCTCCAGAGCTAGGATAAACACGAGAAGCGCCCCAGAGAGGATCGCAGGCGCAGCGAGTGGCAAGGTGATGCGCAGGGTAGTCGTCCAAGGTCCAGCGCCCGCCACGTGGGCCGCGTTTTCGAGAGTGGGATCCATGTTCTGGAAAGCAGCCGCGGTAAAGATAAACACATAGGGCGCCAGGGAAAGAGCCATCACACCTATGAGGCCGCCCAGGGTGAATATGTCGAAAAGTGGCTCATTCGTGTTCATGAGCCACTTCCAAAACAGGTTGATGAACCCGACCCTGGGAGTGCCCAGATACGACCAACTAACTGCCACCACGATGGGTGGTGTAATGAAGGGGAGCAGGGCAATTAAATTGATGTATTCTTTGAGCGGAGTGTCTGTACGCCCCACAATCCAAGCTAGTGGCACACCGATCAGCACGGAAAGCAGTGTCACTCCAACCGCCATGACGGCGGTGTTGTACAAAACCTCCCCCATGTAGTCGGCCGAGAAAACATCGACAAAAGCCTGGATAGTAAAACCCGTGCTTCGCAGATCGGTCTTAAAACTTCCCAGGATGAGCCAGTAAAGCGGATAGAGGACCAGGCCTGCCACCAAGAGGAAGCAACACCACTCTACAACTCGAGCGGAACTCGGTCGTCTAAACATTGTTAGTCAATGGGATGCCCCCATGTGGAGCAATGCCCCTTTACTACTTCCTTTTTCCTAGGCGTATGTATTTGGTCATGAAGGCCCTGTACTTGTCCATCTCTTTGTATACCTTCTCCCAGTTGGCGTAGAGTGGCTTGAATGGATAAGGAATCCCTTTTACGTGCGGCACGTCAGTCCTCGCCGAGTTGATTTTGACCTGCTGGGTCACCACCGTTTGCCCTTCCTGCGAGAGCACCCACCGGTACACCATTTCGGCGACCTTAGGGTTAGGACCCCCTTTTATGATGCCGAAAGAGGCCGGGATGACCGGGGTACCTTCCTTCATCTTAGCGATCTTGATTTTCGCCCCCTTCGCAATGCGGCGTATGGCAATGTACTCGAAAACGAATGTGACGTCGCGCTCCCCCGTGGCCACCCGCTCGGTCGAAGAGCCCATCCGTGACTGGACGAGGGTGCCGTTTGCCAGCAACCCCTTGATGTACTTTTCGCCAAAATCTTTACTACCGTAAAAAAAGTCCCACAATCCGGCCGATTGAAATGGGTCGACCAGAACGAGACGGCCCCGCCATTTCGGCGTGGTAAACTCAGCCCAGCTCTTGGGCACCTCGTTGGGTTTTACATTATCAGTGTTGTAGATCACCTGAAGGCTGGGAGCGCGAAGGCCGACCCAGTGGGCCTTTCGGCTCTTTGCCCACTCGGGATGGCCCCCCGCTTCTTTGAAATCGGTCACGCCAGGCCGTACCCATCCTTCCTTGGCAAGGTGATACCAGCCTGGAGTGTAGCTGAAATGTAGAAGATCGATGAGGCCCTTCCCCGCCGTTCGCTCGGCAACAAAGCGTTGGTAAAGACTTACGCCGCCCGCCGTAATCCAAGTCACTTTGACGTCGGGAAACTTTTTCTCAATCGCATTCACTAGAGTAGTCTGTGCGGCAGTGGTGAGGGAGGAGTAAAAAATCAATTTTTTCGTTCTTGCCGCCCACGCGTTCTGATTCCCCAAAAGCACGGCCATTGCAAAAAACGAAAATACCAACATTCTCAGCGTTACCCGAATTTTCATTGTCCTCTCCTTCCACTCAGTGAATGGGGGAAAACGGCTAAACTTCCTTACGGCTAGCCTATTAAGTGAAATGTCAAATTTTTGATTAGATTTTAACTATACCTCATTCCGCATCTGAGTCAATCTCCCGGGCAGTGCATTGTCCGGATATTTGCGCCGTTGTTTGATGTGTAAATTCGAGAAACTTCTCAAAAACTCAAAAAACACACCCTCCAGGAGAAAACAATCCGAAAAACTCCTGAATATCTCTCAAATTTTCTCACTATTTGGAAAATTCCAATTCCCCCGGAATTCAAGAACAGCGGTACAAGGCCTCGCCGTCTACAAGCCGAATTTTCGGATATGCACTGCCTAGCCCCCTGATTTCGAGGTTACCTCGCCGCCCGAGAGCACGCGACAAATCTTCTCCTTTTCTCTCGGCTAAATAATCACAGGTCGTCTGTTTCGGATCTCAGGTGTCGACTGATCGTAGGCGTAGGCGACTCGCAGAATTCGGGCCTCGGTACCCGGAAGACCTACAATTTGCATGGCCATGGGCAATTCGCTAATTGGACTGAACCCGGTGGGCACTGATACTGAAGGAAAACCCGTGAAATTGTGGGGACCGGTCAGGTTGCGGGCCAATCCCATGAAAGGCACTTCTTTTCCGTTTACCGTCGCCATGGTGGATTCGACCGGCGCAGCCACGCAAGGATATCCAGGCAGTAGCACCCCGTCATATGGTCTAAAGATTGTTTCCGCCATTCGTCGAAGGGTTCTCCTCTGTTGGCAAGCTCGAATATACATATCCAATGTAGTCTTCCTGGCGTTTTCCAGCCGCTCCCTCAAGTCATTCCCGAACCTTTCGGGATACTTCTCGAAATTTTCCCGATGCACGGAGAGGAGTTCCGCATCCGCAATTGGCGAGCGCTGGGAATTAAGCTCTTCTGCAAAGGGACAGGACACGGATTCTATCTGAGCACCCAAATCGCGGAAAATTTCAACAGCATCGTCAAATGCTCTCATGATGGGCGCATCGATCTCCACCTGAACCAGATCCGGACAAAGAGCGAGGCACAGTCCTTCGAGGCCTTCTTCGATCTCAGCGCTAAAATCCGGGACTGGAAGGTCGGCCGAAGCAGGATCCATTGGATCGTACCCTGCCATTCCCTGCAGCAAAAGCGCGCAATCCCGGGCCGAGTGTGCAAGGGGACCGACATGGTCCAGGCTGGTGGAGTTAGGAAATACTCCCCGAAGGCTAATCCGGCCGTATGTGGGCTTAAGCCCGACTATCCCGCACACCGCTGCCGGACCCCGAACTGACCCGCCCGTGTCGGTGCCCAATGTACCCGGGCACATAAAGGCAGCCACGGCAGAACCCGACCCCCCACTTGATCCGGCCGGCACCCGGCTTGGGTCCCAGGGGTTTCGGCAGGCGCCGTAATGGGGGTTTTTCGTGGTGGATCCGGCAGCGAACTCATGGGTATTGCACTTACCAATAAGGATGGCGCCAGCTTCCTTGAGCCGGCGGATGCACTCGGCGTCCTCTCCAGGAACGTTCTCAGGAAAGAAGCTCGAGCCATGGGTAGTAAGGACTCCTTTGGAATCGATAATATCCTTTGCCCCGAATGGGATTCCATGAAGCGGACCGCGGTATTTTGAATCGCTAATTTCCTTCTCCGCTTGCCGAGCCGCCTCTCTTGCCTCTTCGTGGCATACTGTAATGAACGCATTGAGTTTAGGGTTCAATCTCTCGATTTGGGCAAGGTGCGATTCAATTACCTCGAGTGGTGAAATCTCGCGCGACTTGATTTTTTCGGACAACTCGAAGATGGAGAGATAACACAGGTCTCCCGAAGACACTTGAAATTCCCCCTTGAACTCAAGGCAATAAATAGACGCGAACATTTCTTTGGTAGAAATCGTCTTCAAATCTATCATTCTACTTGGCAGAAGATCAATTACTCCCTCTTGGGATTCTAAATTCGAAGGGAGATGGTAAAAGAGCGCTGATACTTTTTTTTAGAAGCTCTCAAGGGGATGTTGGGGCAATAATTCTGAATCTGCCTCAGATTGTGATAAGCTAGCGGTATTCAAAAGGAAATGATAACCAGCCGGTGCCCATCCGAAATTGAGGGGAGATCATACGGCGTGAAGGCATGGCGTTTTTACGAATTCGGCGATATGAGGCTGGATGAGGTGCCCGACCCCGAGGCGCGCCCTGGCTGGGTCGTGAGCCGGGTGCGGCGGGTCCAGCCCAGCATCACGGACGCCCAGCGTGCCTTGGGAATCGGGACGATTAACTCCACACTTCTCCGCGAGCAGCTCGAAAAACATGCCCCGGTCCAGTTGCTGGGCCATGAGATGAGCGCCGAGGTGCTTGAGGTAGGGGAAGGGGTGGAGGATTTCCAGCCCGGGGATATCGTCTGCACTTCGGCGCACGTTCCTTGCGGCAGGTGCATCTGGTGCCGGGAGGGCCGCGAGGCGTGGTGCGAGGACAAGCTACATGTCGGGATCAATCTGCCGGGCGCGTTTGCCGAGCTGATCGCTATGCCGGCGGCCGGGCTGGTAAAGGTGCCCAAGTCCTTGGACGACGCCTCGGTAGCCTGCCTCCAGCCGCTCTCATCGGCGGTGGCGGTGATGCACGACGTAGACATCCGGCCCGGGGAGTCGGTTGCCATAACCGGGCAGGGGGCCATGGGGCTCTACATCCTCCAGATTGCGCGCATATGCGGCGCATCGGCCGTCTATGTGAGCGACGTGAAAGAAGAATGTTTCGCTCTGAGCCGAAAGTTTGGCGCGGACGCTATCATCAATGCGCGGGAGGAAGAACCGGTGGAGCGGGTTCGGGAGCTGACGGGGGGGAAGGGCGTCGACATCGTGTTCGAATGCGCTGGAGGCACCCCCGATCACGGCCTCTCCGGCCACGAGACGCTCCATCAGGCGCTAAAAATGGTTCGCCTGGGCGGCCGCGTCATGCAGGTGGCAGGGCTGGTGGGTGAGGTCAAGATCGATCCGGTCTTTATGCGCATGGCCGGCATCCGGTGGATTTTCCCCGAGGGTCACGGCCGAGACACGGTGGCTTTAGGAGCGAAGTGGGTGGCCAGCGGGAGGGTTGACGTCCGCTCACTCATTACACATGAAAAAAGAGGCATCGAAAATTTACCCGAAGTTTTTGAGATTACGCAAAACAAGAACAAATACAAAGCGACGAATCCTTGTCAGCTGGTCTTGGTGGGATAATTTTCAATTCAGATGAGGCTGCTGACCTCCAATAGGCCGGCCTCAGCCGTTCAGGGTGGATTTGGTTGAGATGAGGTAATTGCCGGATCGGTCACAGTGGACAGAAGAAATCAGGAGCAGCCCCATGCGAGCGATCCTCGTGAAAGA
>DNYS01000252.1:6813-9785 GCA_003506735.1 Nitrospinota bacterium
TTCCAGAAAGCATGAGCTTTTCCCAAGCGGCGGCCATGGGCACTGTCTACCAGACCGCGCATTTTGCGCTCATCGAGCGGGCCCAATACGCCCCTGGCGAGACGGTTCTCGTCACCGGGGCCTCCGGCGGAGTCGGCCTGGCCGCGGTGCAGCTCGCCAAGGCGCTGGGCGCGACGGTGCTCGCCGGTGTGAGCAGCCCCGAGAAGGCGGAGGTCGCCAGGGCGGGCGGCGCCGACCACATCATCGATCTGGCCGCTGTGGATTTGAAGGAGTCCGTCCGCGCGCAGGTGCGCGAAGCCACTGATGGCCGCGGGGCCGACGTCGTTCTCGACCCGGTCGGCGGCGAGGTCTTTGAGGCATCCTTGCGCGCACTGGCATGGCAGGGGCGGATCGTGGTCATCGGATTCACCGCCGGGAACATCCCAGCGGTCAAGACCAACTATCTGCTGGTGAAGAACATCTCGGTGACCGGCCTGCACCTCAACACCTATTTTGCCCGCGAGCCCGCCCGGGTGCAGCGCATCCAGGAGGAATTGTTCGACCTCTTTCTCGAAGGAAAAATCGAGCCGCGGGTGATGAAGGCATTCCCGATGGAGCGGTTCGCCGAGGCGCTCAAGACCATCCAGGAACGGCGGGTGTGGGGGAAGATCGTCCTGACGACGGGGCGCGATACAAAGTGAGGATCATCCCCTGCACTGGGATTCTCCTGTTGCCCATTCTCGGGAAGACAAGCGGGTTCCGCCGAAGCTGAACCGCCCGCTCCCCTTCACGCCAATTTCGATTCTTCCGTCGCTTTGGACTGGTAACCCTCCCTTGGGGACAGTCGCCGGACCGGAGCCCCACGCATCTCAAGCCACCCGGCAGATGGCGGATCGGGGGCAATACAATGTTTTTCGGAAGTAATGGGAGGGCTATCCACCCTTCCGCTCCGCAGTCAATGAAGGATTCTCCGTTTCCCGGCCCGAAGCCTCAAAAACATGCGCCTTCGTCTTTTGCAGAACGCTCCCGGAAGCCTAGAGGAGCTGTGATTTGCCCAAGTATGAGAATGGTTAATTGCGGTCAATCCCCCGAGATGATTATGATTGTTTAAAGCGAAAGGAGCTGAAAATGCTTTCGACACAATCCCACACCCATAATATCATGCGGAGAGGGCGGGCTCTTCCATTCTCCGATACTGTCCCACGCGGGTTTGTGACATGACGCATGAATTCGATCACCTCAAGGATTGGGTGGGGCGCACGGAGGAAGTGCTTGATGTGTTGTCCCCGGCTCCCCTCGCCGGACTATCGGCCACGCTGGATCGGGACGATCCTGTCCCACGAGCCGGCGATCCCGTTCCACCGGGCGGACACTGGCTATTTTTCTTGACGACAGTCCGCGCGTCCGAGCTGGGGCCGGACGGGCACCCCGAACGCGGAGGTTTTCTGCCGCCGGTGCCGTTGCCCCGGCGAATGTTCGCGGGCGGGCGCGTGGAATTTCTCAAGCCCCTGCGGGTGGGCGAGGAGATCCGCCGCGTCTCCAAGATCGGCAACGTGACCCCGAAGGAGGGCAAAAGCGGTTCGCTTGTCTTCGTCCTCCTTCGCCACGAAATTTCAGGTCCCGATGGCATAGCGATCGTCGAGGAACAGGACATCGTATACCGCGAGAAGCCGGCCCCCGACGCTCCCCCGCCGCCACCGCGCCCCGCTCCCGCAGAGGCAGTTTGGCAGCGCTCCATCCAACCCGACCCGGTTCTTTTGTTCCGTTATTCGGCGCTGACCTTCAACGGCCACCGCATCCATTACGACCTCAAATACACAACTGAAGTGGAGGGCTATCCCAGCCTCGTCGTACACGGCCCGCTCACCGCTACTCTTCTCCTCGACCTTTGCCGCCGGGAGCGTCCGGATTCAAGGTTGACCCATTTCGCTTTCCGCGCGGTCCGCCCGCTGTTCGAGGACGCGGGATTTACAGTCGCCGGGGCGCCGTCGGAGGATGGTTCTTCCGCCCAATTATGGGCGCTCGACAGCGAGGGTGCGCTTGCGATGGAGGCAACCGCGCGCTTCGCGGATTAAACGCCATGTTCCTCACGCCGCAGAACCCCCTCTTACAAGTCGATATCTTCCGTTAAGTGGAGTAACAATTCTTTCTGTTGAAATTGATTCGAATTAGATTTTTTTATAGAGAAATTGCGAATCTGTTTGGTGAATTTGAGCCTAAAGTATACACTTTGGAACCATACCCACTGTCACTGAGGTCCATCGGATGCTCGATTCACACGCTGAGACACCCGCGGCAGACCCATCTTCGAGCGGCGCGAATGCCATCAATAGTGACCCGCTCCTGTCTGGACTTAAGGTTCTTGACCTGACCCAAGTTATCGCCGGACCTTTTTGCACCACCATGCTTGCGAATCTCGGAGCCGAAGTCGTCAAATTGGAGCCACCGGGGCGCGGGGATGAAATGCGCAATATCGGCCGCTACGAGGGCCGCGAGGATCATGAAGATTACTTCAACGCAAACAACAACAGCAAAAAAAGCATAGAGCTCAACCTCAAAAATCCTCTTCATCAGCAAGTGGCATACGAACTGGCGAAATGCACCGACGTCGTGGTTGAAAATTTCGCTCCAGGCACGGCGGATAGGCTTGGCATGGGGTGGAAGGACCTGCACCCGCTTAATTCGCGGCTTATTTATTGCTCCATTTCCGGTTTCGGCCAGACCGGCCCCTACCGCAATCGACTTGGAATCGATTCCGTCATCCAGGGGATATCGGGAGTAATGAGCGTCACCGGATTCCCCGACGGCGTTCCGACCATCATCGGTGCTCCCCTCTCCGATGTGGTCAGCGGGATGTATGCGGCCTATACAATTCTGGGTGCACTTCACGGGGTAAAGAGGGACGGACAAGGTTGTTATATCGACATCAGCATGCAGGCCTCGATGCTTGCAGTCCTCGGTCCGCGAATGGGCGAAACACTGCAAGTCGGTGT
>DNYS01000252.1:9849-11724 GCA_003506735.1 Nitrospinota bacterium
AGACAAAAGACGGTCGATTTCTCAACATCACCGTAGTGAACGAGCGTCATTGGGCGCCCTTTTGCCGGGCCCTAAAGCGGGAAGAATGGATCGACGATTCCCGCTTCGCAACCATGCGCTTGCGCGCACAGAACCGCAAAGAACTCGGCCCATTGGTTGCTGCCCGATTTGCCGAGGAGACGATTGAAGAGTTACTCCCGCGCCTTGAAGAGGCGCGCCTGCCGTTTGCTCCCGTGAACGACTATGCACAGGCGGCCGACGACCAACAAATCGCCCACCGCGAAATGATCCACAATCTTAGCCATCCCGTGTCGGAGCACGTTCGAGTGGTTGGACCTCCATGGCTTATGACGGGAAAGCAGGTTGAACTTAAACCCCCGCCACTGCTTGGTCAGCACACCGAGGAAATCCTGGGAAGCTGGCTCGGATGGAACACAGAAGAGATTAACCGATTCAAAATCCAATCGGCTAAGAAACCGGGAGGGAGCGATGGAAAAATTCGCGCATGAACTCCAGCCAGGTGACCGCTACGATCCGCTCGAAGTACGGGTCTCTCCGGAACTGAACCAACAAATCTTGTTTGCCCAGGAGGACTTTGACCCACGGTATTTCGATGAAACGGAATTCGGACCACCCCATGTACATCCGACTCTCCTCTTGATGTTCAGCGCCAACACGAAATCGCCAAGCTTTCGGCTAGCGCCGGGGACAGGATCTATTCTTGCGGAAGCGACTACCGAATTCTTCAACCCCGCCCACGTCAACAAAAAACTTCACATTTCTTGGAAAATTACGGACACCTACGAAAAACGAGGAAGAAATTATCAGGTGATGGAAGCATCGATGGTGGACGAGGATGGCATGAAAATCCTACGGCGAGATTTACACCTGACATTTTTTGAGCATGAGCCGAAGTAAATCAGCGAGGGAGTTTAGCGATGGAGCATATCCAGCCCGATATGGATGAGGGACAAGAATTCGAAGGCCCTCTCCAGACGTTATCCATGGAAAGGATGCTTGCCTTTTCCGGAGGGCCCATTGCAACTCCCGATTGGCCCGCGAAGAATCTCCATACGAATTTCGAAAAAGCGAAAGACGCTGGATTGTCCGCCCCGATTGCCTCGGGATTACAATACGAAGGACATCTTTTACGCCTATTGCAGGATTTATTTGGTAACGCGTGGCCGCAGGGAGGGAAAATGCGAATCAAGTATCCCCGGCCCATCATGGCGGGCGATGTTGTACAGGCCAAGGTTCGAGTTAAATCAAAGGTCCTATGCGACGCGGTCGTTACATACGAATTGGACGTATGGTGTGAAAAACAGGACAAAGAAAAGGTGCTCGTGGGAACTGCAAGCTGTTCGCTGCCGCTGTAATCGTCGTCTGCGCGATAAGGGTGTTATGCTCCGCAAAAAATATGCCCCCCTCAAGAAATGAAATCCGACCCCGCCCTGTCCGAAAATTCGGATGAGTTCTAATACCCTTTGTTGTCGGTCGTTAGAGTTTTTGGATATATACAGGAGCCAAAAGACACGCCAATGAAAGAGACCATGCTGCTGGCCCGCCGGATTGCAGGGAAGTCTCCGTTGGTATTGAAACTCTTGAAACAGACACTTACCAACGGCAGCAAATTGCCGCTCACTGCGGCGTAGGCTGCTACCCTCGGCATACCCATTCCCAAAATGATCGCGACCAGCATTGTCAAAACAAGGGCCAGGTCGATGTTTCTTTGAGAAACATCGACAACGATTGATGCCATCCGCCTCCCTAATCCGGTCATGGATAGCACGCAACGATGATACCGGCCGAAGCCGTCGTCGTGGCGATTCAAGAATCGACCCCGCCGTTCCCACCATTGCATCGATTACTTTTCGG
>DNYS01000252.1:11836-12324 GCA_003506735.1 Nitrospinota bacterium
ACGCAAAAAATGCCGCACGATAAGGCGAAAGATCGAGGATTGCCAGGAAGTACACCATTACGACCGGAGGCACCAACAAGCGTCCGTTCTGCCGTAAAGTTCCCCCCAACGGCGCGATTTCATCGGGCGACAAACCTTTGAGTCCACGTTTCGCCACATTCAAATTGATTAGGATAAATACCGCCAAGTAGTGTAGTGCCGCGGGAATGATCGCCGAAATTACAATTTTCCCGTAAGGGATCCCCAAAATTTCTGCCATGAGGAAAACGCCTGCTCCCAAATGGGAGGAACAAGCTGTCCTCCCGTCGAGGCGACCATCTCGGCTTTTTGAAGGAGGCAAATATCCAAAAACTTCGGGGGAAGTAACGCAAATTCCGTCTGTTCCGCGTTACTTCCTCCAAAGACCAGAAAAAACCTGTAAATCTCGTTTAATCGATTGGCTTGGCCGCGGCCGGAATAGCGATTCCCTTCACCGCGCTCGAACGCCT
>DNYS01000252.1:12429-12606 GCA_003506735.1 Nitrospinota bacterium
CACCGCGCTCGAACGCCTAACACCCGGCAACAAACAGGATAAATCGAGGCTGGGAACTGCCGCTACATGCCTGTCGGAAACGATCGCGAAATCGCGTTCATTCCAAATACTCATCTCTCTTCTGCTGATGCGATTGGTGGATCTAGTTTCAAACGGACCGCTTTGAAAACATGTGGA
>DNYS01000272.1:0-1749 GCA_003506735.1 Nitrospinota bacterium
CTCTTGCCGTCCACCTCGATGTCCCGCCAGGACACGAAGATGTCGCATTCGAACTGGGTGGATACCCGCACGAATTGGGCGGCCGCCCGGGCGTGGAGACCGAGTTCGTTGTTGATCGCTACGGTTTTTTCGGGCACCTCTAATCCTTGTCGCGTCCGCTCTCGGGGCGGGTTTTCATGGATTTCAGCATTTCGCTAGGCTGGGCCAGGTTGCGCCTTCCATATTCGACTAGAAAATTCGCGGCCTCATGGGCCGTCATTCCTTTGATGAACGGCATTTTAAGCAACATGGGCAGGTTGACCCCCGTGACGACTTCCACGCCCGGGCGGTTCAGCATCGCCAATGCAGCATTGGTGGGCATACCCCCCATCATGTCCGTCATGATGATGACTCCCTCGCCCGTATCGACCCCCTCGACCGCCGCCTCGATTTGGGCCGAAAGCGTACTCGGGTCGTCTCCAGGATGCAGACCCACGGCTCGCATCTGGGCCACGCCCGCGAGCACCGAATCCGCGGCCTTCAGGAGGGCGTCGGGGAAATCCTCGTGTCCCACCACCACCAAACCGATCAATGTTCGGCCCTGGACGCCCCGCTTACCTCAGACAGGCGTGAATTTTCCATGGCGATCTGAGCCGTCAAATTTCGGCTGAAATCCTGTGCGGAAAAGTATCCCATCCGCTGGAGAAGCCGGTTCCGAGCCGCCACCTCGATCAAAGTGGGTACATTTCGGCCGGGAGCCACCGGAATCCGAACGAGGGGTAAGGATTTTCCCAAAATTTCCTTGGATTCCAAATCCATCCCGAGACGCTCAAAGGGCTGATCCGAACTCCATGGAACCAGTTCAACAATCATCTCAACGTTTTTTTCATAGCGGATGGCCACGACTCCAAATAAGTCTTTTATATTCAATACTCCAAGACCCCGAACCTCAAGGTGATGCTTCAGCAGGTCCGTGCTGTGCCCGACCAGTTCCTGTCCATGAAGCTGCATATCCACGACATCGTCCGCCACCAGCCGATGGCCCCGGGTGACCAGGTGCAGGGCGCATTCGCTTTTTCCGATCCCGCTTTTTCCCAAAATGAGGACGCCGACTCCGTACAGGTCGATGAGGACCCCATGCATTAGGGCATGGGGGGCAAGCCTGGATTCCAGGTAGGTTGTGACCTGGGGGAGCAACTCTTCTCCCTGAAGGCTGGAACGAATCAGGGGGACGCCTTCGCCCTCGGCGAGTTCGAGAATTCCCTCGGGAAGCGCCTCGCCGCCCGATACCAACAATGCGCATAGCGGAAGGGAGAAAAACCGCGATACGGCCTCTTTCCTTGCGGTGGGGTCCAAACTCCCGAGATAGGTAAGTTCTGTATTTCCCCAAACCTGGATACGATCCGGGTGGACGGACTTCAAAAATCCAGTCAGGGCCACGCTGTTTTTCTGAAATCGTTTTTCGAGAATTTTCTTGGTCAGGCCATTCGCGCCGGCAAGCAACTCCAGGTGCAACTCTTCCCGCATATCTTCGAAAAACTGAGAGACTGAAATTTGTGTCATGCTGGACCTCTCCCTCACCTCGGAGGGAAGGCAATGAGCTTAAAATGAGGGCAGTAGGAAAAGAAATTTAGGGCAATTCCTCCGGAGCGAGCCATCGCCGGGCTTCCATTCCGGCGAAATTCCGCGAAATGGTATCCTGTTCGACTCGCATCCAAATCAGGAGAAATTCACCCAATCCTCTTTCGTCCGATATCATTATAGTCAAAA
>DNYS01000272.1:1922-11690 GCA_003506735.1 Nitrospinota bacterium
CGATTATTTTTCTTATATTTACCATTTAACCAATTGGTAATTATGAAGATACACAAATAATTCAATCTCGATGGAGGGCAAGGACATATTTTTGCCAGGTTTGCGAAATGAACAATCTCACGTATCTGGGCAGGTAATTAGCATAACCGTTTGATAAAACTGTGTATGCGTGATTTTCGTCAGTGAATTTGACGCCGGTGACTCGCCGAGGGGATTTGAAGCTCTTTTCGGTATTTGGTTACAGTCCGCCGGGCAATTTTTATTTCAGCTTCCTTTAGACGCTCCATCAGTTGAATGTCGGTTAAGGGCTTTTGTTTGTTCTCTTTTTCGACCATCTGCCGAATAGTTTCCCGTACGGCAACGGAAGAAGCACCCCCCCGGTCCTTTGAGCCCAAGGCGCTGTGAAAGAAGTATTTGAAGTGAAAAACCCCTTGGGGCGTTTCCATGTATTTTCCGGTGGTCACCCTGCTGACAGTCGATTCATGCATTTCGATATCGTCGGCCACATCGCGCAAGACCAGCGGCCTCAGGCCGCTAATCCCCCGATCCAGGAAACCTCGCTGAAATTTGACGATGCTTTGGGAGACCTTCAAGATGGTCGTGCGCCGGCGCTCGATGCTTTTGATGAACCATAGAGCCGCCTGCACCTTCCCCTCAATGAATTTCTTGGTCTCGGGGGACACGTTGTCCCGGTTGGCCGCCATTGCCCTGTATGTCTGGCTAATTCGAAGGGGCGGCAATCCGTCATCGTTCAAGATGACCTCGTAATCGTCTCCCCGCTTGGTCACGGTGACATCGGGTTCGGCTATTTCCACCAATTCTTGCGTAAATTTCTCCCCCGGCTGGGAGCTCAAGGATCGGATCAGGACAATCGCCAGTTGAATTTGCCCCAAATCGACCTTAAAGGCGCGGGCGAGGCGCTGATAATTTCGCTCGAAAAGGTTTTCGATCTGTTCCTCGACAAGCATTTTGGCAAGCCGGAGAAGGGGTTGGTGCTCCTCGGCCTGAAAATCGAGCAAGTTCAATTGGAGAAGCAGGCATTCCTTTAAATCCCTCGCTCCCACTCCGGGCGGGTCGAAGGATTGCACCAAGGCGAGGGCTTCGGCGAGGTGAGAGGGGGAGTATCCATTAAATGTAATAAATTCGGCGGGGTCGGAGCGCAAATAACCTGAGTCGTCGATATTCCAGATGATTTCCTGCGCCACCCGCTGCACGATCTCGCTGACGAAGCTCAGTTTTAATTGAAACTCCAGATGGTCGGGCAGGGATTCGGGAACGGACATCGTCTCCTGAATGGATGGCAAATCATCATTGCCCGCGGGCGGGGCGAAATTATCGAGCCCATAGGTATCGTGGACGATGTTCTCCCAGTCGATCTCCACCTCGCCCCGCTCGTCTGTTTCCGTGCTGGGAAGATCGTCGCGCAACTCAGGCATTTCTCCATCGGCGATCTCCTTGATCTCGTCGAGGTTTTCCTCGAGCGTAGGGTTTTCCATCAGTTCTTGCTGGACTTTTTGTTGGAGCTCCATGCGTGTCATGGGCAGCATGGCGATCGCCTGCTGCAGCATGGGAGTCATGACGAGATGCTGGTTGAGCCCCACGCTCAAATCCATTCTTGCCTGAAGCACCACGGCGAATCTCCAAAAACAACGAAATTCGGCTAAAGCCGGAAACTCTCTCCCAAATAGACCTTCCGGGCCCGATCGCTCGACGCGATGACGTCTGGCGAGCCGGATTCCAGAATCCTGCCTTCGTTGATGATGTACGCCCGGTCGGAAATCTGAAGCGTCTCGCGGACATTGTGGTCGGTAAGGAGAATCCCAATTCCGCGTTCCTTCAATCCGATGACGATATTCTGAATGTCATTGACGACGATAGGATCGATCCCGGCGAACGGCTCGTCGAGCAAAATAAACGTTGGTGAGGTCGCCAAAGCCCGGGCGATCTCTACCCGCCTCCGCTCTCCGCCGGAAAGGGAAAAACCCTTTGAAGTGCGGATATGGCCAATATTCAGATCTTCGAGGAGTTCTTCGGCTTTTTTTCTGCGGCTGGAATGGGTGCCGGGCATGATTTCGAGGACAGCCATGATGTTTTCCTCCACCGTGAGGCGCCGGAATATCGATGCCTCCTGGGGAAGATAGCTCACCCCCCGGCGGGCGCGCTGGAACATCGGCATGTTGGTGATGGCTTTTTCATTCAAATAAACATCGCCGGCCTCGGGTTCGATCAAACCGACGATCATGTAAAAAATTGTGGTCTTTCCCGCCCCGTTCGGTCCCAAAAGGCCGACAATTTCGCCCGGAGAGACATCAAGGTCCACTTCGTCCACCACCCGTCTTCCGGAATAACTCTTGACCAGCGCGCGTATCCCCAGGCGCATCCGGGCAGCACCGTTGGACGATGGGGCGCGGATATGGCCGTTATCTTCCATTGACGCCGGCTGCGGGAACGTTAGGGCGGTTGTTTGGAAATAGCGTGACGTTGACCCGGCGCTTGGGGCTGCCGTGGACGATGGTGCGGCCCTCGCGAATGAAAATTTCGATCTTCGCTCCGATGATTTGGTTGTTTTTCTCCCAGGCACGGGGATTTCCGGTGAGAACAGCGCGCCCTGCCGTTTCGTTGTAATCGAGGCGATCGGCGGTGGCGTATTTTTCCTTTCCCTGGGTGATGCGGACATTCCCGGTTGCGATGAGACGCTCGACCCCCCCCTGCCCCCGCCCGGAGGAAGACGCCGAGGTGCCGGCTGGGCCGGATCGCTTTTGGGATTCGCCGGAATTTTTCTTTTGTTTTTTGAGATGTACCTCAAGGCGGTCCGATCGAATCTCCATTTGGCCCTGGACGGCGATGACGGTCCCGATAAAAATGATCAGATTTTTTTTGTTGTAGGCTTCCATCCGGTCGGATCTGATTTTGATGGGCTCTTTCTTGTTTTTCATGGAGGCGGAGTTCCCTCCGGCCCGGAATGGGGCCGCCCCGGCGGATGGGCTCCAAAGCAGAGGAATGAAAAAGAAGAGCGCCATCAGGCCGCGGCAAGAGCACATTGCCGGGCGAAAAGGCGCGGCAGATTTTTTTCGGGTGATCCGGGGAAGCATCATGGCCCTGTTCTCCCTTGCGGCAACGCACCGCCACCCGAAAGCGGCGATGCGTTGATCTGCTCGGAGGGGGCGGCGAAGATTCCCGCCTGCATGTTGTGAATCACGGCTTCCACCTTGTTTTTCAAGGAAAAGCGGCCCAGGTCGGTCCGCGCATGGAGGCCGATCCCGGTGAGGGTGAATGATTTTCCCGTCACGGCTATTTTGGCGTCGGTTTCGATGCGGTTCGCCTTGGGCATGAAACGCAGGTGGTCGGTTCGAAGAGAAAAACCATCGAACGTTTTAATCACGACATTTCCGCGTACATTCATGTTCCGGGTGCCGGTTTCCATCACGCCTCTATCGGCCGTGATTTCCATCCGCTGGCCGTTCTTCGGATAAAAACGGATATGAATGGCTTCGAGTTTCGTCAGTTTCTTTTTGCGGTACAATTTTGCCGAATCGGCCCACATTTCCCATGTTTTTTCGCCCTTTTTATTTTGCACAACATGCATTTCATCAATCGTCATGTCAGCATCCGATCCGAGGAAGGAGATATTTTCAGCCTGGATCGAGTAACCGGATGGGCGAAGGAGATAATAGGCGACGGTTCCGCCCACGAGAAGAAGCACTCCAAGAAGAATTCTGCGAATATGAAGATTGGAGATCATACCTTAATCCGATGCAAGCATTTCCGGGCAATTGGCGGAATAGCCGGAGTTCGATATTTTCTCAAAAGTAAGGATTGCTCCATAACCGAAACCATTTTTCATGCCCACTCGGCCAAGAATTTATTCATTCGCCCAAATCCATTGCGCCAAAAGGATTCCATGCATAATTCACGGCAACTTCGATTGCGGTGGGTTGCATGGATCGGTAAAAATTCCGCGAATCATTGAGAATTTCAAGTCCGAGTAAAAATAATGCTTGCAATTGTAATGCCGTAAACACGATGCCACATCTCGATCGAGAATGCAAAGAAAAGCTGTTGGAAGGATCGCCTTGATTACCGGCGCTTATCGGCTTTGGGGATACCGGGGGTTTGGCGAATTATCCTTTTTGGATGTGAATTCTTCGCCGGTCCTCGTTCAGGATTTCCAGGCGCACTCGGGTAAACCTTGGAAATAATCCTTCCTCCAGCCGCTCGGCCCACTCCACGATGGTTACGCTCTCCGAATCAACCAATTCCTCCAGGCCCAGGTCCTGGGGGTCGAAATTTTTCGGCAAGCGGTACAAATCCAGGTGATGCACCTGGGGCCGTGTGGGATGGTGGCGGATATACACGTACGTGGGGCTAGGGACCGTGCGGTTTTCTCCGCCCGGAAGGGCCTGGATTATTCCGCGCGCAAGAACGGATTTTCCCGCGCCCAGGTCTCCGTACAAGAGAATGGCATCGCCGGCTGTTAAATTTTTGGCAAGATCGCGCCCGATGGCCTCGGTCTTGGCGGCAGAGCGGCTTTCCAGAATGAGGGTATCAGCCTTCAATGCCTCTCCTCCCGCTCCTCTTGGAGCACCCGCCTTCGTGCCAGGGGAAGCGCTGGGAGCAGGTCGGTGGCCGCCAGGCCGGTATCTCCGCCCTCCCCTGCGACGATATCTCCCGCCAGGCCATGAAGATAGGTCCCCGCGGTAAGGGCCCCCTCGGGCGAAACCCCCTGGGCCAGGAGTCCCCCGACCGCTCCGGCCAACACATCGCCCGTACCGCCCGAGGCCAGGGCGGAATTTCCGGTGGGATTCAGCCAGGCGGCGCCATCCGGGAGGGCGGTAATGGTATGGGCCCCTTTGAGGGCGAGATGTACCTTGTAGCGCACCGCGAAATCGATGGCCAGGTTTACCCGGTCTGCCTGAACCTCGGCGGTGCTGATTCGGCCCAGGCGTGCCATCTCCCCCGGATGGGGGGTGAGCACAAGCCCCTGGCGAGTCCCATCCAAAACCGTGATGTCCTGGGACAGGGCGTTCAGCCCGTCCGCGTCCAGGACCAGAGGTATCTCAATGTGCTGGATTAGGCGGTGAATCAACTCGACCGTCCGGGGATGGGTGGACATACCTGGGCCCAGGACCAGGGCGTCCATTCCCAGGGCGCTTTCGAGAATGAGGTCGAAGGCCGCCTGGTCCGCCGTCCCGGCCGAAGTCTCTGGAAGCGAGAGCGCCATGATTTCGGGGGGGCCGGATTCGACCGCGAACGTGAGAGATTCCGGCACCGCCAAGGTGACTTTTCCCGCCCCCATCCGGAGCCCCGCCGAGGCCGCCAGGAGGGCCGCCCCCATCATTCCTTTCGAGCCGGCCAATACCAACAGGTGTCCGGCATCCCCTTTGTGGGCATCCACGCGGCGGATCGGAAGAAACCCGGCAACGTCGCTCCGCTCGATCAGGCGGAGGGAAATATTTTCCTCATCGAGGCAGGCACGGGGAATGCCGATATCGATGAGCCGGACTTCTCCCGCGTATCCGGCCGCGGGCATCAGATAGTGCCCGCGCTTGAGGGCACCGAACGTCACAGTGAGTTCTGCGCTCAAAAAAGGCGGTTCGGCCGCTCCCGATGTCGCATCCAGGCCCGAGGGAATGTCCACCGCAGCGATGGGAGTCCGAACTCCGGATAGGGCCGAGAGCGCCTCTCCGATAAAACCCCGGGCGGGCGGGGCGAAACCGGTGCCCAGAAGAGCATCCACCACCAGATCACAATGGCGGGCTGCCGAGGCGAGAGCAGATATGCCCTCCTCTCCCCCAGCCTCTTCAATGCCGATGTCCATTTTTTTAAGGATACTCAGAAAAATAGCCGAATCGCCCGAGGCCTCCTCCAGCGGAAAAATCGCCATCACGCGAACGGCCGCTCCCCGGTTCAGGAGATGTCTGGCAATCACGAAACCGTCGCCGCCGTTGTTTCCCTTCCCGGCCAGAACCAAAACGCGGAGGCCAGGCTTTCCGAACCGCTCCCAGATAATCTGAGCGGCTCGCCCGCCCGCCGTCTCCATGAGCGCCGCCGAAGGGATGCCGAAGCTCTCGATGGCCCGGGTATCCACCCGGCCCATTTCCTCGGCGGTTGCTATCGGGAGTGCCACGATCAGCCCCTCCTCGGCCGATCGACAAGGCACGCCATTTCGCGCACCGCCCGCTCAAAGCCGGCAAAAATGGAATGCGCCACGATGCTATGGCCTATATTTAATTCCTCCAGATGCGGAAGATCTGCGATGGGTTCAACGTTCAGATAGGTCAATCCGTGGCCTGCGTACACCCCCAGGCCCAGGGCGTGCGCCCGCTCGCAGGCGTGGCGAAGCGCGGCGATTTCAGATTTGCGCGCATCCTCTCCACGGGCCTCCGAATAGGCCGCCGTATTCAGTTCCACGGAATCGGCGTCCAGTTTTTTGGCGGCCTCGATTTGAGAATCATCTGGATCGATAAACAAACTGACAAGAATTTTCGCCTCCCGCAGGGGGACGATGATCTCGGGAAGGCGATCCGTCTGTCCGGCGGCGTCGAGGCCTCCCTCGGTCGTCACCTCTTCCCGGCGCTCCGGGACAAGAGAGACCTGTTCCGGGCCGACGTTAAGGGCAATATCCCTCATCTCCGGAATCGGGGCCATCTCCAGGTTGAGTTTCCCGCGAACGACTTCGCGCATGAGGCGGAGATCCCGATCCTGGATGTGGCGGCGGTCCTCCCGAAGATGGATGGTGATCCCCACAGCCCCGGCCCGCTCGGCGATGAGCCCGGCCGCCACCGGATCCGGCTCGTCCGTCTTGCGGGCCTGGCGGACGGTCGCCACATGATCGACGTTAACGCAGAGCTTGGGCATTCCGCTCCTCCGGATGATGGGCGAGCCGCCAGGCTGCGCGCCTGGCTTGCCGGGGAATTAAATCGGTTTTTTTGTCAGGCGACTTGCTTGGAAGCGTATACCGCTGACGGCTCGTGTGAGGCGGAAACCCCGCCCCGCCCGCCACCGGTTGCTATGCCTGTCCCGGCGCCAAATCCGGGGGAGAGGGTTTGGCGCCGGCCTGGGGGCGAGAACTCTCCGGTTTGGTCCGCGGAGAAGGGCGTAATTCGCTTTGGCGGGCTTCCTGTTTCTTTTTGAGCGCCACCGGCGCCTCGCCCGTTTCGAGCAGGGCTTCGATGTCCTCTCTATCGAGGGTCTCGAATTCCAGAAGCGCCTTGGCCAGAAGGTCGAGCTTGTCCCGGTTGTCCCTCAGAAGATTGATGGCATTTTCGTACGCATTGGTGACCAATTTCTTCACTTCCTCGTCGATGGCCATGGCGATGGAATCGCTATAGTCGCGGTGTTGAGACAATTCCCTCCCCAGGAAAATCTGCTCCTGCTTCTTCCCGTAGGAAAGCGGCCCAAGCTTTTCGCTCATCCCCCACTCGCAAACCATGTTCCGCGCGATCTCCGTGGAGCTTTGGATATCCTGTTTGACGCCCGTGGTCATTTCGTCGAAGACCAACATCTCCGCCGCGCGGCCGCCCATCAGGATATTCAGTTGTTTGAGCAGGAATGTCCGGTTTTCGCTGTAGCGGTCCTCTTCCGGAAACGACCAGGTGCTCCCCAGTGAAAATCCCCTCGGAATGATCGTCACTTTCTCCACCGGGTCCGTGCCCGGAGTGAGAACAGAGACGAGCGCGTGCCCCGACTCGTGGTAGGCGGTGTTTTCCCTCTCTTTCTCGCTCAGAACGAGGCTCCGCCTTTCCTTGCCCATCAGAACCTTATCCTTGGCCTCGGTCAGGTCGGACATCTCCACGGCGTCCTTTCTGAGCCGGGCCGCGATCAGAGCGGCTTCATTCAGCAGGTTGGCTAGATCCGCACCCGAGAACCGGGGCGTGCCCCGCGCGATCAGTTCGAGATTTGCCAAATCGTCGAGGGGGATTTCCCTGGAATGCACCTGGAGAATTTTGAGGCGGCCGATGATGTCCGGCAAGGACACGACAATCTGGCGATCGAACCGCCCCGGGCGCAAAAGGGCCGGGTCGAGAACGTCGGGCCGGTTGGTGGCGGATATGAGTATCACGCCGTCGTTCGACTCGAAGCCGTCCATCTCGACAAGAAGCTGGTTCAGGGTTTGCTCGCGTTCATCGTGACCGCCGCCCAGCCCGGCACCGCGGTGGCGGCCGACCGCATCAATTTCATCGATAAAGATGATGCATGGGGCATTGGCTTTTCCCTGCTCGAAGAGGTCGCGGACGCGGGAAGCCCCGACGCCAACGAACATCTCGACAAAGCTGGAGCCGCTGATCTGGAAAAAGGGAACGTCCGCCTCTCCCGCGATGGCACGGGCAAGGAGGGTCTTCCCCGTTCCAGGGGGGCCGATCAGGAGCACGCCCTTGGGAATCCGCGCGCCGAGGCGGGTGTATTTCGGCGGATCCCGAAGGAAGTCGACAAGCTCTTCGAGTTCCTCTTGCGCCTCCTCGATTCCGGCGACGTCCTTGAAAGTCACTTTTTTCTTATCGGGCTCGGCCACCAGCCGTGCCTTGCTCTTTCCGAAAGAAAGGGCCTTCGACCCGCCCATTTGCATCTGACGCATGAAGAATATCCACACCCCGAGCAGAACCAGCATCGGTAACCAGCTCAGGAGAAGATTCACATACCATGAATTCTGCTCCACGGGCTCCGCGCTGATACGTACGCCCTTTTTCCGGAGCGTGTCGATCAAGTTGGGGTCCTTGGGCGCATAGGTCTGGAATATTTTGCCGTTGAGATAGCGGCCCCGGATATTGTCCCCCTGAACGAGGACCTCGCTGATCTGGCCCTGATTCACGGACTGGAGAAAGTCGCTGTAGACGATTTTGCGGTCCAGCGTACGGGTGCTATTGAAGGCCTGAAACAGCCCCACCATGACGAGACCGATGATAAGCCACATGGCTAGGTTTTTATAAAATTGATCCAATGCATTCCCTCAAAAATCATGGAAAATACTACAATTATTATAGAATATCAGGATTTGTGGGGTTCGTCTATCTATAGGTCTCGGATATCCTTGACCGTTCGGGCTGTCAGAGCCACAAATTGACGCGATCCGGGGCGGGAGCGGTATTTTTCCGAAACAGCATGCCCCACCGCCCAGATTATCTCATCTCCGGAGGCGAGGAGCGGGATGTATTCCCGTTCGAGACGGGGTATCTTCCGGTCTATGAAAAACTCCTTCAATTTTCGCTCTCCCGCTCCTCCAGGAGGATAAAACCGATCTCCGGGGCGTCTGGTTCGAACAATGATCCCCTCCGGAAGGCTGAGGGAATCCAGATCAGCCGCAAACTTGCCGTCCGGCGCCTCGCCCCCCTCCACGGGCGGGCTTGCTTCTATCTCGATGCACAGCCCGGGGTGGACGGTCCGGCCCGGAATGGCGAGAGAAACCTCATCCTCCGGCAAGGGGGATTCTTCGTCCGGGATGCCGATGAAAATCGAGTCGTACCGCCGCCATGCCCGTGACTTTCCCGGTAGGCTGAGGGTGGCGGAGGGACCACTTTCGAGTGCCAGACGGTCGATACTCTTAATGATTCTCTCCAGTGCCATTCGGCGGCCGGCGGCTCCGCCACCGGTTTTCAGGGCCGCCGACCAGAGCCCCGCCCGTACGGCGCTGGGGAGGAGCCTGACCCCCGATAGCGGGAAAATGCGGACATGATTCCCCTCTTTTGAAAGAAACGCCCCGCACGCGTCATCGACCGATGCCTCGAGGGTTTCGATCGCATCGCTCAAATGGCCTGCGCTGCCGGCGATTCG
>DNYS01000272.1:11861-12047 GCA_003506735.1 Nitrospinota bacterium
AAAGAGGGCGCACGATGAAAACCTCCAAACTCTTTGACAGCGCGGGTTCCCCCCGCGAGGGGTCCCCCTGGGCGGATTCTTCCCGAAGAAGGGTTTGGGAAGAAATACCGGCGAGGCCTTTGGGTCCTGCGCCCTCGAAAAGGCGCATGAGGACGGTTTCGGCCTGCTCGTCCTGGGTATGGGCCA
>DNYS01000272.1:12286-12475 GCA_003506735.1 Nitrospinota bacterium
GCCCCCCCGGGGCGCAGGCCATGATCGACATGAACGGCTGTGAGCGATGAGGGCCAGCCGCCCCGGCCGCTCATGAGCGATGAAAGAGAGAGGATCAGGGCCGTTGAATCGGCGCCGCCAGAGAAGCCGGCCAGGAGGGGGCCCCTGAACTCTTCGAGGCCGCAACGGCGGCATCCCTCGCGTACCTTA